>CAZZNG010000411.1:0-2615 GCA_964655505.1 uncultured Litorilinea sp. | reverse complement strand
CGTGCTTGAGCACGTTTTCCACCACTCGGCGCAGGCTTGAGCCTGCGCTGCAAACTACTGTTGAGACACTGCCTCTTGGGTCATTGCTTCTTGGGCCGTTACCGCTTGGGGCGCTAGCTGTTGAGCATGGGCGGGCGGCCCCTCCGCTTTGTACAGCTTGACCGCGCAGACCTTGTATTCGGGGATCTTGGAGATCGGGTCTTGCGCGGCAATGGTCAGTTGATTGGCGCTTTGGCGACCAGCCCAGTGGTACGGAATGAAAATCGTGTCCGGGCGGATGGTACGCACCACCTGCGCGCGCAGGGTGCATGTCCCGCGGCGCGACTCCGCGGTCACCCATTCGCCGTCCGCAATCCCCAGCCGCTCGGCCAAGAGCGGGTGCAGCTCGATGCGCGGCTCCGGGTAGTGATCCACCAGCGGGCCAATGCGCCGCGTCTGGGTTCCCGATAGAAACTGGCTGACCACGCGGCCCGTGGTGAGGATCAGCGGATATTCCGCGTCCACATCTTCGGTAGGCGGCACATAGGGCGTGACCTTGAAGCGCGCCTTGCCGTCCGGGAAGTAGAAGGGGCCTTTGCCCTGGGCCACTGGGTTCCACGAACCCGGCTCAAAGAGGCGCGGCGTGCCGGGGTGATCCTCGCTGGGGCAGGGCCAAAAGACCCCGAACTGGCGCTCGATCTTCTCATAGGTCACGCCGGAGTAGTCCACAATTCCCCCCTTGGACGCGACGCGCAGTTCCTCGAAGATCTCCTGTGGGCTGTCGAAGGTGAAGCCCTTCTCCCGGCCCAGGGCACGCGCAATGTCCTGGAGGATGCGCCAATCCTGGCGTGCCTCGCCGGGGCAGTCCACTGCTTTGCGGATGCGGATGATGCGCCCCTCGACCTGGGTAACGGTCCCTTCGTCCTCCTCCTGCAGCGAACCAGGCAGAACGATGTCCGCGTAGCGTGCCGTCTCGTTGAGGAAGAAGTCGATGGCGACGTAGAACTCCAGCTTTTCCAACGCCTGGCGCACAAAGTTGTTGTCGGGCAGCGACACCACCGGATTGAAGCAGATGGTCAACAGCCCCTTGATCTCGCCCCGGTCGATCAGGCGGATCAACTCATACGCGTCCACGCCGGGCGGCGGCATATCTTCCACATCCATGCCCCAGACACTGGCAATATAGGCGCGGTGTTCCGGGTTGTCCGCGTCGCGGCCGCCGGGCAGTTGGTCGCACTTCTGCCCATGCTCGCGGCCGCCTTGCCCGTTGGCCTGGCCCGTAATGGTCCCATAGCCGCAGTTGGGGCGGCCAATGCGCCCAGACGCCAGCACCACATTGATCGCGCTCAACACGTTTTGCACGCCGTGGCTGTGGTGTTCCAGCCCGCGTGCGTGGAGCAAGAAGCTGGTCTTAGCCGTGCCCCACCACTCCGCGGCCTGGCGGATCGCCCGCTCGTTGATGCCGGTCACCTCCGCGGTGCGTTTGGGTGTCCACTCGCTCACGCTGGCGGCCACTTCCTCAAAGCCGTTGGTATGCTGCTCGATAAAGGCGTGGTCGATCCAATCGTGCTCGATCATCAGGTGCAGGATGCCGTTAAAGAGCGCGGTGTCCCGCCCCGGCTTGATGGGCAGAAAGAGGTCACAGGTGCGCGCAATGGGGGTCAGCCGCGGGTCCACCACAATGATCTTGGCCCCATGTTCGCGCGCCTGCCAGACATAATCGGTGGTGATGGGCGAACACTCGGCCACGTTGGAGCCGCTGATCCAGACCACATCCGTGCCGACAATATCTGACCAGGGGTTGGCCGAGCGGTCGATGCCGAACGCGATCTTGCTGCCCGCTGCCGCGCTCACCATGCACAAGCGCCCGTTGTAGTCGATGTTGGGCGTGCGCAGGCACATGCGCGCAAACTTGCCCATTAGATAGGTCTTTTCAGTGGTCAGGCTGGCCCCGCTGAGCAGGCCGAACGCCTGCGGCCCGTACTGCTGCTGAATGCGGTCGATCTCCGCGGCCACCCGCGCAATCGCCTTGTCATAATTCATGGGCCGGAAACCGCCCTCCGCGTTGGGGTCACGCTGGTAGGCGTGCAGCAAGCGGTCAGGATGGCCGTTTTGCAGATAGCGTTTGACGCCCTTGGGGCAGAGCTTGCCCTGGTTGAAGGGGAATTCATACCACGGCTCGATGCCGATCACCTGGTTGTCCTTCACCTGCAGTTGAACGCCGCACTGTTGGCCGCAGAAACAGCAGTGAGTCTTGACCAGCTTGTCGGGCTGCGCGCCCGTGTCCAACTGCACCCCGTGGGCATAGGCCAGGTGTGGGCCGAATCGTCCAATGATCTCCTGCTCGCTGGCAGGGACTTGAGCCATATCGTACTTCCTTTCAGATCGGGGTCGAGAAATGTATCAGGCGATCGGGCCTTGATCTCTCATCCATTATGAGGATTCACCTTCCGGGACGCTCCAAGTTCCATGCCCATCTGCTCGTGAGATGGGCGCAGCGCCCCAGAAGATCCGCCCGGTGAGTCTGCGGCGTAGGCTCAAGCCTACGCCGAGTAATGGGAAACGTGCTCAAGCACGTTGCCTCTGGTGAACAGGCCTTTAGCCTGTTTCCCACCACTTGCCTGGGGATTCGATCC
>CAZZNG010000410.1:0-2790 GCA_964655505.1 uncultured Litorilinea sp. | reverse complement strand
GGCGGCATCCTGCGCATCCCGCCCAACGGGCCGAAGGTGGGCGACGTGATCGGCGTGGGCGCGGTCCTGGCCTACTTGACGCAGCCGGGGGAGTCGCTGCCTCAAGCCGTCGCGCCTGAAACTGCCGCGCCCGAACATGGGGGAAGCACGCCCGCGGCTGAAGGAGTGGCCGCGGCCACACAAGCCGCGCATGGCGCGCGCGCAAGACGGGACGGATTCCCGGCCATCAGCCCGCGCGCGCGGCGTGTGGCGACAGAGTTGGGGGTCGATTGGACGCAGCTACAGGGCAGCGGGCGCACTGGGCGCATCGTCGAGCGCGATGTGCGCGCCGCGGCACAGGAGATGGCGCAGCAGGCCGCGACCCAAGCGCCAAGCCGCGCAGAAAAAGTGCGCGTTTCGCCTGTGGCCCAGCGCATGGCCGAGGACGTGGGCGTCGATCTGGCCGAACTGGCGCAGCAGGCCCCAGGGCGGCGCATTGCGCGCAAAGATGTGCAGGCCGCGCTGGCCGCGCGTGAAGGCGCGAGTGAAGAAGACGCGGCGGGTGCATCCGCCGAATCTGTGCCAGTTTCGCGCATCCGGCGGCTCATCGCCCAGCGTATGGTCGAGAGCAGCCGGGACACTGCCGCGGTCACGTTGACAACCGAGGCCGATGCGACTGAGTTGGTGGCGCTGCGCGAGCAGTTCAAGGCCGCGCTAGGGCCGCGGGGCCAGGCTGTGCCCTCCTATAACGACCTGTTGATCAAACTGACCGGCCTGGCGCTGCAAGAGCACCCCTTGCTCAATGCCACATGGACAGATGAGGAGATTTTGCTGCATGAGCAGATCCACATTGGGTTGGCAGTGGATGCGCCGGGGGGGCTGCTGGTGCCTGTGGTGCGCGATGTGCAGCGCCGCAGCCTGCGCCAGATCAGCCACGAAAGCGCACGCTTGATCGAGGCCGCGCTGGCCCAGCAGATCACGCCGGACGACCTGCAAGGCGGCACGTTTACGATCACCAACTTGGGCATGTACGGCATCGACGCGTTCACGCCCATTATCAACCTGCCCCAATGCGCCATTCTCGGCGTGGGGCGCATCATCGCCAAGCCGTGGGTCGTGGACGATCAGGTCGTGCCGCGGCGCATGATGGCGTTGAGCCTGACCTTTGACCATCGCATTGTGGACGGCGCGCCCGCGGCGCGCTTCTTGAACACGGTGCGCGAGTATATCGAAACGCCTGCGCTCTGGCTGGGCGCGTGAGCGCGCCGCTTATTGCTGCTCGTCTAGCGCGTGGGGTCGTCCAGGTCGGGGGTGGGGTGAGGCTGCCTGCTGTGGAGGATGGTAGCGCACCCAGCCGTGGACCGCGTCGAGCGAACCAGGGGCCAACCGGCAGAAGTGTTCGCGCCCGCTGACGCGCCGCTCGATCAGTCCCGCGGCTTCGAGTACCTTGAGATGTTTGGAGATGGCGTTGAGGGAAAGCTGAAAGGGCGCGGCGATTTCGCTGACCGTGGCCTCCTGCTGCATCAGCCGCTCGATGATCACCAGGCGCACGGGATGGCCCAGCGCAGCAAAGATCTTGTCGAGTGAGGGCATAGCGGGCGACTCCTCCTGCTACCTACCAGCAGCACAAATTGAGCCTCTATAGGAAAACAAAGAAAGCGGCAGGTGTCAACCGCCGCTTTCTTGCTCTGTGGTCTTGGCCGCTTCCTTGCGGTTTCTTGCGGGCGTTGCAAAACGTTCCGCAAGGTTGGCTGCACCCCCGCCTACGCGGGGGTCAACTCTTCCGGCTCGTAGTCGAGATTGGGACGCAGCCAGCGCTCGGCCTCTTCGATTGAAATCTGCTTGCGCGCCGCGTAATCTTCCACTTGGTCGCGCCCAATCTTGCCCACGGAGAAATAGGTCGCTTCTGGGTGGGCAAAGTAGAAACCGCTGACCGCGGCTGTGGGAACCATGGCGCAGGCGTCGGTTAGGTGCAAGTCAATCGCCGCGGGCGCGTCGAGCAGTTCAAAAATCGTGCGCTTCTGCGTGTGATCCGGGCAGGCGGGATAGCCTGGCGCCGGGCGGATGCCGCGATACTGCTCCTTGATCAGTTCCTCGTTGGAGAGGTTTTCGTCAGGCGCATAGCCCCACAGATGCGTGCGGACTTGTTCGTGCATATATTCGGCCAATGCTTCGGCCAGCCGGTCGGCGAGCGCCTTGACCATGATGGCGCTGTAATCGTCGTGGTCGGCCTCATACTCGGTGGTGAGCGCATCGACGCCCAGCCCCGCGGTCACGGCAAAGATGCCCATATAGTCGGCAATGCCGCTTTCGACCGGGGCCACGAAGTCGGCCAGCGCATAGCAGGGGCGGCTCTCTCCTCGATCCATCTGTTGGCGCAGCGTGTAGAAGGTTGTCAGTGGCCGCGTGCGGCTGTCGTCGGTCCAAACCACCAGATCGTCGCCCACGCTGTTGGCGGCATAGAGGCCGATCACCGCGCGTGCGGTCAATTTGCCGTGGCTGATGATGTCGGCCAACATGGTTTGCGCCTCGGCATAGAGCTTGCGCGCCTCTGGGCCTTTGACCGGGTCGCTGAGGATGGCGGGATAAGCCCCCCGCATCTCCCAGGCATGGAAGAACGGCCCCCAGTCGATCTTTTCGGCCAGCGTGCCCAAGTTGATCTCGTCGAAGACATGCACGCCCAACTTGGCCGGGCGCACAATGTCCAGGCTGCGCCAGTCGCTGCTAAAGCGGCGTGAGCGCGCCGTGGGCAGGTCAAGCAGGTTGCGCCGCCCGCGCCCCGCCGCGTGATGCTGGCGCAGCTTGGCGTAT
>CAZZNG010000409.1:0-2856 GCA_964655505.1 uncultured Litorilinea sp. | reverse complement strand
CGGGGTGATCCAGCAGATCGGTCAGCAGCAAGGCATACAGCCCGTAGGTGAGTTCAAAGCCGCTAATGGGATAGACAACCGGGTACAGGCCAGGGATGTCGCTCTGGGTGGCGGCATGGGCGCGTGCGAGATAGGCCTCTGCTTGGGCGCACAGGGCTTCGTCGACCTGGTAATGACGCGCCTGTTTGAGCCAAGCGACTGTCGCCGCGGGGCTATGGCCGACGCCGGTATGTGGGTCCAATACGTCAACGCTAAAAGGCAAGCCGAGGGCTTCCCACGAATAGGTTGGGGCAGTATTGGCCTGCAGCGGCAGCGCGGCCACTCGTTCCAACTTGCGGCGGCGCATGTCATAGAGCAACGTATAGGGTTTGCGGTCGATCACCAGCCCTAGCTGCTCTGCTTCATCCAGCAAACAGGGGACGATCATCTCCGCGGCTATCGGCACGAGATCGATATGGAGATCCTGCCAAAGCGCGCTCTGGCTCTCTAGAAAGGCAACCCCCGCGGCGATCTGTTCGGCTGCTTCAGCCGAACGGTAAGTCTTGAGCGCCAACAGCGCAGCCAGGGTCGGCACTGTCCGCTCTGCCGGAACAGTCGCCTGGCCCCAGCCGCCATCGGGCTGCTGGCAATCCAACAGCCACGCCAGGGTCCGATCCACACCTTCCGTCGGCGGATACAGCCGCAGTGCCTGTGCTGTATCGTAAATCGACGGGCTAATCACTCCCCCTTGCTCTCCAAGAGAGCCGATCAGTGTTCGTAGCTCTGCAATCAACTCGTGCTTTGTCTTGTCCATCAATAATCCTATCTACCATTCGGGGGACGTGCGTGCGATCAAACCGGGTAGAACAAAAACCCGGCATCAATAGAACCGCTCATCAAGCCGTTCGACAACCTATTCGACAACGCTATTCGACCAACGCTATTCGATCACCGGCACGAATAATTGATACGGCGCGTCGCCTGGCTCAGAACCAGTGCCTTCCAAACCTGGCCCTGCCTTCAACCCTTCCAATAATGCCGCAACCATATCGGCTTGATAGATGTTGGTGACGAACGTCGCGTTATCCGGTTGTGAATTTAGGATAGCAGCGTATGCGGCCCAAAAGTCCTCCTCGCTGATCTGCCCCAACATGAGCGCAACCGCCAGGTCCGAAAGCTCATTCAACTGCCTATCCGTGGCGATCATCGTCAGCTTTTCCGGCTCATAAAGCCCCACCACCGTCTGCCCGCGCGCAAAGTCCGGCACGGCTGGATGGCTCAAGACCTGAATCAGGGCGGACTGGGCGTCGCCGTATGCGTTATCCAGCGCATAGATGACCCCGGCCACATCGGGCAGTGTCAGCGGCTCACCGTTCATGGCAAGCCCAGCGGCATAAGCATGGATGGCCGGCAGCAGTTGTTGGATGGCCGGAATGCCCTCTTGCGCCAATTGATCCAAATCCTCTGGCCGCAGCGTAAACTGGCTGAACACATCGAACGGAACCATGCGGACTGTATAGCCGTATGCCGGTGCATTCGCCAGCACGTACTCAGCAGCATCCGGGTCCTGCCAATAGTTGTATTCTGTGACCGGCGTCTGGTTGCCGCCAAACTTTGCGCCGCCGACACTGACAATTTCAACCCCTTGCCAATTATTCTTGCAGCGCCTGATCGAGTCCTCCAAGTTGGTCATCGGCCCTAAGGAAATAACCAACGTGTCGGGCGTGGCCGCCAGCGTATCGCAATAGAATCGGGCTGCGTGCTTGGGCAGGTTCTTTTGGTTGTATGGCGTGCTCAGAAACCAAAGCCCATCCGGGCCATGAATCGGCGCGCCGACCCTGCTCAATGTGCGGCGGCTCGGTTTCGATGCCCCCTTTACCACGGGAATATCGGTGCGACCCAGCCAATCCAACAGCAGCAGGACATTGTTGGTCGCATTCTCCATGCTGGTATTGCCCGCAACGGTCACGATCCCAAGCGGATTAATGGGATAGAGTTGTTGCGAAAGCAGCCAAAGCAATGCCGTCGCATCGTCAATGCCAGGATCAGTGTCCACAATCACGTTGCGCGCCGCACTGATCTGAACGTCGGGCTGCTTGAGATCGGGCAGGGGGTCGCCCGGCTCCAGTGGCGCGTCCGGATCGGGCAGGGTGACGGGCGGAACTCGGAAATTGGGCACGGATTGTGCCGAGACTGTGGCGGGCAGCACGCCGATAAGCAAAGCCAGCAGGAGGGCAATGATGCGCGCCCCCCTTGTACGCTTTACGCCAACGCTATTGGCCCAACCTGCGTGGAAGGTCGAACGGTGAGGATGTGATGAATGGCGCATTGGGTTCTCCTTTAGAAAGCTGGCTCCACGATAGGGTTGATAGCTACGGCTATGCGTCATCACCTAGGCAACAGGATCGACCGATTACAAACTCTCCCTGCCGCCGCGCCCAGATATTCACGCGCGGGCGCCCATTGCGTTGATCATAGCCGAGAAATGCGCAAAAAGCGTACGACAAAAGTTCGACTTGATTCGGCTCTTCGTCTCTAGTGGTCGCTGCCGGGCAGCCGCGCCAGGCGGATACCACGCTACTCACAGCCATCGCACTTGCAAACGCGTTCCTAGGCGGACACCCCTTTCGCGCGGGTCTGACCGCCCCATGGCACGGGATAATCAAGTTGGTGGATGCAGCAGTATTACGCGAGGAGACGCAGAATAGATGGATTCCGCGCTAGCAGACGGCTGGAATCACTCAATTCAATGGTATCACGCAGTAAGGCGCCTTTGTCGCTCGCCAAGTTGCTAACAATCCAAGTTCATCCCACCTACATCGCTGGCTTCCGCTTCTTTCCTTGATAGTGCATTTATCTAATCTGACATAATCCTGG
>CAZZNG010000408.1:0-2916 GCA_964655505.1 uncultured Litorilinea sp. | reverse complement strand
CTTTGTCGGCTTGTTTCGTTCGGATCACTTCACCAACAGCGAGCCGCCGGACATGGATTCGCTGGAACTCTGGGTATCGTTGACCTGGCTGGCGAGCCACACCCAGCGCATTGAGTTTGGCCCGATGGTCACGCCGGTTTCATTTCGCCACCCGGTTTTTACCGCGCGCATGGCGAAGGACGTGGACGATCTGTCCAATGGCCGCTTGATCCTGGGCGTGGGCGCGGGGTGGCAGGAGCGTGAGCATCATAACTTCGGCTTCGATCTGCTGGATGTGGGGCCGCGGTTGGATCGCTTCGAGGAGGGGCTGGAAGTGATCACACGCTTGCTCAAGCGCGAGGAACCGGCGCACTTTGAGGGAACTTATTTTCAACTGCGCGATGCTGTGCTGCTGCCGCGGCCGCAACGACCCGGCGGGCCGCCCCTGTTGATCGGCGGCAACGGCGAAAAGCGCACGCTGCCGCTGGTTGCCAAATACGCGGACGAGTGGAACGGCGTCTTTCTGCCGCCGGAGCGCTACGCCAAACTCAATCAGCGGGTGACCGATTTGCTGGTTGAGGCCGGGCGCGACCCGCAATCGGTGCGCCGGTCATTGATGACGCAGGTGAACTTTGGCCGGTCTGATGCAGAGGTGCGGGAATTGGTGGCGGGCCGGGATGCCGATGCGCTGCGCAGCCGTGGCATCATCGTGGGCACGGCAAGCGCAGTCCAAGATCATTTGGCGCAACTGGCCGAGGCGGGTGTCCAGCGGGTTATGCTACAATGGATGGCGCTGGACGATATTGATCGGCTGGAAGCGATGGCGCACGCGCTGCTCTGAGTGTCTAAGCCTAGCCACCGGCTTTCGGCCTCGCCAGTGGCTAGGTATCATTGACTATCTAGCATCTGTACAAAAGTCCATTGTCCCGGACAATACAGCGTGCTATTTTAGTATTTGTACAGCTTTTTACCGCCTTTGGCGCGCCGGTTGCTGATCGCGGCCCGGTGTCGCCGCCATGGTTGTGACGGGAGACGGCACAACCCGGAGAAGAAAGACCGTCATGTACAACACTGTTCTGGTACCCCTAGACGGTTCCAAGCGGGCAGAAACGATTCTGCCCTATGTGGAAGAGTTGGCGCTGGCACGCCAGTCGAAGGTCATCCTGCTGCAAGTGATCGAGCCGACTACGACCCTGGTCACCCCTTATGACATGGTTCCCTACTATGACGCCGAGTTGATTGAGAAGTGGGTCAGCGAGGCCAACAGCTACTTGGCAGGCCTGCAAGGCGAGTATCAGAAGAAGGGAATCGACACCAAGTATTTTGTCGAACAGGGGCCAGTCGTGCGCACGATCCTGGATGTGGCCGAGCGCGAAGGAGCCGATCTGATTGCCATGGCGAGCCACGGGCGCACGGGGCTGGGCCGGGTTTTCTATGGCAGCGTGGCCGCGGGTGTCCTGCACTCGGCGGACCGTCCACTCCTTCTGGTGCGTGCCATCGAGGCCGAGACATAGCCGCCAGGTATTCTGTTTCGCTGGCGGATGATTGGGCGGTTCCGACGAGAGCGGGGCCGCCCGTTTTGCTTAACGCTGGGGTGAATGGCAACCTTGCCGCGTTTGCTGCGTAGTATGCTGTGTAAAGTTGAACGAAACCAATGATCCTTCTTTGCTGGGAAGGGAGAGACAGGATGAAAACGCGGGCCAAAGATCGAACACCGTGGATTTTCTGGCCGTTTGTGGCGCTTTGGCGGCTGGTTGCCAAAGTGGTGGAACTGGCCGGGCGGCTGCTGGCGCTGGTGCTGGGGCTGGTGCTGCTGATCGCCGGGGTTGCGCTGACGGTTACCATCGTCGGTGCGATTGTTGGGCTGCCGCTGGCAGTGGTGGGGCTGCTGTTGATTGTGCGCAGTTTGTTCTAGACGGCCGCCCCCAGGTCGCCGCTCTAAGTTGCCGGTCTGGGTCGTGGAGGGGAGGTTTACATGGTTGGGTTTTTGGTGACGTGGCTCGTAACAGCCGTAAGCTTGCTGATTATCTCGCGTCTTTCCATTGGCGTAACCGTCGAGGATACGAGCAGCGCGTTTATCGCGGCGCTGGTGCTGGGGCTGCTGAATGCCACCCTGCGCCCAGTGTTGGGCTTCATCGCTTTCCCATTGGTCTTTTTGACCTTTGGCCTTTTTGCCATTGTGCTCAACGCCATCGTGCTGTATGTTACAGCCGCGTTGGTGAGCGGCTTCAAGATTCGGGGCTGTCTGTCGGCGCTGATCGCAGCGGTCATCTTGGGCGTGCTTAACTGGCTGATTTTCTTGTTCATACCCGGCGGGTAGCAGAAGCATAACCGCGGCTGAATGGGGCGGGTTTTTCTTGCGCAGGGCCAGTGGTCGAGCTTTGTCGGCTGCGCGGCGGGCGCAGGTCGAAGTACCTTTTGGCGCGGATAGAGCGTATTATTGTTGCAAACCTGCCGCATGAAACAGGGCTTTGGCCGCGCGGCGCAGCACAAACTGAACTGCATCATCTTTTCAACTTAGATACATATTTGGATCTACATGGCTGGAACAAGCGCGGCCTCTTATCCGTCTCCTCTATAGGGAGGACGCGGCAGAGAGACGCAGCGTTGCGGCTGAACATACCTACCGGCGCATCGAACAATTTGCTGTGGGGCTACCGCCGGTTTCCTTCCGTCAGTGGTTATTTGATTGGTTATTTGTGCCTGGTCTAGTGGTATAGGCTGGACAAACTGTCTTTATTGTTTATTCGCCCAGCAATGGGCAAACTATGCAGAGAGGTAGTAGCTATGCAGCGGTCATTTGTGGAAGGAATTCCCAACCGTCATGCATCCTCCGCGCTGCGGTCGAGCCGATTGTGGCCGATCCTGCTCTTACTGGTCACCATGTGGCTGGTAAGCGGCTGTGTCGTCACGCCGATTGGCGCGCAGGGTGAAGAG
>CAZZNG010000407.1:0-2987 GCA_964655505.1 uncultured Litorilinea sp. | reverse complement strand
AGTGAACAACGTGCAACGGCGCGCCATGATGGTTAGAGAACTGGTGCAGACGCCATCCCCTTCTTTGCCAACATAGTCCAGTAAATGCCATGACCCAAATTGCCCCTGCCCTGACCCGCCTGTTCGAGCGCCATCGCATTGTCTTTTGGTATGACGACCAGCGCGAGCTGCGCGAGGCGTTTGACGCGCTCGACCTGCCCGATGTCGAAAAGATCGTGCTGGAAAACAACCAGTTCGGCGTCAAATACCGCATCTTGCGCCAGGAGCCGGAATGCAAGTTCCTGCTCTATCACGACGGCCCGGCCCCGGAGCACCTGAACAATTGGCTGCTGGATGTGCAGCTTGCCCATGTGCAGTTTGTGGCCGACCGCGCTTCGCTGTGGGCGACCGAGGTGGGCTTGGGGCTGGAATTCCTCGACCTGGTGCGCGACCACGCCGGTTTCTTCCAGTCGGGCGAGCGGCGCAAGCGGCTGCGCAGGCTCTTGGCCGAGGATGACACCACGCACCAGATCCGGCTCAAGCTGCTGGCCGTCTGTGCCGGAACCGAGCCGAACCTGGACGACATTTTAGAGGCGCTCCTGGGCGAGTTGGCGGATGACGGCGACGAGCGTATGCGCCTGATTGCCCGTTCCGGGCTGGAGGGCTTTTTGTGGGATGCGGTGGAGCGGGCCTATGGCTACACCTCGGCCACGCCTGGCGTGCGCGACTTTGCCATTGCGCTCTTTAAGGCGTGCTATGCCCTGGCGCTGGAGGAACCGGCCGCGCTGGCACCGGCTGCGCGTGTCTTCATGCAGCGCTGGCAGGACAGCGTGCGCCATCGCGACGCCTTTGAGACCCTCTCGGCCCAATGCGCCGAGATTCTCGACATCCGGCAAGACCTGGAGCGCCGCGCCTACACCGACTTGGTCGACGTTGACCTGTTTGAACTGGTGGAGCGCAAGATTTTGCACGGCCTCGTGCAGGATGTGGCCGCACGCACCATCCGCGCGGACGAGACTGAAGAGCTGGTGCGGCGGCGGCGTCAAAGCCTCTGGTTTAAAAGCTACTGCCACCTCTATGCCGCGGCCGAAAGCGCGGCCCACTTCTTGGCCCTGATCGGCCAGGTGGAGCTGACCATGCGCTCGCTGGCCCACGGCGTTGAGCAATACACGCGCGTCTGGTTCCGGCTCGACCAGTATTATCGCCACTTCATCTATCACCTGCGCCAGTCGGGCCAGACAACGCTGCTGCAAGGGCTGTTGGAGCAGGTGGACAACCACTATACCAACTCCTATCTGCTGCCCCTCAACAACCGCTGGCAGGAGCAGGTGGATGCCGCGGCGCGCTGGCAAGTGCGCGGCGTCTTGCCGCAGCAGGCGTTCTACGGCGAGCGGGTCGAGCGCTTCCTGTCCCGAGGCAACAAAGTCGCGGTGATCGTCTCCGACGCGCTGCGCTATGAGCTAGGTGAGGAACTGCTGCGCCGGGTGCGCCAGGAAGACCGCTTCGACGCCACGCTGGAAGCGGCGCTGGCGATGCTGCCCAGCTTCACCCAATTGGGCATGGCCGCGCTGCTGCCCCACAAGACGCTCACCCTGGACACAGACGGCGGCTTGGCTGTGCGCGTGGATGACCAGCGTTCCCAGGGGACGGAGCAGCGCAAGAAGATTTTGGAGGAAGCGACCGGCGGCCGTGCAACGGCCATCCGCGCCGACGATTTGCTCAAGCTCAACCGGGACGAGAGCCGCGCCTTGATGCGCGACCATGAAGTCGTCTATGTCTACCACAACCGGGTCGATGCCACAGGCGACCAGCGTGAGAGCGAGGAACGGGTCTTTGACGCGGCCGAGGATGCGCTGGAAGAGTTGGTGCAGATTATCAAAAAGCTGACGAATGCCAATGCCAACAACATGCTAGTCACCGCGGACCACGGCTTTATCTATCAGCACGGCGCGCTGGACGAGAGCGACTTTGCCAGCGAGGAGGTAACGGGCGCGCAGATCATCCTGCAGCAGCGGCGTTTTGTGCTGGGCAGGGGCTTGGACAAGCGACCCGGTGTCAAGCACTTTACTAGCGCGGCTGTGGGCTTGGCAGGCGAAATGGAGATCGTGATTCCCAAGTCGATCAACCGGCTGCGGCTGCGCGGCGCGGGCAGCCGCTATGTGCATGGCGGAGCCACGCTGCAGGAGGTGGTGATCCCGCTGTTGCAGATCAACAAGAAGCGCAAGAGCGATATTGAGCTTGTCGAGGTGGACATCCTGCGCGGGGGGAATGAGGTCATCTCGACCGGCCAGTTGAGCGTTACCTTATTGCAGCTTGCGCCGGTGGATGAGAAGGTGCAGCCGCGGCAGCTGCGCGCGGGCCTCTACACCCAGGCGGGCGAGTTGATCTCCGACAGCCATGACCTGACCTTTGACCTAACCGCGGCCAGCGTGCGCGACCGCGAGCAGCGCGTGCAGTTCATCCTGACAAGCCAGGCTGAAGCGGCCAACGGCCAGGAAGTAGAGCTGCGCCTGGAAGAGCAGGTGGCGGGCACATCCCACTATCAAGTTTACAAGAAAGTGACCTACCGGCTGCGCCGCATATTCGACGCGGATTTCGATCTCTAACTTCTGTTGATTGGTTGTGTTGGCGTGTTGGAGCAAGAAGTGCCAGAGCAAGAAGTGCCAGAGCAAGAAGTGCCAGAGCAAGAAGGACCTATCATGAATGACCTTGACCGCAAGATCAATGACGTGTTTCCCGGCCTTGTCGTGCGCAAGGACTTGGTGAAGCTCGTCAAAGGCAATGCCATTGTTCCCTCGTATGTGCTGGAGTACCTGCTGGGCCAATACTGCGCCACAGACGACGAGGCCAGCATCCTGTCGGGCGTGGAGACGGTTAAGGAGATCTTGCGCAGGCACTACGTGCATCGCAACGAGGCAGGGCTGATCCGCTCCACCATCCGCGAGCGGGGCCGTCACAAGGTGATCGACAAGATCAGCGTGGCGCTCAACGAGAAGCGCGATGTGTAC
>CAZZNG010000406.1:0-3019 GCA_964655505.1 uncultured Litorilinea sp. | reverse complement strand
GCGCTCGAGCGGCGGCGGGCCGACCGGGCCCGTCTCCCAGCGCGTGACGATCTCGACCAAGATCACGTCGGCGTTGGTCGTGCGGCTGACCAAGCCAATGCGCCGCTTGATCTCATTGGTCACATGGGGGATGACTTGGATGGTCCCGCCCAGGTAGTCGCCGCGGCGCTCTTGGTTCAAGACATAGTTATAGATTTGGCCGCTGGTGACATTGCACAACCGGCTCAGGTTCTCATCGACAAAGCGTTCGTAGTGGCCCAGGTCCAGGTCTGTCTCCGCACCATCTTCGGTAACAAAGACTTCGCCATGTTGGTAGGGCGACATGGTGCCAGGATCGACATTCAGGTACGGGTCGAGCTTCATGGTCGCCACGCGCACCCCACGCGCCTTGAGAATGCGCCCAATCGACGCCACCGTCACGCCCTTGCCCAACCCGGAGAGGACGCCGCCTGTCACAAATATATATTTCCCGCTATTCGGTTCGGGCTGATCAGCCATGCTTACCTCCGTCAGAGATCGCTTCCAATAACCGTTATTATACCATGTTCCGGCACAAGGATCACGCTGGGCGACCGTTGGACACAGATACGTTTTTTGTGCAGTGGCGCTTTGGCCTGCGCACCTGGCGCGGCGTTCATGCAGGGGACGGTGGGCTGCGGGGCTACTTCGTGCCTTTCCTGGTCTGTTGTATCATGGCATGGAGCCAGGCGACACTGTGAATCATACTATCAATAGCACTGTCAATAACGCTGTGAAATTATTGACGATGAACGCTTGTGGAAATGACGTTGGATGGCGTCTCCTGCGATCAGTCGTCTGTCTATGTGGCTTCCACTCCTGTCAATGAGGCCCCACTGTCTATGAAGTCCCACTAAGGAGAAAGAACCAACAAGAAACCATGTCCGATGCAACATTACCTCGACTGTTGGCTAAATTCGCCCAGGCGGAAGCCTGCTGGTTTAGCTCGACGCGACCGGATGGACGGGCGCATCTCGCGCCGATCTGGCATGTGTGGCATGATGGGCGTGCCTTTGTCGTTACCCAGCCCACTTCTGTGCGGGCGCGCAACATCGCCCGCCACCCCTATGTGAGCCTGGCCCTGCCCGATCCCATGAACGCGCTCATCATCGAGGGCACAGCCCACCCCGCACCCCAGCGCTTGGACAAGTTGCAGCCGCTCTTCATGGCGAAATACAACTGGGACATCAGCACCGACGAGGATTACAAGTTGATCCTGGAGATCGTCCCGCGTAAGCTCATGGCGTGGGGCAATCACGGCGAAGGACGTTGGGCCTTTGGCGCGGACGGCGCGCCAATCGACCCGACCAGCGGCGTGGAGCAAGCAGTATGAGTACCGCACGTGCGCCCTTCCCGGTGGATCTGCAACTGCACAGCACGGCTTCGGATGGCACAGAAAGCCCCGCGGAACTGGTCGCCCATGCCGCGCGACGCGGGCTGCGCGTGATCGCGCTGACCGATCATGATTCGGTCTTGGGCGTAGACGCTGCGTTGGCCGCGGGCCGCGAGCATGGCGTGTGGGTCGTGCCCGCGCTTGAATTTAGCACGCGCCGCGAGCCTGAACGCGACTTCCATGAGATCAACATCCTGGGCTACAACATCGACCCGCATCATCCCGAACTGACAGCGGTCTTGCAGCGGGTGATCGACAGCCGCATCGAACAGAAAGTGGCCCAGGTGGAGCGGCTGCAAAGCTACGGCGTGATCGTGCCAGTGGACGAGGTGCTTGCCAGCGCGGGCGGCGTACCCGGCCGCGTTCACATTGCGCGCGTGGCGCTGGCCCATAACCCCGACCGCTTTCACTCGATCGGCGATGTGTTCGACCAGTATTTGTCCATCGACGCGCCCAACTCGACCTATGTGCAGCGCAGCTTCAGCCTGCGCGTGGAAGAAGCCATTGAGCTAACCCATCTGGCCGGCGGCATCGCGGTCTTGGCCCACCCGGGCAGCTATACCCAGGTGCGCGACATCGACAGCGCGGTGCGGCGGATGCAGCAGGCCGGGCTGGATGGCATCGAAGTGCGTTATCCCTATGCACAGAACCGCGGCCACCAGGGTGCATCGGCCCAGAAAGTGGCAGACCTGATCGCCCATTTCGACGGCTTGGCGCTCGAGTTGGGGCTGCTGCGTACCGGCGGCAGCGACTATCACGGCACGACCAAGTCGGGTATCTTGCCCGGACAGGCTGGGCTTACGCTGGCGGAGTGGGAGCAGTTGACCGCGCAATTGGGCTGGAGGCAGCGCGCATGAACCGACAGCCCGCGCAGCCGAGCCGCCCGACCTGGCTGGAAATCAGCCGCAGCGCCCTGACCAACAACGTGCGCCGCATCAAGACGCTGCTCGCGCCTACCTGCCGCTTGATGGCTGTGGTCAAGGCCAATGCCTATGGGCATGGCGACGTGGAGACGGCGCGCACCCTGGCCGATGCCGGCGCGGATGCATTTGCTGTGGCCGCGCTGGGCGAAGCTTTGTCGCTGCGCCAGGCAGGGATTGCCCATCCTCTCCTCGTCATGGGCTACACGCCAGCCCACCTGGTCGCCGACGCTGTGGCCCACGATGTGGTTTTGACGGTGTACGACATGGAGACGGCTGCGGCCATTGCTGCCGCGGCGCAGGCGCAGAACAAGACCGCACGCGTGCATGTCAAAGTCAATACAGGCATGAACCGATTGGGGGTGGAGCCTGACGCCGCGGCCGCGCTGCTGCGCGAGCTGGGCAATATGGCAGGCTTGTCGGTCGAGGGCATCTTCACCCACTTTGCCACAGCCGACACAGATTTGGACTTTGCCCAGATGCAGTTCGACCGCTTTGCGCGCCTGCTGGATGAACTGTGCGCGCAGGGGCTGCGTCCGCCCCTGGCCCACTGTGCCAACTCAGCCGCGACGCTGGCGCTGCCCGCTGCGCATTTGGACATGGTGCGCTGTGGCATTGCGCTGTATGGGCTTGACCCGGATGTGGACGGCGCGCCGCTGCCTCCCGGATTCATGCCCGCGCTCAGTTG
>CAZZNG010000405.1:0-3069 GCA_964655505.1 uncultured Litorilinea sp. | reverse complement strand
CGGCAGTCGGCAGCGCGCTGACGGCTTGCGCGGCAGACGGCGCGCCGGTGGCATCCGCCGCACGCTCGCGGCAGCCAAACAGCGCCATGCAAACGACAGCCAGCATGAGGGCGAGGGGGCGCAATGACGTTGTCACAGATGATCTCCGATGTGTGCACTACAATGTGTGCAAAGGTGAGATGTGCAAAGGGTATGCTGTAAGAAATGGCTCGCGGCGTCTAGCACCTACACAACGCCGCGAGCCATCCGCTTTGTTCCCTGCCACATGAGGAGATCGCCCCAAGATCACCCGGTGAGTCCCTATCGGGGAAGATTTCTACTCGAAGCGGTTCGGGCCGCGCGTCCCCGGCCAGAGCGCGCACTCGGCAACCTGCCACACCAGCCCCACCACCGGCACCAGCGCGACCCAGGCCCACAGCCCGCTGCGGTCCATGTCGTGATAGCGCTTCACCGTCACCGCAATGTAAGCCCAGATCAACAGGAAGCCAGCCAGCAGCCACAACAGCGATGCAGGCGCAAAGCGCGCCGCGGCCAACGCCCCACCCAACGGCTGCGCCGCCAGCGCGACCATCCCGCTCCCCAGCAGACCCAGCACCAGCCCCAGCCCATACACATCGCGCCCCACCCGGCCATGCAGCGCACCGAAAATCCAGCGCATCCCGCCATGTCCCCAATTCTGATAGAACGGAAAGTCCAATGTGTAGACCGACTCCGGATCAGCCTGGATGCGCAGTTTGTACAGGTCGAGCGCCAGCTTATCCGCCGCGCGGTTGAGGTCGATCAGGCGACGGCGGGCTGCAAGCGTGCGCGGGCCGCGCTCCAGAGTACGAATCTCCGCTTCGGCTGCTCGAAGCTGCCGCTGCAACAGCGCAGCGTCCTTGCTCGCGGCCAGGGCCGGGAATTGGGCAAAGCCCGCGGCCAACTTTGACAAAAGCGGGGAATGCGCCACAGCTTGCTCAACAGGCGGGACAGCGCGGCGGGAAGGGAAGGGTGACATGAGACGTTCCTTTGCTGCTGGTTGGTTAAATCCTCAACCAGAGCATAGGCTCTGCGCGCTGGCATCGCCAGCGTCCGATGTCGCAGCAGGCTTAAGTCAAATGTCGCTAAAGGAACCATTGCGAAAGGAACTGCTGCCCATGCCCCTACACAAGACGGCGCTTCATGAAGATGGCGACCTCGCCGTCAGGCCAATCCTCGTTGCTGTAGTAACTCAAGTCGATGCCTTCAACGGTGAAGCCGAGCTTGCCGTAAAACTGGATGGCCGGGACATTGGTGTTCTGCGTTTCGCATACGATGATACGCAGGCCCGCGGCGCGGCCGCGCGCCATTAGTTCTTCCACCATGCGGCGGCCAATGCCCTGCACCTGGTACGCAGGCTCGACGTGCAGTTCATACACCCAGAGGCTGCGGTTCCAGGCCAAAGCCTCGGCCACAGCCACCCCCACCCACTGCCCATCCACGCGCGCACCCAATGAAAAGCCCTGTTCAAACAGGCCGCTGTAATAGGCAAGCGTTCGCTTGTCGAGCGGGGCAAAGCGTTTCACATAGGGTTCATCCAACTCGACCCAATTCAAGCGGATGGTCACCTCTGTGGGGATCTCGCGCTTGGTCACGACGTATTTGGCATGGGCCGTATAGCCGCGGATCAGGCGCAGTGCCTCGACATCCTGCGCGGTGAGCGTGGACAGTTCGATCATGGACCGGCTCGACGTGAAACGGGGTACATTAGGCAGACGTCGCCGCCACCTGCGCCAGCGCCTTTTTGCGCGCCGCGTCAAAGCCGGGCAGGCTGCGCTCGATCATCTCGTCGCTGGCAGTCAGCGAAATACGAAACGTGCCGGGCAGTTCCGCCACCGAACCAGGCAGACAGTAGATGTGCTCCTCGGCCAGCAGGTGAACAAAGGCAAAATCATCCGCCAGCGGCGAACGCACCAGCAGATAAAACGTCCCTTCCGGCACATGCAGCGCATAGCCCATCTCGCGCAGCGCGGCCACCAGCCGGTCGCGCTTGCGTTGCAAATGGCCCACGTCGATGGAGAGCGCCTCGATCTCGGCCAAAGCATGTTGCAAGAGCGCGTTGGGGAAGGCAAAGCCGGTCACCACCTGGGACGCAAACAGCCCCATGCCCAGCGCTTTGCGCTCCGGCATACTCGGCGGCAGGGCGATGTAGCCCATCCGCTGTCCCGGCGTCAACAGCGTCTTGCCATAGGTATAAATCAACAGCGTATTGGGATAGAAGCGGGTCGGGCTAATTAATTCGTTGCCGTCGTAGATAATGCGGCTGTACGCCTCGTCGGAGATCAGATAGATGGGCCGGTCGCGGCCTTCGCTCGCATCGGTCAGCACCCGCGCCAGCTTTTCCAGCGTCGCCGCGGGGTAGATCTTGCCCGTGGGGTTGTGGGGCGAATTGACGATGATCGCGGCGGTACGCTCGTTGATGGCCGCGGCAATGGCTTCCACGTCCAGGTCATAGGTGTCGGGGTCAATGGGCACGCGCACCGGCCTGCTGCCGGTATTCAGGATCATCGCCTCGTAGAAGAACCACGGCGGGCTGATGTAGATCACCTCTTCGCCTGGGTCGGCCACGCTCTTGAGCGCCACCATCAGCCCGGCAAACGCGCCGTTGGTGAGATAGATATCATCCGGCTCGAAGTCGATCTTACGCCAGTCGCGCAGCGCGTCGGCCAGCACCCGCCGCGGCTCCTCCTCGTTGAGTTTGTAGGCAAACCACCCATTGTTGCGCGGGGTTGCGTGCTGCTGCAGCGCGGCCACAAAGCCCGGCAGCGGCGGCTCATGCGGATCGCCAAAGACGAAATTGCAGCCGTTGGGGTCACTGACAGCTTGAGCAAAGACCGGCCCCCCCATGAAGCGCATGAACGGGGCCATCCCCCGCAACACCTGTGCCATTCGTTCCGAATACGCGGCCATCGTTTGCCTCTCCTTTGGCTCACTTTCCAGCAGCCCAACTTCCCGACAGTTTGATACAGGGTGAGAAATGAATGGAGTAGTCCGGCTTGCGGCGCAGGCTCAAGCCTACGCCTAGTGATGGGAAACGTGCTCAAGCACGTT
>CAZZNG010000404.1:0-3073 GCA_964655505.1 uncultured Litorilinea sp. | reverse complement strand
GATGTCCACATCCCGCCCGCGGCGGAAAAGCTGCGCCGTCTGATGAATTGGGCGCAATTGGTGCAAAGCCACGCGTTGAGCTTCTTCCACTTGAGCGGCCCCGACTTGCTGTTGGGAATGGACAGCGACCCGGCCCAGCGCAACGTGGTTGGGCTGATCCAGCAGTATCCGGAGGTCGCGCGCCAGGGGATTCGCCTGCGCCAGTTCGGCCAAGAGACCATTCGCCTGTTGGGCGGCCAAAGTGTGCATCCGGCCTGGGCTGTGCCCGGCGGCGTGCGCACCCCCTTGACCGACGCCAACCGGCGTCAGATCCAAGCCGGGCTACCCGAAGCGCTTGCCGCGACCGAGCTTGGGCTGTCGCTGCTCAAGGATGCCATCGGCAAGATGGGCGACGAGATCCAGCATTACGGCACGTTTCCGAGCCTATTCCTCGGCTTGGTCACGCCCGAAGGCGGGTTGGAGCATTATGATGGCCTGCTGCGCGTGATTGACAGCGAGGGCAATTGGCTGGAGCAGGGGCTGCCGCCCGCCCACTTCCGCCAGATCATCGGCGAAGCTGTGGAGCCGTGGAGCTATCTCAAATTCCCCTATTTCAAGCCAAGTGCGCGTTCGGCCTCTCAAACCGATGGCGATGGTTCCATCGACTATGCCCAGGGCATGTACCGGGTGGGGCCGCTGGCGCGATTGAATATCTGCGACTTTGCAGGAACCCCACGCGCCGACGCGGAACTGCGCCAATTCCGCACGCTTGCGCCCGCGGGCAAGCCCGTGCTGCAAAGTTTTCACTATCACTATGCACGCCTGATCGAAATCCTCTTCGCCCTCGAATCCATGGAACAGGTCTTGGACGACCCGGACGTGATGGCGACGCGGGTACGCAGCCAGGCCGGTGTCAACCGCACGACGGGCGTGGGCGTGAGCGAAGCGCCGCGCGGCACCCTCTTCCATGAGTACACAGTGGACGAGGACGGCATCTTGCAGAAGGTCAATCTGATTATCGCCACCGGCCAAAACAACTTGGCAATGAACCGGACTGTGCGCCAGATTGCGGAGGCGTATGTCGATGGGCATCACCTGCACGAAGGGATGCTCAACCGCATCGAGCATGGCATCCGCGCCTTTGACCCCTGCCTAAGTTGCTCGACCCATGCTATGGGCCAAATGCCGCTGCACATTCAACTGCTGGACCCTGGGGGTGAACTGCTCGACGAACTGCGGCGAGATTGACATGAACGAGATTGATATAGATGAGATCGGCATGGACGAGACTGATATAGGCAAGCAGGGGCAAGTGCTGGTCATTGGCTATGGCAACACCCTACGCCGGGATGACGGCGCGGGGGTGGCCCTGGCACAGCGTCTGGTGATGGTTGGGCGGGCGCGGGGGTGGCCCTTATCGCTGCTGTTGATCACCCAGCTTGCCCCGGAGGTGGCCGCGGAAATCGCGCAGGAGACGGTCAAGGCGGTTGTCTTTGTGGACACGGCCTTTGCCAAGCTCAACGTGCTGGATGGCGAATATGTGGCAGAACGCCCGACCATCGAAGTGCGCCGTGTCGACGTGGATACAGCATCGCCCAGCCTGGGCCATCATCTAGACCCTGCCGCGCTGCTGACCTATGTTCATCTGCTCTATGGCCGCGATGTACCGGCCTGGTTGGTCACCGTGCCCGGTTCAGACTTTGACCACGGTGAAGGATTTAGCCCGGAAGTCTACGCGCTGCTCGACAAAGCCCCTGAAGTGGCCGAGCGGCTCTATACAAAAATCGAGAGTGTGATCCATGCATGAACTAGCCATTGCCCAAACCCTGTGTGACACAGCCCTGGCCGCGCTGCCCGCGCAGGAGACAACCGGCCCGATCCGCGCCATGCATGTGCGGCTGGGGCTGTTGGCGGGCGTCTCCAAAGAAGAATTAGCCTTTGGCTTCGACGTGGTGACGCGCGGCACGCCCTTTGAGGGGGCCAGCCTGGAGATCGAAGAAGTCCCCGCGCGGGTGGTGTGCGATGCCTGCGCCGCCGAGTCGCAGCTAACCGCCGCCGACCCGTTGATCTGCCCGCGCTGCGGCGCGACCGCAGTGCGCGTCGTCCAGGGCAAAGAGTTGACGCTGCAATCGATTGAAGTTGGCATACAGGAGTAGCGCGTAGGAACGCTACAAGGATTTGTGAGGCTTCATGTCAACGATTGAGGCTGTACGCCCACCCCTGCCTGAAGCGGCCATAACCACCGGCCCCACCGAACCGATTACACGGCGGCGGCTGTTGGTGCGCGGCGTTGTCCAAGGCGTTGGCTTTCGCCCGACCGTGCACGCGCTGGCGACGCGGCTGGGGTTGACGGGGTGGGTCGGCAACGACAGCGGCGGCGTTTTTATCGAAATCGAAGGTCGGGCCGCGGCGCTGGACGCGTTTCAAGCCGAACTGGTGGCGCATCCGCCGCCGCTGGCCCATATCGAAGAAGTGACAGCCCTGCCCATAGCGCCGGTCGGCTCGACCAGTTTCATCATTGTGCCCAGTCAGCCCCAGGCCGCGGCCAACACCTTGATCTCGCCCGATTTGAGCGTGTGCGACGACTGTTTGGCCGAGCTGTTCGACCCAGCCGACCGGCGCTATCGCTATCCCTTCATCAACTGCACCAACTGCGGGCCGCGCTTCACCATCGTGCGCGACATTCCCTATGACCGGCCCATGACCACCATGGCCGAGTTTGTGCAGTGCCCCACCTGCGCGCATGAATATGCCGACCCGGCCAATCGGCGCTTCCATGCCCAGCCCAACGCCTGCCCCGACTGCGGCCCACACTTGCGCCTGCGCTGGGCGACCCACGCGCTGCCCGCGTCGACCGCGGCGCTGCAGAACGCGGCGCTGGCGCGCCCTGGCGCACGCTTGCCGCATGGTGAGGAAGCCTTGCGGCTGGCGCAGCAAATCCTGGTCGCGGGCGGCATTGTCGCGGTCAAGGGCATCGGCGGCTTTCACCTGGCCTGCGACGCGGCCAACCAAGCGGCTGTGGCAGCTTTGCGCCAGCGCAAGGGGCGCGTCGACAAGCCCTTTGCCGTCATGGCGCGCGATATGGACGCGGTGC
>CAZZNG010000403.1:0-3081 GCA_964655505.1 uncultured Litorilinea sp. | reverse complement strand
GGATTCGATCCCCAGGCGACTCGCGATTACCCCATTAATTTCTACAAATTCACAGGGGGTTACCTTCCGGGACGCTCAGAGCTTCATGCCCATCTGCTCGCGAGATGGCATGTTGCTTAATGCCCATCTGCTCGCGAGATGGGCGTTGCTTTCGGGAAGATCGACATATTGATCTATCGGCCTACTCTGTCCCGTCTGTCTCTCTGGGAAGGCTATCCAGGTAGGCGATGGCTGCGTCCAGGAGCGGGTCCGTCTCGCTAAAGAAAGTGTCTTCATCAATGGGAACAAGGATGGTCGGTTCAACGCCAGTCCCTTCGATAATGACTTCTCCATTGGGGGCAACCACTCTAGTGGCGGTATAGAGAAACTCCTCGCCTTCAGGCATATTGACCCAGTTCACCGAGCCGAACATGCCCGCGGTTGGATAGGCCCCGATCACGGCCCCGCGGCCTGTGGTCTTCACGATGTAGGCCAATGCCTCGCACGCGCTTTTACAATAGGGGCCAACCAACACGGCAACCGGGCCGTCGTAGCGCATCTCAGGCGGCAGCGGCATAATGCGATCGATTGGCGGCTCGAATGCCAAGCCATCCATTGCTGACTTGGGTGTGCGGTAGCTGTAGGTATCGAAAGGCTCGTCAAGGAGATAGGCCAGCATGTGTTCGGCCATGGGACCCAGTCCCCCCGTATTCGCTCGCATATCTATGATTAGCCCCTCCCCATATCCATCATTCAGCGATGTCAGAACCCGTTCCCAAAGCATAGCTGTCAGCCGAAGTTCGTGGGCGAAGCCATTGATGAGGATATATCGGTAGCGACCGTCAGGGGTGTAGTAGGCATCGATCGGGAGGTAGCGGTAGTATCCCAACAGAAAATTGTTCTGCGTTACACACTCATCCAAAGTGTTTTCAGCAACCGTGGTGAGGCGGACTGTTTGGGAACCGTCCGCGGCATCAGGATTGACGAACTCTATCTCGATTTCGGTGCCGATGGGCGCAACCGGCGCGAGAGAGAGTTGATAGAGTTCTCGTACATGCGCCGTGCTCGCATTCCGAGCCTGCTCTATCTCATTGACATATTGGGCAGCCGGCACGGCGTTGATCGCGATCAATTCTGCGCCCGGCTTGATGCCTGCTTTGTCGGCTGGGCTGTCCGGCAGGACCTGGGTAGCTAAGATGCGCGCATTATCGGTCTTGCATAGGCTAAGGCCGACTCCGCCCTCCCGACGTTCTAACCAATCGTCAAAGACGCTGCCATTCATGTGACCATCAGGAATGCTCAGGGAGAGCGCGCCAAGTGCGCGCCGGAAGGCGAGGCTGTCTTGCTCACGTTCCGCCTCCTCGATCTGGGGGCGGAACGTGACGTACAGCGTGTCCCAATCGACCCCCTTCTCCTCTGTGAACGCGTAATGCTTGCGCAGAAACGCAAACAACTGGTCGAACGCTTCGGTATAGCTAAGGTGCGAGAAATCAGGCGTTTTTGCTAGAGGCTGTTCGACAAGCGGTATCGCCGGGTAGCGCGAGCGATCAAAGCGAAAAGGGCTGGCGTTCAGATCGACCACCGTGTACCCCTGAGGCAAGCGCACGACAGGTTCATCCCCCGTGAAAAGACGCCCGTCGTCGCCGAAGTCAGCCGGAAAACGCTGCTGGTCATCCGGCGCATAGACAAGCAGTTTACCGCCCGTGATCTCCCAATCCACCGTCACATGGGTCGAGTGGTGGTTGAACGGCCAGTTGTACATCCGCTGCTCAATCGGCTCCATATAGGAGTCGCCGAAAATATTGAAGTCAAAGGCGATGACAAAGATCATGACGCCTGTGTCTTGCTGGTCGTCGCCGTCGACATCGTGCAGTTCGCCCACAGGTTCTATCGGCAGGGCAATGGTATAGGTAAAGGGTGAAGTGCGAAAGTCGGAGAGGAACTGGCCTAGCACTTGCGATTCTTTGGGCGCAACGAAATGCGGATCCTCGCCGACAAAGCTGGTATGATCGAGCATTACAATCGATGGCTGATCGGCCCCTAGTGCAAAGAAGCCATAAGTATAGGTGACCTCCCCTGTGATGCGGACAGCGCCCCCTTCGTCGTTTTCGATAGGCGCCCAAGGAACTTGCTGGTCCGCTTGGGCGGCTGCCGTGGCAGCGCACAGCGACGACAGGCCCAAGTAGAGCGCCAGGGCACAGAGTCCAGAGAGTAGCAGATTCAGGCCGCGCCAGGTTCGCAACGACTCTGCACGGTGATAGATGGGATGCTTCCTGCTTTGGGCTTGCATGGGTGTTTTCTCCTAAGAGAGGGTGATGGGCAGAGCGCCATCCACAGTCGCTCTGTAATCGGGTTGAAAAGGAGCAGGGATGAAAAGGCAGAAGCACTGTGACAGACTTCGCCGTACAGACGGCCAGACCCAGATAGATGCGGTTCAAGTCGCGCCTGCGTTGACCAGGGGCCGTCTGTATCGCCCATAGTAACTGATGGCGCGTTTCCTAAACGTTACTTCCCTATCCAAGCCGCTGACTAAAGGGACTCACCTTACGCAACCGGCGGCCCACTGTGCGATAGACTAACAGCAGCATGACCAACAACCGCTAACCGCTAGTAGACCGCTGCATCACGTACCTATACCACATACCCTTACAGGGAGGAAATCGATGGCGATTGCCAGCATCAACCCCACGACCGGTGAGACATTACGCACCTTTGACCCGCTCGATGATCATCAGATCGACGCCCGGCTGCAGCGAGCCGCCGAGGCATTCCAGCAGCATCGCCGCCCCCCCATTGCCGAGCGCGCCCGCTGCATGGAGCAGGCCGCGGCCATCCTCGAAGCCGAAAAACGAGACTTTGCCCAACTCATGACCCTGGAAATGGGCAAGCCGCTTAAGGCTGCCATCCAAGAAGCCGAGAAGTGCGCCTGGGCCTGCCGCTATTACGCCCAAAACGCCGAACAGATGCTGGCCGACGAGCCAGTGGAGACTGACGCGGCCCGCAGCTTCGTCCGCTACCAGCCGTTGGGGCCGGTGCTGGCTGTCATGCCCTGGAACTTCCCCTTCTGGCAGGTCTTCCGCTTCGCCGCGCCCGCGCTCATGG
>CAZZNG010000402.1:0-3087 GCA_964655505.1 uncultured Litorilinea sp. | reverse complement strand
GCGCGCGATCCCGTCCGCCACGCCGACGCGTGACCGCCGTCCCACGCTCACACCGTCGCCGACAAACACCGCGACGCCGACCAGCGAACCGACCCTCACCACCGTTGTGGGTGGGCAAGGAACCGTGACTGTAGTGCCCTCCCCCACCTGGACCGCGACCGCCACACCGTCCGCGACCGCGACCATCACGCCCACAGCCACATCCACCGCGACCCTGACACCAACGGTCACCAGTACCGCCACCTTGACGCCTACGGCGACAAGCACCGCTACGCTAACGCCGACTGCAACCAGTACAGCAACACTCACACCGACGGCGACGAGTACCGCCACGTTAACGCCGACTGCAACCAGTACGGCGACGCTCACACCCACTGCGACCGCCACAGCCACCTTGACGCCGACCGCGACGGCCACCGATACAGCCACGCCGACGGCTACGAACACCGCGACACTGACACCGACCGCAACGGTCACAGAGACGCCGACAGAGACCGCGACGCCCACAGCCACCGATACGGATACGCCGACGCCAACCGCGACAGACACCGCGACCTTGACGCCAACCGGAACTGCCACAGCAACAGCCACCGAGACCGAAACGGAAACGGCCACACCGACCGAAACCAACACGCGTCGGCCAACACGCACGCGCCGCCCAACCGCGACGCCCACGCCGGAAGAGGCCGAGCTACCGACGCCCACCGCTACGCAACTGCCCGAAGAAGGCATCCCCCCAATCGGCACACCGGAGATTACCGGAACACCAACCCTCACCGAGACGCCAACCTTGACCACGACCGCCACAGCCACAATGACAGCCACGGTGACAGTCACGGTAACAGCAACGATGACCGCAACGATCACGCCGGTCGAAGAGGAGGGAGAGGATGGGCCACCCGCTGCGCAGGAGGAAGAAACGTCTACGCCTGAGGCTACAGGAGAAGAACAGCCCATACCGGCTGAAACAGCCGCAGTAACGGAGACAGCTGCGCTAACCGATACACCCACCTTGACCGAGACACCAGCGCCGACTGAGACGGTTGTGCTGACAGATACCCCCACACTTACTGAGACGGTCGCGCCAACTGAGACCGCGGCGTTGACCGCCACGCCGACGCCCACAACGCTCTTTGAATTAGCCCTGGCTCAACCCGACATCCCGCTGGTCTTTGTGCTGCCCTTTGGACCGCTTGTGCCGCCGGCTTCACCCGATGCAGCGCCCATCACGCTCACAATTGTGATCACTCCATCAGAATTGATCAGCCCGACCGAGTAACGCGCCGCATTGCCGGGCCGCTGCCCGCGCCAGGTTGACAAGCAAATTGGCCGGTTGCTATACTGCCCACAGAGAGCCGCGGCAAACGATACGGTTGCCGCGCGCCTGCCTCCATCCCTTGACACCATTGACAGACATCAACGATTCACACATAAAATCCGCCACCCACAACTGAATTGCAGCCACGCTCTATGAAAATTACCGGCATCGAAACCATTCCCGTGCAGCTTCCCATCAACCCGCAGCGAGCGATCCGCAGCGGGCGCGGCTATCACACCAGTTCGCCCTTTCTCATCGTAAAGGTCCAGACCGACGAGGGTGTTGTCGGCCTGGGCGAAGTCTCCTGCACTGCCGCCTGGAGCGGCGAAGACCAATTTACCGCCGCACGCATCATCAGTACCTATCTCGCGCCGCTTTTGATCGGCCAAGACCCCACCCACATCGAGCGCCTGACCAACGTCATGCGCAAAGCGGTTGCCAACAACCCCTTCACCAAGTCGGCCATCGAAATGGCGCTGTGGGATATCTTGGGCAAAGTCGCCGGGCTGCCTGTCTACCGGCTGCTGGGCGGCCCCGTACGCGACTACGTGACCACCAAGTTTTCAGTCTCTGGGCTGGAGCCGGAAAAGGCCGCCGAGATCGCGGCCTGGGCCGTCGAACAGGGCTTCACCACCATGAAGGTCAAAGTGGGCATCGACCCCGAAGAGGACGTGGCGCGCGTGCGCGCCGTGCGCCAAGCGATTGGCCCCGACGTGCGCCTCGGCGTCGACGCCAACGGGGGGTGGTCCCCGCGCCAGGCCATCCAGACCATCCCGCGCCTCTACGAATATGACATCCTCTTCGCCGAACAGCCTGTGCCCGATCTAGACATTGCCTGGCTCGCCGATGTGCGCGCCCAGGTCAAGATCCCAGTCATGGCCGATGAGAGCGTCTACAGCCTGCAAGATGCCCTTGCCATCGTGCGCACAGGCGCGGCCGACATTCTCTCGGTCTACGTCGGCAAAGGGGGCGGCATTGGCCCCGCGCGCAAGATGGCCGCAGTCGCCGAGGCCGCGGGCATTGTCTGCACCATCGGCAGCAACCTAGAATTTGGCATTGCCAGCGCCGCCATGATCCACCTGGGCATGGCAACCAGCGCCATTGCTGCCGAAGACTTCCCGTGCGACATTCTCACCCCCTTCTACTACGACGATAACATCCTGCTCGACCCGCTGCCCATCGAGGCAGGCAAGGCGCGCCCCCATGAAAAGCCAGGCCTAGGTGTCGAACTCGATCCCAAGCAGATCGCCAAATTGCGCGTCGATTGACCTGGCCCAGCCACATCACAGCCGTAGGACTACAACCATAGGCGAACCTGCTGCATAGACGGCACTGCGTCCAGCAACCGCCCAACGTAATCACGCATGCCCAACCCGCGCCGTAACTGTGTTACAATCAGTTGCGGCGCGTTGGTGCGCGCCCACCGGCCAACCGTAAAATGAACCGTTTCCAAGAGTCTTTGATTATGGTTGCACAGAATCTTAGCCATCGACCATCACGCGATGGGCAAACCTTCAACCGTCGCCGCTTCTTAGCGGGAATGGCCGCATTGCCCCTCTTCTTGGCCGCCTGTGGACGTGAGTCTGCCGCGCCGCGCAGCACCGTCACCCTGGATGACTTCCCAAGCGGCTTGGGCCGCGGCTTTCCCATCGCAACCACAGCAGGGATCGACAACAAAAAAACCGGCGGCAACAGCGGCGATCTCGCGCCCAACTTTCTCATTCAACGCGACGACGGCGCGAGCCTCGCCTTTCATGATCTGCGTGGCC
>CAZZNG010000401.1:0-3149 GCA_964655505.1 uncultured Litorilinea sp. | reverse complement strand
TGGTTCGCAGGACCCGGAAGGCATCACCTACGCGCCCGGTCTGGATGTGCTCTTCATCATCGATGGCACGAACCGCGAGGTCTACCGCGTTGCGCCGGGGCCGGATGGCCGCTTTAACGGCGTTCCGCCTGAGGGCGACGACACAGTGACCCACTTCGATGTCGAAGCCATCGGCGTGAGCGACCCGGAAGGCATCGTCTACAACCACAACACGGGCACGCTCTATATCGCGGGCGAGGCCAAACGCTCTTTGTTTGAAACGACGACCACAGGCGAACTCATCCGCGTCATCGACGTAACCGGCGCCAACGGCAAACATTTGGCTGGCCTTGCCTACGCGCCCAGCAGCCTCGATCCCGACCTCATGAGCCTCTATGTGGTGGATCGTTACGTAGATAACAACTTCCTGCCCGACCGCTATCCCAACGATGGCCGCGTCTATGAGATCACGCTGCCGCAGATTCCACTGGCTGGGGACGACAGCGCCACCACGCCGCAGGACACAGCCAAGATCATCGACGTGGCGGCCAACGACAGCGACCCGGACGATAACCTCGACCCGACATCGACCAACACGAACTGCAACGGCTGTTCGACGCCGAGTCACGGCACGCTGACCAACCACGGAGACGGCACATTCACCTATGCGCCCAACGCAGGCTACACGGGCAGCGACAGCTTTGTCTACCAGATCTGCGATGGCGATGCGCTCTGCGCCCAGGCGACCGTATCGATTACCGTCAGCGGCACCAACGCCGCGCCCGCGGCTGTGAACGACAGCGTCTCCACGCCGCAGGATACCGCCAAACTCATCAACGTGGCGGCCAACGACAGCGACCCGGACGGGAACCTCGACCCCACATCGACCAACACGAACTGCAACGGCTGCTCGACGCCTGATCACGGCAGCTTGACCAACCACGGAGACGGCACATTCACCTACACGCCCGACGCGGACTACACCGGCAGTGACAGCTTTGTCTATCAGATCTGCGACAGCAACGGGCTGTGCGATACCGCCACAGTCGACATCACGGTCAACGGGGTAAACGCCGCGCCCGAGGCCAAGGATGACGGCGCCACCACATCCCAGGGCAGGCCGGTGCGCGTCGACGTGGCAGCCAACGACAGCGACCCGGACGACAACTTGAACCCGGCATCCGTCACCGCGGGGTGCGGCGCTTGCGCCAGGCCGGAGCATGGCAGCTTGACCAACCACGGCGACGGCTCGTTTACCTATACGCCCGACGACGGCTTCCTCGGCAGCGACAGCTTCGTCTACCGCATCTGCGACGATGGCGGGCTGTGCGACACGGCAACCGTCACAATCGAGGTAACGGTCCGGACGACCAACACCGCGCCCGATGCCGTGGACGACAGCGCCATGACCAAGCAAGGCCAGCCGGTGACCATCGACGTGGCGGCCAATGATACCGACCCAGAGGGAAATCTATTGCCGGAGACGGCCACCACCGGCTGCGGTGATTGTGTCCCGCCTGAACACGGCAAGGTGAGTGACAACGGCGATGGAACCATCACCTATAGCCCTGACAGCGGCTTCAGCGGCACGGATCAGTTTGTCTATGAAATCTGCGACAGCGGCACGCTGTGCGATAACGCCACGGTCACGGTTGAAGTCAGAGGGACGGCTGTAGGGGGCGGGCCGGTCAAGCTGCACCTGCCCATCGTCACCAGCCAATAGAGATGGCCGCGACGTGCAGCCATCGGCCCCGGACGAAATCTTTGCCGAATACGACGATGCGTCTGACACAAAGGTCAGACGCATTTGTCACTCTGGGGGTTGATCTTTCAGGGCTTGCGCTTCCGGGAAGGGAGAGCGGAGAAATATGGGCAGACGTTTACAGCTTGCTGGGCGAAGGTTCGTCGATCACCGGCTCGACCAAACGGGCGGGCCGCCGTCTGCGCACCGTCACGCTCGCGGCGCGGGCTTCGGTGGGAACCCGGTTGAGGACAAAGCCCAACAGGTTGGCGCTGGACTGGCGCAGATTGAACACGGCTTGGCGAGCCGTTTCACGCGCGGTTTGGCCTGCATCGATGACCAGCAGTACACCGTTGGCCTGGCTCGCCAGCACAAGCGTGTCCGAAATGCCCACCGCTTCGGGCGCATCACACAGGATGATGTCCATCTGCTCCGCCAGCCGGTCGAACAACTGGGACATGCGCGCGGTCGCCAAGCGATCCGGCGAGGCCAGGGCCGGGCTGCCGCTGGTGAGGACATAGAGGTTTTCGATCTGGCTGGCTTTGACCCGCCGCGTCAGTTCAGAGCGAGACGAGTGGATCTCTTCGGTCAGCCCGTCCGCTTGGGGCAGGTGGAACAGCGTATGTTGGGCAGGATTGCGCAGGTTGGCATCGACAATGGCGGTACGCAGACCGATATTCGCCATGGCTGTGCCCAGGTTGGCAACAAGCAGGCTCTTGCCTTCGCCCTGCGCCGGGCTGGTGATGAGGAAGACCTTGCGCGGCCACTCTTGCGAGAGGGCAAGCAGCTTGCTCCGCAGCAGGCGCGCATCTTCGGCCATGCTGGAAAAAACATCTTGGTTGGCGATCAGCAGATCGTCGGCACGTTTGCCCGGCATCCGGGTGATCGCGCCAAACGAGGCCAGGCGCAGCAGATCGCTCACTTCGTCCGCGGAGCGCAAGGAGTCGTCCACCGTCTCGAGCGCGGCGATCAGCGCCACGCCGATGCCAAAGCCGAGGATGGCCGCAATCAACAGGTTCAGGTTGGTGCGCGGGCGAATCGGGTCGGTCAGCGCCTCCGCCGGTTCAAAGACGGTCAGGCTGCTGGACGGGGTCTTGGACTGGAACGTCTGATAGAGGCCCGCGTAGGTGGCTTCCCACGTTGCCATCAGCCCTTCGAGCGACTGGATTTCAGCCTGGAGGGTTTGCAGTTGGTCGGGCGCGGTGCCCCGCTCGACCAGTTGGGCCAAGTAGCCGTCCAGCGTGTCGATGCGAAGCTGCCCTTCGGTAATGTTTTGCTGGAGACGGGCCATGCGCTCTTGGACAAACTGCTCCACTTCGTTGACCGTTTCGTCGCCCGATGGGTTGGGGCCAAGTTCGATCAACTGCCGGGCGAGTTCGTCGGCAATGGCAACGGCTTGCTCTGGCGAGCGTGCATCCACCTGGATCTC
>CAZZNG010000400.1:0-3156 GCA_964655505.1 uncultured Litorilinea sp. | reverse complement strand
TGCCCAACGCAGGCATGTAGACCTCTTTCGCCATGCCCGTCCTCCTTAGCTGCGCCCGCAGAGCGTCTTGGTTAGCTCGACGACCTGCTCAGGTGTCGGCACGGTCAGATCTTCCAGCACAGGCGAGAAGGGAACCGGCACATCCATCGCGCCCAGCCGCTTGACCGGCGCATCGAGGTAGTAGAACGCGCCATCCGCGATCACCGCGGCCAGTTCTGCCGTGACGCCATAGGACTGGTATCCTTCATCGATCACCACGGCGCGGCTTGTCTTTTTGGCCGACTCGATCAGCGTCTCCGCGTCCAGCGGTCGGGTCGTGCGCGGGTCGATCACCTCGGCGCTAATGCCCAACTCGGCCAACTGTTCCGCGGCCGCAAGCGCCACCTGCACCATACTGCTCGTCGCCACCAGCGTCACATCCTCGCCCGTGCGTTTGATGTCCGCTTGGCCCAAGGGGATTGTATAGTCGCCCTCCGGCACAGGCCCCTTCAACTGGTACATCATCTTGTCTTCAAAGACCGCTACCGGGTTTTCATCGCGAATGGCGCTCTTGATCAGCCCTTTGGCGTCATAGGGAGTCGAAGGGATAACCACTTTCAGCCCTGGCACATGGCTAAACCAGACGTGCAGCGACTGCGAGTGCTGCGCCGCGGACCGGCGCGTCGCGCCCAGCGTCGTACGCAGCACCATGGGCGCTTTGAGCTTGCCGCCCGACATATAGTGAGTCTTGGCGGCCTGGTTGACCATCTGATCCATGGTCAAGGTGATGAAATCGCCGAACATGATGTCCACAATGGGCCGCATACCGGTCATGGCCGCGCCCACGCCCAAGCCCGCAATGCCTGCTTCAGAGATGGGCGAGTCGATGATGCGCTCCGGCCCGAACTCGTCCACCATCCCCTTGAGCACCTTAAAGACCGTGCCCGCTTCGGCCACATCTTCGCCGATGAGAAAGACCCGCTCGTCGCGGCGCATCTCCTCGGCAATCGCCTCACGGATCGCCTCGGCCATGGTCAATTCACGCACACCCGGGTTGTAGATGGCCGGGCTAAAGGTTGGATTAGGCATAGACATGATCATCTACCTCGTCGGCTGCGGGATAGGGCGCATTGAGCGCATACTCGACCGCTTCATCCACCTCGCGGCGCACACTGTCGTCAATCCCCTGCAAGATATCGGGCGCAATCCCCGCTTCAGTCGTCAGCCAGTCGGCCAGCAGACGCAGCGGATCGCGCGCACGCCACCACTGTTCCTCGTCGCGGCTGCGATAGTAGCTGCGGTCAATATCGCCCACATGGTGACCGTGGAAGCGGTAGGTGTGGCAGACCATATAGGCTGGCCCCTCGCCGCGGCGTGCCCGCGCCACCAACTCAGTCATGGCCGTATAGACCGCGCGCACATCCTGCCCGTCCACCTCTACCGAGTGCAGGCCAAAGGCGCGCCCGCGCTCGACCAAGCTGCCCGCGGCGGTTTCGCTGTTGTGCGTATACTCGTTGTACTGGTTGTTTTCGCACACATAGATGACCGGCAGATTCCAAAGCTGGGCCATATTCATCGACTCATAGATCAGCCCCTGGCCCAGCGCGCCGTCGCCAAAGAAGCAGACGGCCACCTGGTCGCTCTTGCGCATCTTGATCGACAAGCCCGCGCCCGTGGCAATGCCCGCGCTGCCGCCGACGATGGCGTTCGCGCCCAGATTGCCCGTCTCCTGGTCGGCAATGTGCATGGAGCCGCCCTTGCCGCGGCAATAGCCCGGGGCTTTGCCCAGCAGTTCGGCAAACATGCGGTCGAGCGACGCGCCTTTCGCCACGCAGTGCCCATGGCCGCGGTGGGTGCTGGTAATGTAATCATCGCGACGCAGCGCCTCGCAGACGCCCACCGCGATCGCTTCTTCGCCAATGTAAAGATGGGTCAGCCCCGGCATCCTGGCGCTGGTATAGAGTTCGTTTGCCATCTCCTCGAAGGCGCGAATCTTGCCCATCTGCTCGTACATGTGCAGCCATTGCTCGGTGTCCAACTCGGCGTAGGTCACCGGCTCCAGCGTAGACTGATAGCCAATCGGTCGTTCAATCGTCGTCATGCTCTCATTATCCTAATTTCACCCGGCCCAAATTCACCTGGCTGTTATACCGCCGCTTCGCTCACAACGCGCGGGCGCGTGCGCCAGACTTGCGTCGCCTGCTCAAAGGCATAGGCCAACTGCAGCACACCCAATTCGTCCTGATGTCGCCCAACGATCTGGATACCCACCGGCAGCCCCTCCGGTGTGAAGCCACACGGCACGCTGATCGCGGGCAGCCCCGTTACCGTAATGTAGTAACAGGACTTCATCCAGTCGATATACGTCTCCATCGGCACACCCTCGATCTCGGTGATAAACTCTTGATCCACCGGGAAGGGTGGAACCTGCGTCGTGGGCAGCACCAAGAACTCATAGGTCTCCATGAACTCGCGCACGCGATGATAAAGCTCGGTGCGCTTGGCTTCGGCGCGCGCCAACTGTGGCCCTGTGATCGACTGCCCGGCCTCGGCATTCCAGATGACCGTCTCTTTGATCTGTTCGCGGTGTTCGGCGATCAAATCGGTGTAGCCCAGTTCAAAGACCCATGCACGCCAGAGCTTAAAGACCTCGTCGGCATCGGTGAAATCAGGCTCGCCCTCTTCCACCACACAGCCCAAGTCGCTAAAGACATGGCGTTGGCTCTCCAGCACAGCCGTCACGCGCCGGTCGACAGGTATCCCGCCCAGGTCGCGGCTCCAGGCGATGCGCGTGCCGCGGAAATCGCGCCGCAGATCGACATCAAACTTACTGCCCGGCTCCGCAATGGCAATCGGCGAACGTGGATCTGGCCCGGCCATGACGCTGAGCAGCAGCGCGGTATCGCTCACCGTGCGCGCCATCGGCCCCTGCACCGAATAGGTAAACCACCCCACATTCTTGGGCCAGACCGGCACGCGGCCCGGCGCGGGGCGAAAGCCCACCACATTGCAAAAGGCCGCGGGGTTGCGCAGCGAGCCGCCTGTATCGCTGCCGTCGGCAATGGGCAGCATCCCGGTTGCCAGGGCGACGGCCGCTCCGCCGCTGCTGCCTCCGCAGGTCTTGGTCGTGTTATAGGGGTTGAGCGTCGCCCCAAAGACGGGGTTGAAGGTCTGGCT
>CAZZNG010000399.1:0-3157 GCA_964655505.1 uncultured Litorilinea sp. | reverse complement strand
CAGGCAGCCTAGCCCCACGATACGCTGCAACGGTCGAACCTTGCCAACGGCAAGCGCGCAAACGTAGGGGGAACGCCTCTCGGTTACGGCTAGATCAAAGCTGTGATCAAGAGAGCAACGGCAAAATCGTTGCTCGCGCTGTTTGGACATGCCCAGCCCCAACCCGCCGCGGGGCATGTCGCCATCACACTGCCACGATAGCACATCCCGGCCAATCGCGCATCTGTTCAATTTTAGCCTGTCAAAAGTTTCGTCAGGTGCAATTCAAGCTGTCAATAGCCGATTTCCCATCTTGACGCAACGGCCAAAATCCGTCATGATAAGGCCTGCTGCAAACGCTGGCCCGATTGATTAAACCGTAACCAGATATCCGTCATGCTCCGTTAGCCTTCCAACAGCGCAAAAGGCCACGTTTGTAATTTATTTCAACCGTACGGCAAAACGCGGACTCTCCATCAGATCTTGCGTTGACCCCGAACCAAATCGAATGGAGTCACCTGTGTCCCCCCACAATGATTCTGATTCTCACGCGCAGTTCTCGCGCAGCGATTCATTCGCGCAGCAGACGATCCGAAGTGTACGTATCCGCTATCTGCTCTTGTTCGACCTGCTCCTGATTGGCGTTTCCGTTCTCCTCGCAACTACCATCCGACTCGAAAGCGGCACAAGCGCCTGGGACTACTTGCGACAAGGCGGCTGGGTCTTGCTGGTGATCGCGCCCTTGGTGCGCTTGCCGCTCTATATGTACTTTCGGCTCTATAATCGACTCTGGCGCTATGCGGGGATTGCCGAATTAACCGGCATCCTGCGCGCCGGGCTGATCGCGCCGCCGCTGATCGCGCTGATCAACTTCGGGCTGCTGCCCGTGCTGCGCCTGCCCAACAGCCCTTCGCGCTCGGTCTGGCTGCTGGAGGCGATCCTCAGCCTGATCATGTTGGCCGGGCTGCGTATCTCCCTGCGCTTGGTGCAAGAACATCGGCAACGTCCCCGCGGCCCCCTGGAGCCAGGCGTCCCCACCTTGATCGTGGGCGCGGGCGACGCCGGGGCCATGATCCTGCGCGAAATTCAACGCCGCTCCAACACAGGCATCCACGTCGTCGGCTTCATCGACGACGACCCCTTCAAATATGAGCAGCGGCTCTTGGGCGTGCCCGTTCTCGGCTCGCGCGCCCGCCTGGTGGAGTTGGCGCGCTTCTACAACGTGCGCCAAGTCATCATCGCCATGCCCACCGCGCCGGGCAAGATCATCCGCGAAGTGGTGCAGCGCTGCGAAGCGGTGGGCATCCAGCCGCGCATCATGCCCAACATGCAGTACATCGTCGACGGCTCGCTCAGCCTCAGCCAACTGCGCGCGGTGGAAATCGACGACCTGCTGCGCCGCGACCCGATCCACACCGACATCGAAAGCGTGCGCAAGCTGCTGCACGGCGAGCGGGTGCTGGTCACCGGCGGCGGCGGCTCGATTGGCCGCGAACTCTGCCGCCAGATCCTGCTCTGCCAACCGGCCAAGCTGATCATCCTGGGCCACGGCGAAAACTCGATCTTCGAAATCGAGCAGGAACTGCAGCGGCTCTTGCGCAAAACCGGCGGTTCCACCCGAATCATCTCCTGCATCGCCGACATCCGTATGCCCGCGCGCGTGCAGCAAGTCTTTGCCCAATACCGGCCCACCATTGTCTTTCATGCCGCGGCCCACAAGCATGTCCCGCTCATGGAAGCGCACCCTGCCGAAGCCGTCAGCAACAACATCCTGGGCACGCGCAACGTGCTCGACGCCGCGACCCGCATGGATGTGGCCCGCTTCGTCATGATCTCGACCGACAAAGCGGTCAACCCCACCAACGTCATGGGCGCGAGCAAGCGCGGGGCCGAGCTGCTGGTGCTGGACGCGGCGCGCACCACCGGCAAGCCCTATGTCGCCGTGCGCTTTGGCAATGTCCTGGGCAGCCGCGGCAGCGTGGTGCTGACCTTCAAAGAGCAGATCGCACAGGGCGGCCCGGTGACCATCACCCACCCCGACGTGCGCCGCTACTTCATGACCATTCCCGAAGCGGTGCAACTGGTGCTGCAAGCCGCGGTCTTGGGGCGCGGCGGCGAAATCTTCATGCTCGACATGGGCGAGCCGGTGCGCATTGTCGACCTGGCCCACGATCTGATTCGCCTCTCCGGGCTGGAGGTGGGGCGCGATATCGACGTGGTGCATACGGGGCTGCGTCCGGGCGAAAAGCTCTTCGAGGAGCTTTTCATCGAGGGCGAAACCTATCACACCACCCTGCACCCCAAGATCCGCATCGTGGTCGGCGCGGGCGCGTTCGTGCCCCCCACGCTGCATCCCCTGGTCGAGGCCTTGCGCCAGGCCGCGCAGCAGGACGACGCCCAAGCCATCCGCAGCCTGTTGGAGACCCTTGTGCCCGAATATCAGCCGCAGCCGCAAGCGACAGCGCCAAACACCGTGCTAAGCGACGTGCCAGACGACGCACGCAGCGCCATGCCGGACCGCGCCGCGCAGTCCGCGCCCGCGCCGGTGGCCTCGTCCGTGCCGTCGATCTCTGTCTAGTCGCGCAGTCAAGTCAAGTACGTGCCTATGGCCTCTGCGCTTGCCGCCAAGCCAACCGCCCAGCCCCACCCGTGGGTCGACCGGCTGCGCCGTCTGCTCTGGGTCGAACCACTGTGGGTGCTGCTGCTTGGCCTGCCGCTGACGCTGCCCGGCGCGTTCCTGCCCCTGCACCACACGCCTACGCTGGTGCTGCTGCTCTTCATCTTTTGGCCGCTGCACCTCTTGATCTGGTTTGGCCCGCGGGATGCATCCCGCGGGCGCTTGGGCCGCGCCTTTGCCGTGGGGCTGCTGATCTTGCTGGCTGTGCTGCCCATCAGCTACGCCGCGGCCCAAAACAAGCGCATGGCCTGGCTCATGCTGGGCCATCTGACCTGGGGTATGGCGCTCTGCGTCGCCCTGCTCCACTGGCCCCTGACGCGGCGCGCCCCCCTGCTGGTGGCCGGGTGGATCGTGGGCGGCGCGGTGATCGGCGTTGCCGCGCTGCTCAGTCTCGTCGGGCCGCCCCTGGCCGGGGGGCCAGTGCTGCAATCGCCCGCCGCGGCCGCGTTCTACGCGCCCATGCAGCGCCTGCTGGCGGACTGGGACGAAACGATCAACGCC
>CAZZNG010000398.1:0-3157 GCA_964655505.1 uncultured Litorilinea sp. | reverse complement strand
CGTCTGGGTAGTGGTCACAGTCTATGTCGTCTATATCAGCAACCGGCAGCGGCAGTTGGAACAGGAATTGGAAACCCTGCAAGAGCTATTGGAGGAAAAGAACGCCAAAAGCTAGGTTGGCTGCACCGTTGCATAATACCGTTTGCATAATACTGTGCACAATAGTGCGATAATAGCCGCTACACGGTAAGGCATAGCGGGATAGGACGAGCCGCAGCAAGGCGGAATCATAGCAGCCGGGAAGCTCGTTGTTTGTGTTCGGATTGGATTTGTTGCGCGGCGCGACCCGCGCCGTAGGAGTACATAAATGGCACAATTGGTCGACCAGGCCCAGACAGCGACGCCCGCGACAACAGCGGCGTCCCAGGGCCGCCGTGGTACAACGCCGCAGACAGGCAGTGCAAACCGTCTCTGGCTCTTTCTGCACGCGTTGGCCTTTGTGATTGGTTTTGGCGCGGTCTTTACCTTCTTTGGCTCCGCGGCCGGGCTGATCGGCCAGCGGCTGGATAGCTATCTGCCGTTGATCGGTCGCTTTGGTGCGATCCTGCTGGTCATCTTTGGCCTGACCACGCTGGGGGTCTTTCGCTGGGCCTCGCGCTGGATGCGCGAGCGGGTTGACCTCAACCAGAACCCCGCGGCCGCGGCCTTGGTCAGCATCTTTGACTTCTTCAACGCCATGCTCTACACAGAAAAGCGCGTGGTGGACATGCACCAAGTCAGCAATCGGTGGGGGCTGGCGAGCAGCGCGCTGTTGGGCGTGAGCTTCAGCGCGGGGTGGGTTCCGTGCATCGGGCCAATCCTGGCCGGGATCTTTGTGCTGGCAAGCAGTAGCGAAACCGTGGGCCAGGGCGCGCTCTTGCTGGCGACCTACAGCCTGGGCCTAGGGGTTCCATTCCTGCTTGTTGCGCTGGCCTTCGCCCGCGCGACGCGCTTGCTGCGCCGCCTCAATCGGCACATGGGCCTTGTCAGCCTGATCAGCGGCCTGTTCCTCTTTTATGTGGCCTATCTGCTTTGGTTCGACAAGTTGGGGACATTGACCAACCGCTTCAGCGGTCTGAATGCATGGGTGCTCTCGCTGGAAGATACAGTGGTGGCGTTCACCGGCTTGGGCCACAACATCATGCAGGTGGGGGTCTCGTCCGGCTTGCCGCTGGCCTTCTTGGCCGGGCTGATCAGTTTCCTCAGCCCTTGTGTGCTGCCATTGGTTCCGGCATACATCGGCTTTTTGAGCAGCGCAGCCGTAGGCGGGCAGCGCAAGTGAACCAGGAGCGAACGCCTGTGGCGCTTGAAGTCACCCTCTATACCAAAGATCATTGCTCGTTGTGCGAAAAGCTCCAGGATGACCTGGCGTGGATCAGCCGCGAACAGCCGCTGCGCATTGTCAGCCACGACATCGAAGATGATGCCGATCTTTACGAGCGCTTTCGCTATCTTGTGCCGGTGGTGGAGATCGGCGGTACACTCTACTACCCGCCCCATGACGTGATGCAACTGCGCCACGCCGTGCTAAATGCGGCACAGCCCAGCACGCAGTCCGGCACAACCTCGTCAAGCGCCGCCCCATCATCATGAGCGAGCAGCGCAACCACACCCCGGCAGACGCGCCCCCTTCGCCCGCGGAACCGGTCCCGGTGAATTCGCCGATTTCCGACATTGCCAATCGTCTTGTTCTGTGGATCGCGCGCCATTGGCTGGCGATCTTCAATGTAGGCTGGGGCAGCTATGTGCTGCTCCCCTTCCTCGCGCCGATCTTGATGCAGATGGGCTATACCGCGCCGGCGCGTGCGATCTATGGCCTCTATTCCTTCACCTGTCACCAACTGCCCGATCACTCCTATTTCCTCTTTGGCGACACAGCCGTCCCCTCGGCTGAGATTTTGGAGGCCGCGGGCGCGCCCCCCGCAGAAAACCTGTTGCTTTTTCGCCGATTTGAGGGCAATATAAACGTAGGCTATAAAGTTGCGCTGTGCGAGCGCGATATTGCGATCTACGGCTCAGTCCTGAGCGCCGGGCTTGTCTTTGGGGCGCTGCGCCGTACCCGGCGCATCCGGCCCCTGTCGCTCAAAATCTACGCGCTCCTCCTCATTCCCATTGCCGTCGACGGCTTGACCCAAATGTTTGGTCTGCGAACCAGCAATTGGTGGCTGCGTACGGTGACAGGCGCGATCTTCGGCATCGCCTCGGTCTGGCTTGCCTATCCCTATGTCGAAGATGCCATGCAAGAAGTGGTCGAGGTCGAGAGCGCACGGCAGACAGCGACGCGGTCACAGTAGCGGCGCAGCCACACTCTCAGCGCGATCGCAGCAGCGCATCCACAATAATCGGCGCAATTGATCACTGAAATCCATCAGTGAAATTCATTACCGAACCAACCCAGTACGCTCTTGTCGCCTTGCATAACCCTGTGATCCGGCATGGAAACCGCCGTGTTGGCACAGAGCATTGTCGAATCCACCCGTCCCGACTGCACGCAGAGACCCCAAAGGAGACCCCCCAATGCGTATGCAACGATCTGGTAGTTGGCCGGCCCGAACAGTGCTTATCGCCCTGCTTATCGCCTTGATCACCTTGCCGCTTGTCCCCGCACAACGGATAAGCGCCGCGCCGGTGGCTCAATCGGACGCGGAGATCGCCAATCGAGTGGCTGAAATCCGCAGCAACGACCCCGACATCGTAGACGATTTTGAGGCGGAAGATGAGAATTGGGGGCGTCTGTACACCGGCGTCACGTCGGTCTATCTCAAATCGGGCAAGCTGCATATCAGCACCGACCAGACCGAACAGATCGTCTGGAGCCGGCGCGACGGCAGCGTCACAGATTTCTATCTGGAGGTTGACGCCGAATTCTATGAAGGATCGCAGGGGATCGAAGCAGGCGTCATCTTCCGCTACGTGGACGAAGACAACTTCTACTATTTTGGGGTAGAGAACGGCGGCAACTATGTCATCCAACAGCTGTTGGACGGCGAATGGTTCGACCTGACCGACTGGGGCGACTCCTCGGTCATCGAAACCGGCAGCCGAGCAGTCAATCAGTTGGGCCTGCTGGTCGAAGGCACAACCATCAGCGTTTTGATCAACGACTATGTGCTGGCAACCATCCAAGATGACACCTTCAGCGAGGGCAACATCGCCCTAAGCGCGGTCACCTACAACA
>CAZZNG010000397.1:0-3188 GCA_964655505.1 uncultured Litorilinea sp. | reverse complement strand
ATTATCTCGCCTGTGGTCGTGCCGCGGCGCGAACGCTCGTTGATCCTGCGCTTGTTGGGGGTGGGTGTACTCGTCGTGCTGGGCGTGGTTGGCTGGGGGATCACGTCGGTTGCGGGTCGTCTGCCCGGCCTGGGCAATCTGCCGACCATCTTTTTTGGCCCCCATTACTGGCTGTTGGTGCTTGGCTTCCTCCTCTTTACGCTTTGGAAGAGCAGCTTCGTCATGATCCCGGACGGCTGCCAAGCGCTCATCACCCGCTTCGGCAAGCTGGAGGCGACGGTGGGGCCGGGGCGAACCTGGCTGCTCAACCCCTGGAAGCGGGTGAGCTACATCGTCAACACGACCAAAGAATATCCCTACAACGCGCCCATCCGCCAAGCGCCCACCGCCAGCCGGGTGAGCGCGTCGGTCGATCTGTTCCTGCAATTTCACATTGCCGACCCAGCCGAGTTCATCTTCACCCTGGGCGGCGTTAAGGGCTTTTCCGAGAAATTGCAGAACGCGGTTAGCGAGGTGACGCGCGCCTTGATCTACGAGCAGCGCGCGGAGAATATTTATGACCTGGTGGGGGAGAGTACGCAAGACCTGCTGGCGACCTTGAACAACCAGTTTTTGCCCGGCGTGCGCTTTGTCAACGCCAACATCACCCACGCGGAACCCGCGGATCAGGGGTATCGCATGGACTTGGCCGCGGCCGAGATCGTGCGCGTCGCCAAGGAGGCGTACACCTATCAATATGAACTGGATCTGCGTAAAGAGCAGGACGAGGGCGAGCTAAACAAGGAACTGGCTTCGCTGCGTGAGACGCTTTCGGAGATCCGCGCCGAGATCGCCAAGTACCAGGCCCAGATCGACACCGCGCGCGAGAAAGAGATCAACCGCGCCAATGCCTATGCCCACCGCATACGTATCGAGGCCGAGAGCGAGGCCAAGGCCAACGCCGCGCTGCTGGAAGCGCAGGCCCTCGACGTGCGCGCGGTTTCCAGCGCGTTCTACCCCGAAATTCTGGAATTCCGTTTCCAAGAGAACATCCTGGACCAGATCGAGGCCATTGCCGACAAACTGCCGCAGATTGTCCACGTCGGGCCGGACGAGGACGACGGCGTCGACTTCATGGCGGTTGCACAGCAGATGTTGGGCGTCTCCTCGCAATCGCTCTACACCGACGAGGATATGCAGGCGATTCGCCAACGGGTCGACGCGATCTTGGCGCGCATCGACGAGCGCTCGCGCCAGATCAGCGGCATGGTGGAAGCAGAGAAGGAGGTGGCGGCCTTGACCCAGAAGGATCTGGCGGATGAGCCTGCCGCCGATGGCGCACAGCCGGAAGTAGAGCCGGAAGGAGATAGCCAATGACCGTTGCACGCGGCACGACGTTTTCCAGAATTAAAGAGGTCGTCACAGCATGGGACCAACTGCAGCAGATGCTGCGCTCTGGCGACAGGGGGTATCTGGTTCCGGTGGTGATCCCGCGCGACCGCCGCGGGTTTGGCTGGCTCGGCCTGTTGGCCTTTGCGCTCTATGTGGTGGGCATGGCGCTGGCTGTGGAAATGGGCTGGCTGCGCGGCCTGCTGCTGGCCGGGGGGATCTTCCTGGCGCTGATTGCCTTGATCTGGTTCTGGCGACAGGCCATTGTGGAGATCGAACAGGGGACGACGGGCATTCTCTCGCGCTATGGCGCGGTGGTGGGGACGCTCGGCCCTGGGCGTCACTTTCTCTGGTGGCCCTGGCTCAAGATCGATGCCATTGTGGACACGTCCACCGAGTTTCCCTACACAGCGCCGGTCTTGGCAAGCCCCACGCGTGAGAACATTCCGCTCAAGTCGATTGAGTTCTTTCTCAAATTCCGCATCGAAGACCCGCTGCGCTTTGTGCGCAACATCGGCGCCAGCAACTTCGACGTGGTGTTGAGCAGCGTGGTGCAGGACGCAATTCGCCGCCGCAGCCGTCTGGTGGAGACGGAACGGGCCTATGACCTGCGCGGCAGCGATGTGGACGATATGCAAGAGTATCTCAACCGGCGCATGGAAGCCTATGGGGTGCGCATCACCGGCGCGAACATCCCGGATGTGCAACTGCCAGACCAGTATCAGCAGAACTTGGCAACGCGCGAGCGAGTCGCCAAGGAGTTGGCCGCCTATGAAAAGGAGTGGGAGCTAACCCGCCGCCAGCGCATCGACACGCTGCTGATGGAGATTGAGCGGGCCAAGAAGGAGCGCGACGCGCGCATGGTCGAGGCGCGGGCCGCGGTCAACCAGGCGCGCGAGTCGATCGCGCAGATGCTGCAAGAGATGGAGCTAGAGGCTGAAAAGATCCGCTGGGATATTGAGGCGCGGGGCCGGGCCACGCTGAATGCAGCAGAGAACGAGGCCAAGGCCATGCAGCATCTGGGCAATACCTATCGCGACAACCGGGCCTTGTGGCAGTACCAACTGGCCCTGCGCCGTCTGCAGGTGGCCCAGAAGCTCGCCACGCACGCGCCCAGACCGCTCCTGGTGAACAACACGGGGCAAGACTCTTCGGCGCTTTCGACCCTGCTGCTGGCGCGGCTGCTGCCCAGCCTGATCGAGACGAATGGGGCGAACGAGGAATAAGAGATAGGAACTGGCAGTTAGGAGACAGGAAGGAGAAGATAGGGACGGTGGCTTTCCCGCTGTTCCCTATCTTCTTTCATTCTATCCCCTTGTTGTTTCTCTGTCCTCTCTGCTTGGCAAATACCCCGTGGGGATACCCCATTGGGGGCATGTGGCACTGTGCCCGATCGGCTATGTTGGGTAGAGCGCTGTGAAGGAGACAAGCGAGAGGAGAGGATTTGATGAGCAAGCAGACGCTGACGTATGATACGGTTGTGATCGGCGCGGGCCAGGCCGGGCTTTCGACCGGCTATTTCTTGCAGCAGCAAGGGCGTGATTTCGTCATTCTCGACGGCCATGCGCGGGTGGGCGATGTGTGGCGCAGGCGCTGGGACTCGCTGCGCCTTTTCACGCCCGCGCGCTATGGCGGGCTGGTGGGGATGCCTTTTCCCGCGCCGCGCACCTATTTTCCCACCAAGGACGAGATGGGCGATTACCTGGCGGCTTACGCGGCGCATTTTCAGCTTCCGATCCGCACCGGCGTTTGGGTGGAGCGGCTCACCCGTGAAGGCGACCGCTTTGTGATCGACGCGGGCGATCTGCGTTTTGAGGCAG
>CAZZNG010000396.1:0-3266 GCA_964655505.1 uncultured Litorilinea sp. | reverse complement strand
CGCGTAGACGACAAGAGAGGGATCGAAAGCCACGCCAAAATCTTGTAAGGCTTGGCGATAGCCCGACAACCGCTCCAGCGTGGGCGCGTGATCGTGCGCGCCAAGTTGATAGAGGATGCGCCGGTGTCCTAGCTCCAGCAGGTGAGTTGTCGCAAGATAGCTGCCGCGCTGGTAGTCCACCATCACATAATCACATTCCATCTCCTTAACGCGCCGGTTGAGCAGCACAAAGGGAGTATTTCGGACCTCGAGTTGCCGTAGCGGCTCAACGCCATTCTCCACCGAATTGATTAGCACACCATCCACATGGTTCTGGCGGAGCATTTGATGAGCCTGGAGTTCCAGTTCAGCCTCACCTTGCGAGCTATAGACCATGAGGCTGTAGCCGCGTGGCGTAGCAATGTCATAGATGCCGCGTGTCAAGGTCGCATTGTAGGTCAGGGAGGAGGTGTTGTAGAGAATGATGCCCAGCGTCTTGCTGGCTGCGCCTTTTAGCACCCGTGCATGTTGGTTCACGGTGTAGTGCAAATCGTTTGCTGCCGCCAAGACCCGTGCTCGCACTTCGTCACTTACGTCCATGCGCCCGTTGAGGGCACGCGACGCGGTGCTGATAGAGACCCCGGCTTGTTTGGCAACATCTCGAATGGTTATAGGCATGACCTAGAGGGTTTCTACTAGGTACTCGAGATAAGCGGTTTGCACATGTGGGAACGTTTGCGGGAACGTTTGCGGCGATCACAATCTAGCACTATGTGTTGGTGCTGTCAAGGGTCTATTTGGAAATTTGGGAGACTATTCGGCTCGTTTCGACTCGGCTCGTTTCGACGACGTCAAGCTAGGCGTCGTGGGGTTGGGTGGGTGCCGTGAAATCGAGACGCAAGCCTTCTTTACCCATGTGAAGGTCCATTTGGCGGCAAGGCAAATCAGTCGTGGTATAGAGATTCTCGTAATGTTTGAAGTCTTTGAGGGGCTGCACTTCATCGTTCACAAGGAACGGCCCATCCCAACTAACGTGCAACGTATCGCCACGAAGGCTCGTATAGCGCACCGTGGCATCGTCATAGGCGATCGGCAGCGCCAGCACCTTCGCTTGGAAGCTGGCAAAGTCGCCATCCAATGCAGCCCGTCCCATCTGCACGATCCAGCTTTGCCACCTGCCCTGGGCGCGCAGTTCGCGCTTGGCATAGCGTCCTTGCATCGACAGGGTGAAACCCTGTGAGTTGGTGAGGGCAAGATAGCCATTGCCACAGCGGGCAAAGGCCCACCCGTCGCGCAGCACGCTTTCATCAAAGGTGGCAGAGGGGAAATAGGCATGGGTAAAGCCGAGCCACTCATCTCCTTCAAGTTGGTGAATGGCGATGAGCGCATCTTTCCACTGTGCCACGCGCGGCAGGCGCGCATGACCAGACCAATAGCCAGGATAGCGGCTGTCATGCTCGCTCGATGAGCCTGGATGGGTGGCGAATACAACGCTCTCGGCCCCCAATGTGGCCCGCCAAACGAGCTCCTGCCGTCCCGGCTGCCCCGGCTGGTAATCCTGCAAAGACGATAGCATGTAGTCGGGCGTTTTATAGGTAACAATGTTGCCTGCAAGCTGATGAAGCGGTGCGTGCTGCTCTCGACTCCACAACTCAGGGGGTGTATCCAAGGCAATCTTTTCCAGAATGACCGGCATTTCATAGTTTGTGGAGCACGCCAGGCTGACGACGCCGGCGATGTGATGGTTAAAGATGCCCATGCCCCATATCAGTTGGCAAATGGGCGCGGTGGGTTGCAGCAGTCCGCTTTTCACGTAGCTGGCGCAGGCGTTCCGGCCCGCCACCCCGAAGATGCCGCGGAAAGAATGGAGCGCAAGCGCAAAAAACCACTTGTCGAGTGCGACAACCGACATTTCAAAGAGCTGTTCATCTTCTGCCAGGTCGCACAGATGGAGCAGCGCGACCAATTCTTGCTCCATGATGTCGGGCGAATTCCACCCCGCCGAGCCATATGCACTGTAGGCGGCTATCCATGCCTTGGCTAGTTGTTCGCCCCGCGCCTGGTGCCATGCGCCTGAGTGCTGGTCGGCAAAGACACGGTCAGGATAAGACTGGCCCGCCAACAACTCACAGACATAGAACAGGATGGGATGACTCTCTGATGTAAAATCGGTCAGGTCCCGGCCTGACGCGTCCTCCCAATAGCAGTAATCCAAGATGCACGTTTCGAGGGGGCGGCGAACTTCCTGCGGAAAGTGCGGGTGATTGCCCCAACGGTACAACATGCTCAACAGACTCAGCAGGATCAACGGGCTGCCATCTTCGTGCCGCTGCACGCGCCCGATGGCCGCCAGGAGCACGTTGGCGTCAACGTCTGCCCAGGCTCCCCATGCCATGCGCGCCATCTGCGCAAACGGGGAATCTTCAACATAGGCAGCGGCCAGTAACGCCTGATTTCGACGCTCGGCTAGATCGCCCCACGGCGTCGCCCGGTAGCGCTGTCTGCCCATTGACCAGAAGGGGAGTGTCTGGGAGATACGCATATGGTGGCGGTAGACTTCGTTCGGGTCGGGCATCAGCGTTGTTTGGAATGCGCCAGCAGGCAGTTGTAACGCTGAACCGAGGTGCAACGTGTCGCCCGGCGCACCTACGCTGTCGCCATCGGCATAGATGCGGTTGTCAAGGGACTGAAGGCGCACATGGGCAAAACATCGCGCCCGTGGCTCTTCCGGCCAGCGCAGTCGGATCGGCGTCTCGCCTTCATACACATCGCGATCCATATAGGCGGCAGCGCTCAACTGCTCAAAGGCATTGCGCCGCTCTACATTGGGCATTAACGTCTGAAAGCGGACATGCACCCCCTCCACCGGGTCGAGTTCCACAAGGTTGGGCAACTGCCCAGTGTCATGCTGCGCGCCTGCATCCGAATGGCAAAAACGCAGGGCAAACGCGTGCGCTACGTGCCCCACCGCGGCGTTCTCGAAACGCACCAAGAGCGGCGTCACCCCTTGCTTCAGAGGGAATGAAAAGATCGATGTGGTAAATTCTTCTCGGCCATGATTCACCCGGAAGAGATGCCTGCCCGCTGTCCACACATCGGCGGGTCCATGGGTGGTCAGAGCGAGGCATACCGTTTGTGCGCGTTCGCTGACAGCCTCCACATAAGCCCACGACCGTAAATAGTGAAAGGATGAATAATAGCCGGAGTGATCCACTGTATGATCTTCGGGGCAGCGGTAGTAGGCCCATTGGCCGGTGTACTTGCCTATGGTAAAGAGACCGCGGTCG
>CAZZNG010000395.1:0-3355 GCA_964655505.1 uncultured Litorilinea sp. | reverse complement strand
CTCGATCCCTCATGGGTCAGCTACGCGCCCATGGTGCAGCTCAACCGCGGCGTTCCGGTGCGCGTGCCCCTGCCCAGCACGGACAACTTCGCCATCACCAAGGCCCAGCTTGAGCAGTACATCACCCCGCGCACCAAACTGATCATGCTCAACAGCCCCAACAACCCGACCGGCCGCGTCATTACCCAGGACGAACTCAACGTCCTGGCCGAAGTCGCCACCGAGCATGATCTCTATGTACTCAGCGACGAAATCTATGAGCACATCCTCTTCGACGGCGCAGTCCATCACAGCATCGCCGCGGACCCGCGCATGGCCGAGCGCGCCATCATCATCAACGGCTTCAGCAAAGCCTACGCCATGACCGGCTGGCGTCTGGCCTGGCTCGCTGCGCCTGGGCCGATTGCCAAGCTCGCGCGCGTCTATCAGACCCAGAGCATTACCGCCGCCGCCAGCTTCACCATGGCCGCGGGCGTCGCCGCGCTCAACGGGCCGCAAGAGCCGGTGCAGGAAATGACCGCGGCCTATGCCGCCCGCCGCCGCTTCATGCTCGACGCGCTCGAAGAGATCCCCGGCATCGAATGCGCGCCGATTGAGGGGGCCTTTTACATCTTCCCCAAATTCACCGCGACCGATAAGAGCAGCCTCGAAGTGGCCGACATCCTGCTCGAAAAAGCGCTCATCGCCACCACCCCCGGCATCGCCTTTGGCGAAGCAGGCGAAGGGCACGTCCGTTTCAGCATTGCCACCCACATGCACGACTTGGAACGCACCGTCGAACGGCTCGCCCAGCTCGTGCCAACTTTATAAACCTGCCTCCATCCGGGCACAATAGCAGGAAGGTCAGCACCAATGGAGTGGTACGTCTACCCGCTAGCCATTCTCGCCGGAATCGTCGCCGGCATCATCAACACCTTGGCCGGCAGCGGCTCCCTTGTCACGCTGCCCATGCTCGTCTTTCTGGGTCTGCCCTCGAATGTCGCCAACGCCACCAACCGCATTGGCGTCGTCATGCAGAACATCGTCGGCATCACCACCTTCCAACGCAGCGGCAAGCTCGATCTACGCAGCAGTTGGTGGCCCGTGCTGGCTTCTGTGCCCGGCGGCATTCTCGGTGCTTGGGCCGCGGCCCAACTGAAACCCGCCGAAATGGACCTTGTCATCGGCATCGTTATGGTCCTCATGCTCGGCGTCATCCTATTCCAACCAACCAAATGGCTGCGCGAACACTCCGACGTTCGCCCCGGTCGCCCTCGCATAGGGATTCTGCTGCTCTTTGCCGTCGTTGGCTTCTATGGCGGCTTCATCCAGGCCGGCGTCGGCGTCTTTCTGTTGGCAGCCATGGTCTTGGGCCTCAACTACAGCCTGGCCCATGCCAACGCGGTCAAACTGATGATCGTCCTCATCGTCACCGTCGCCGCTGTCATTGTCTTTATGATCGAAAGCGCAGGCGCAAACCAGAATCTCATTCACTGGGGCTTTGGCTTGCTCATGGCTGTGGGCCAGAGCATCGGCGCATGGATGGCCGCGCGCTTTGCCACACGCAGCAAACATGCCAACATCTGGACGCGCCGTCTGCTCATCGCGGTCATCATCATCTCCATCATCCGCTTCTTCGGCATCTGGGATTGGCTGGTCACCCTCTTCTAAGCGCCGCCACAGCTGCCTAACAGAACCCCCGCGCCGAATCTCGCGCCAATCAAACAGACCGGGGAGCCGCACATTGCGACACCCCGGTCTGTTGATCCAGCCGCCCTGTTGCTCTAGTCGCCGCTACTCCCAACGGAACACGCGCACCGACACCCACGCGGCAGCAGCAGCACAGCCAACCATCACGATCAGGTGGGCAAGTTGCGGCGGTTCACCGCGCCACGCACCAGTGATACTTTGCTGCATTGCCCCCAGCGGCGTCCAGCGGCCAAGCTGCACCAGCCCCGCGGGCATCAACGCTCTGGGAACCATCAACCCAGCCAGAAACGCCATGGGAAAGAAGAGCAAGACGCCCATCCCATTCGCCGCCGCCACACTCGGCGCAAAGGCTGCGATCACAAGCCCAATCGTGAACATGGCAGCCGCGCCCATCCCAAATGCCAGCAAGAACCCAGCCGCTTGGCGCGGCAGTGGAACCGCCAGCGCCAGCCGGGCGATCAGCATCAGCAGCGCAGTCGAAATAACGACCAGCCCCAGATACAACAGCAGTTGCACAGCCAACAGCAGCGCCGGAGACATGGGCGTGGTCGAAAACCGGCGCAAAATCCCCCGGTCTCGGTAGTTTGCCAAGTTCACCGGCACGGAATAGAGCGCCACCAGCGCCAACGATGTGGTGAGCGACACAGCAGTGAGTTCGTCTAGATTGGCCTGCGGATCGGCATGACGCGTGGACAGGCCAAAGATGAGCAAACTGAAAAGCGGAATGCCAAATGTAAACAGCCATGCGGGGTTCCGCACCATCAACTTCAGTTCAACCAGAGCAAGTCTTCTCAGTGCCATCTTACCCCTCCATCACCTCATATTTTTCTGTATATCTCTCCACTGATCTCCTCATTGCCCCTTGCGTACCGGCCAGCGCCAAATAGGCATCGTCCAGCGATGGTTGCATCACCCGCAGCATGTCGGGGACAATTTGATGCCGCACCAGCAGGACAGTGAGCGCGTGGAGCAGATCGCCGCTGCCCGTCAGCACAAACGTATCGCCCATTTGCATCACATGCTCGACTTGAGGCAGAGACGCCAGCAGCCGCTCGTCGAATGGAGCGGAAGGACGCAACACGATCCGCTGCTGCGTGGCAGCCTGGGCGACCATACGCGCAGGCGTGTCCAACGCCACCACGCGCCCGGCCACAATCACGGCAACGCGGTCGCAGAGCCGTTCCGCCTCCTCCATCAAGTGCGTCACCAACAGCACCGTGACCCCGCTGCGCCGAATTTGCTCGATCATGTGCCACACATCGCTGCGCGCCTGGGGATCCAACCCCGTCGTCAACTCGTCCAGCACCGCCACTTCAGGGTTGCCCACCAGCGCCAAAGCCAGCGATAAACGCTGCCGCTGGCCACCCGAAAGATGCCCAATCCGCTGATTGCGTACCGCGCCCAACCCTAATTCGTCCAACAGGGCGCGCCAGTCGATTGGATTCGGGTAGAAGGCAGCAAAGAGATCAACCGCCTCCCAGACCTTTAATGCATCGGGCAAGGAACTGGCCTGTGTCTGTACCCCAACCCGCCTGCATAGGGCGCGCCGATCCCGCTTCGGGTCCAACCCAAGCACCCGGATCGTGCCCCCGTCCGCTTGTCGCAGTCCTACGATGCACTCCACCGTCGTCGTCTTCCCCGCGCCGTTCGGCCCGACGATCCCAAA
>CAZZNG010000394.1:0-3379 GCA_964655505.1 uncultured Litorilinea sp. | reverse complement strand
TTAATATTAACAGTCAACGGATAGTCAACGCGGTGGGAATGGACGCATTGGCCCGTCCCCACCGCGTTCGATTGCAAGGTTGAACCGCTGAAATTGCATTGCAGGTTCACATAATTGTATCACAATTGTCGTGAACTGTCACGCTTGTGACGTGTCGAGGCTTTCCCAGAATGTGTCAAGCGCCTGGGTGGTTTCGGGCAGCTTTTCCCAGTGGGGCAGCCCTAGCGACGGCACGATGCGCTCGGCGCGCCAAGCCGGGTTGGCCGAGAGCAGTTCGGGCAGCCGGTCGAAATCGACGAATTCGTCCCGGTCATACAAGACAAGTGTGGGTGTGTTCACCTTGCGATAGATTTGATCGAGTGCATTCGTCGTGAAGAGGCGGCCCGACACAAAGGCCAGCGGCGCGTGCTCCGCGCCTGGCTGGTGCGAGGTGGCATAGTCATAGTCCACCAGACCGGCGTTCGGCTCGCCCAAAAAGCTTTTCTGCAAGAAGTAGCGGATGCTGCGCCGGGTGCTCAACAAGTCGTAGAACGGCCGCGCCCAGAGCGGGAATGAGAGCAGCGGATAGACAATGCGGCTGGCGCGGTTGGCATTGGTCTCGTCGCCCATGCCTGACGGCGAGATCAGGGTGAGCGAGCGCACTGCTTCGGGGCGGCGGCGTGCGGCTTCGGCGGCAAATTCGCTGCTGAGGGAACTGGCTACGATGTCCACCGGCCCGTCGAACTCGTCAAGCAGTGTGAGAATCGCCTGGACATAGATGTCGGGCGTGTAGTCTACATCCGGGCGCGCCGAGAAGCCAAAGCCGGGCAGGTCGATGGCATAGACTGGCCGTTGGCTGCGGTAGTGTTGGAAGAGCGGGCGCATTTCGTAGGCGCTGGCCGCGGCGTTGATGCTGTGGATGAGCACCAGGGGGCGGCCTTCGGCCTGCTTGTCCACGTAGACATTGATCGGGCCGGTCGGTTTGAAACGCAGCGTCATCTGGTCGGCGGGCAGCGCTTTGGGCAGGGCGACTTGGTGGTTGATCAGGAGGTTGCTGTAGACGATCCAGCCTACGCTGGTCAGCAAGACCGCGCTGCCGATGCCGCTGGCTGCGGAGGCAAGCGGGCTGGGCTTTGGCTTGGCCTTGGCCGGGACCAGCGGCTCGATGGCTCGGCGTAGTGTCTTTTCGGAAGGCATGGCTTTGCGCGCCTGCTTGCGTAAGCGTTTGCGGGCGCGCTTGGCTTCTTTGGCGAACTTTTCCAGATCGACCCCGGCCAACTGGTTGCGCACCGCGTCGACCAAGTCGTCGACATCGATCTGGTTGAGGCGCTCGTTCAAGATGCGGTCCACCCGCTGGCGCACCTGTTTGTCTATGTCGTCCCAATCGACGGCGGCGGTACGCTTGCGTGCCGTCCCGGCAAATTGATTGGCCTCGATGCGGTCGAGGCTCTCGCGCAGGATGCGTTCCAACTTGCCCTTGTCAAAGGAGCCGGTCAACTCGTGCCAGACCTTTTCCACGCCATGCTTGTCCAGCGCTTCCAGCCCCGCATGGAGCAGCGCCTCGGCCTTTTCCGGTGAAATGCGGTTGAGTTGTGTACGCAGCGCGTCCAGATCAAGCGACGTCAATTTCTCGCGCAGCAACGAATCAAGCCGTTCACCTAGAAGCTCGTCGATCCGCCGCCGGCGCGAGAACCGGTTGGTGCGTCGTTTCATGGTCTGTTTCCTTTCCCATCCAATGACCCGTACAAGGCGTCAAGCCGCGGCAGGTCCAGATTGGTCCACCCCGTCTGACGCAGCAGGACTGCAAAGGGAATGCCCTCTGCGTGCCAATTGTCCACCGCGCTCTGCAAGATGTCGCGTGCCGTTGCCCATGCCGATGGCTGTGCCGCGGCGAAGCGGTGTACTTGGGAGTAGACGATCAAGTAACCTGCCGCGGGCAGCCACGACAGATCGTTGATCATCTCCTCGAAGGCATCCCAGTTTTGGCCGTAATAGGCAGGGAAGCGCAGGGCTGCACCTGCCTGGCTCAAAAACGTCTGTTTGTCTGTGATCATTGTACCGTCTAGATGGACTCCCTGCCAACCCCATATTGCGGCTCTAGTGAGAAGCCGCCCGGTGGGCATGGGGGAAACGAGCCGGTACAGACCGGGGTCAAGCGCGCCGGTGAAGAGCGCCTGCAAAGCCTGTGTGGTTGGATTTGTCACCGGATGATCTCGCGGAAACTGCTGTAATGATCCTCGGTGTAGTAGAGTTCGCCGTCACTGCCGCCCACGATGCGCCGCGCGGCGCGGTTCTTGGCACCGGGTGTGATCACCGTGTACTCGCGATAGTACCCCGATGGGCGGATGGGCAAGAGCCTTTCGCGGTTTTGAAAGGTTGTGCCGTCTTGGCGGAAGGGAAAAGGGCCGCCTTGGTCGATCAGGCGAATGGTATCGTGGGCCTCTGGCGGAAGTTCGGCATAGGCGATAGTGGGGAGGTCGCTGGCGCGCTGCGCAGGTCGTGCATCGGTGGGCGACGTATCTGTGGGCGGCGCATTGGCGGTTGGCGTGGGCGCGTCGGTAGGCTTGGGCGCGACGGTCGCGGTCGCCGCCGCGACTGCGCTCTGGGTGCGCGTGGGCGCGGGCGTGACAGTGGGCAGGGCCGCCTGATCCGATTGGGGCGACCCCTGTGACCCACCTGCATCGCCGTTCTCGATGACCGGCGTGGCGTCAAGCGGCGGCACGCCCAAGAGGGTGGAGAGGTTGCCCGCGCCGGATTGGGCAATCACGAAGATGACCAAGGCCGCCGCGATAAAGGTCCATGAAAGCTTGCGGTTGATGGTGGGGCGGGCGGCGGATTGTGTGCGTTTCTGTGATGGGCGGCGTCTGCTCATGGTTTCCTAATGCTTCTTACAAGGGCGATCTACGGCTGGCTGTCGGGTCAAGCGATCTCGATGGCGTCAGCGCCAATCGCTGGCCCAACTGCGCGTGTGATAGTGGCTGCGGATGTTCCACTCGCGCAGGATGTCGAGCAATTCACGCTTTTTGTCCGCGTGGCGCGGGTCATCCCACAGGTTATTGACCTCGTCGGGGTCGTGAACCAGGTCAAAAAGCTGGCCGAATGGCTCGCCCAAGAAGTGAACCAACTTCCATTCCTGGGTGCGCACCATGGTCATAAAGTCGGTTTCCTGCAAGATGCCGTCGCGGCTGTGCTCGGCAAAGACTACGTCACGACCCTCCCACGCTTCGCCGGTCAGCGCGGGCATGAGCGATTCGGCCTCCATGGAGGCAGGGGGCGTCACCCCGGCCAGTTCGAGGATGGTGGGGCCGATGTCCATCAGCGAACAGAGTTGGTTGAAACTGCGATCGCCGGTGAAGCGGCCCGGCGCCCAGACAATCAGCGGCACGCGGGTGATGATGTC
>CAZZNG010000393.1:0-3450 GCA_964655505.1 uncultured Litorilinea sp. | reverse complement strand
CCTTGAAGATTGGTGAGCCGCGCGTCGTGCGGATCCCCTTGGTCGGCACAAGATCCTTGTGGGCAACCGGCAGCCCGTGCAGCGCGCCCAGCGCCTGCCCTTTTGCCAGGGCCGCGTCCGCGGCCTTCGCGCCGTCCATTGCCTGTTCAGGCAGCAGCGTGATAATCGCATTCACCGCGGGGTTCACAGCCTCAATGTGGCGCAGATGCGCCTCCATGACCTCCACCGCGGAGACATCCCGCTGGCGGATGTGCAGCGCCAGTTCCCGCGCTGTCATGAAGCAAAGTTCATCCATCTGTCCCATTACTTTCTATCCCATCTAGACGATCTGGGCTTGGGGCGGATCGCCCTGCCAGACCCGCTGTAAGTTGGCAAAAATGAATTCACCGCGCCGCGCCCAGGTGTCACGCGTCACCCCGGCAATGTGCGGCGTCAAGATCACATTCTCCATGGCAAGCAGCGGATTATCAGCCGCGGGCGGCTCCTTGTCCAACACATCCAGCGCGGCCCCCGCGATCGTTCCAGCTTGCAGCGCCGCAATCAGCGCGGCCTCGTCCACCACCGGCCCGCGGCAGGTATTGACCAGCAAGGCATGGGGCTGCATCTGCGCCAACTGCTCCGCGCCGATCAAGTGGTGCGTCGCCTGATTCAGCGGCACATGCAGCGTCACCACGTCCGACTGGGCCAGCAGATCGGGCAGGCTGGCATACTTCACCTCCAGCGCAACTTCTTCATGGATCGTGATGGGCTGTGCATCGGCGTAAAGCACATGCGCGCCGAACGCGCGCAGCAGTTGCGCCACCTTGCGCCCAATGTTGCCCAGGCCGACAATGCCAACCGTTTTGCCCCGGATGGTATAGGTCATGGAGCCTGAATCCAGGGCTGACCAAGCCCCCCGGCGCACGTTGGCATCCATCGCGGGCAGGCTGCGATACCACGCCAGGATCAAGGCCAGCGTATGCTCCGCCACGTCGATTGAATTGGAGCCGCCGTTGTTGGCTAGGGGAATCCCCAATTCGCGGCAAAGCGCAATATCGATCCGGTCGAAACCGGCGCTGACCAGTTGGATCAGCTTGAGCTGTTTGGCCGCACGCAGCACCTCCGAGTCGATCACGCCGGGGAAGAGGATCAAAAAATCCGCGTCCGCGCACAGTTCGCGCTGCTCGGCCACGCTCGTCGTCAGCGGCACAGTCGTGACCGTGTACCCCTCTGGAGCCAAATCGCTCAACAGCGCAGCCGTATCCGGCGGCAGCGACGTAATAAACACAACCTTGGGCATAGGGCTAACGCTCCGTCCAGTAGTCGAGCACCAACACCTTGTCCAGATGCGGGCGCAGTAGTTGGCCGAATGCTTGGTGCGCCGGATGGGGCAGATACGCGTCACGCCCGGCAGCATCGGCAAAGGTCACAAAGAAACAGTGAGTAAAGCCCTGCGCCTTGCCCTCGACGCTCACATCGGTTCCCCATTCAAAATCGACAATCGCGTCGATCTGATCCGGCAGCGCGGCAAAAGCCGCTTCGATCCGGCGAATGGCTTCGGGCGGGCTTTCCGGCTTAAAGGCAAAGAGCACCACATGGCGCAGCACCTTGCCCGTGGGCGGTTTCGGCTCCATAGCGACGGCTCCTAACAGACGCCTCTTGACAGGCTCTTACGTGATGGAGGATGGAATCTTGAAAGAAAAGGTGCGCTGGCGCGGCTTGCCGGGCGCTAGCCGCGCGCCACAAACCGACAAAACCGCTCCATAGCGGGTTCCAAGACGGACATATCCGACGCAAAGCAGAGCCGTACACTGCCCTCGCCGCCTGCGCCAAAGGCCACCCCTGGCGCAACCGCGACCTTGGTCTCGCGCAAGAGACGCAGCGCAAAGTCAAACGAGTCGTCAAGCCCCTCGATGCGCGGGAAAAGGTAAAAAGCCCCTTCCGGCTTGGGCAGCGTGATCTGCGGGACCGATTGCAGCGCCGCGGCGCAAAAGGCCATGTTCTCATGCAGTTGTTCCACCTGTGCGGCCACGGCATCCTCGCCCTGCTGCAAAGCCACCAGACCGGCGCGCTGCACCATCGTCGCAGCGTGGGAGATGATGAACTCGTTCAACTGCGTGGCCTTGCGCACCAGATCACGCCGCGCCACCACCCAGCCCAAACGCCAGCCGGTCATGCAGTACGCTTTAGAAAAGCTCTGCACCACAATCACCGCATCGTCACGCGTGCACAGGCGCAAGATCGACGGAGCCACCCTGCCTGCATTGTGCATCACGGTATGATGCACATCGGCGTAGTGCAGCCGCTCATACACCTCGTCGGCCAACAGCCAAAGCCCGTGCCGCCGCGCAAAATCAAGCAGCGCCTGCTGCTCGGCCTGGTTCGCCACCCACCCCAGCGGGTTAGACGGTGATGTATAGAGCAAGAGCTTAGTGCGCGGGGTAACGGCTGCTTCCAACGCGTCGAAATCGGGCGTATAGCGCACACCGTCATAGGCATAAGGCACTTCGACCGGCGTCGCGCCGTAGAGCCGCACGATCTCCGCGCCGTTGGGCCAGTTGGGCGTCAGCACCAACGCCTCGTCGCCCGGATCGAGCGTGCAGCGGATCGAGACATTCAGCGCCTGCACACCCGACGCGGTGATCAGAATCTCCTGCTGTGGTTCAAGCGATACGCCGTGCAATTCCGCGTACTTTTCGCCCAGCGCCGCGCGCAGCGCAGGCAGCCCCCCATTCTCACTGTAATAGGTATGCCCCTCGGCCACAGCTTGCGCCAGGGCATCTTTGATAAATTGGGGGGTGGGCAGATTCGATTCGCCGAAATGGAGCTTGAGCACGCCTTCCATGCCAAAGGCATAGTCGGCCACTTCACGGATGCGTGACGGGGTGATCTGCGCTAGGCTGGCAGCCAGAGGGATGGCAGGCGACTCGCTGGAACGGTTCGGGCTGGTGTCGGCTGGCGACATAGTCAAATAACAGCGGCCTTAGTCTGAGTGAATAATCTGAGTGAATAGTCTGGGTGAATTGGCTCAGGAAGTTGCTTCAAACGGTCGGTTAAAAATAGCTGGTTCAAACAGTGGGCCAATACGGTACATCCCCGGTTGGATATATCCCCAAGTGGATACATCCCCGAATCGTATTGGAACGGCTGTCATGGCTGCATTGCACTCTAGCACGCTTTGAGTAAAGCGCCAAGCAAAAGAGGGTCGAACAACAAAATGACCGGCAGACAGCACCGGTCATTTTATACAGCAAACGGCTGGCAGCGGTTCCGCGTAACGCGGCGGCTAGAGCTTCAACCCGCTCAAAACCACACCCGAAATGAAATAGCGTTGGGCAAAGGCAAAGAGCGTCAACACCGGCACCGTCATGATCGCGGCCGATGCCATCAACAGGTGGTCGCGCGGATCTTGCGTCTCCAACGGCAAATACTGGAAGAAGCGCAGCCCCACCGAGGCTGTAAACAGCTCAA
>CAZZNG010000392.1:0-3546 GCA_964655505.1 uncultured Litorilinea sp. | reverse complement strand
ATGTTGTGCCTCTTGATTTCCTCATTTGTCGTAGCGAGATGTATGTCACCCTTTCGACACTTCAGTAACCTCCGGACAGTCTTATGCTGTTATGGGTGGGATCAATAGCTTCTATGTCTCAGCGCCTTACTCCGTGCTGCGCGTCCACTCGGCGCGCGTCGCATCCATGCAACGAGTCGCGTGGGTTTGGCAGCCCGCAACCTTTCTGCCATAATCAAGCTTCGGCTGGGTCTACTTGCTCAACGCGAAGCACACAACATCAAATGGTGAGCCAATTATGATGCAATATGGGGAAGTTGCGGGCGTCGGCAAACCGGTCGCTCGCCTGGTGCAAGGCACGGTGATGCTGAATCTCATGACGCCGGAGGAGGCTTTTGACCTGCTCGATGCGGTCTATGAGCAAGGGGGGACAAGCTTTGACACGGCGCATGGCTATGGCGGCGGTGAGTGCGAGCGCATCCTGGGCCAATGGGTGCGTTCACGCGGGCTGCGCGAACAGGTGATGATCATCGGCAAGGGCGCGCACCACAACCGCGACCGCGAGCGCGTGACGCCCTTTGACATCACCGCGGATTTACATGATTCGCTGGCGCGCCAGCAGACCGATTACATTGACCTGTACCTGCTCCACCGCGACGACCCGACCAAGCCGGTCGGTCCCATCGTCGAGATCCTCAACGAGCACAAGCGGGCAGGCAAGATCAACGCCTTTGGCGGCTCCAACTGGAGCGTGGCGCGCATCCAAGAGGCCAACGCCTATGCCGAGGCGCACGGGCTGGAGGGCTTTGTCGCCAGCAGCCCCAACTTCAGCCTGGCTGTGCAGGCGCAGCCGCCCTGGCCCAACTGCATCAGCATTAGCGGGCCGGACGCAGAGGCAGAGCGCGCTTGGTATCATGAAACCCAGATGCCGCTCTTTCCCTGGAGCAGCCTGGCGGGGGGCTTCTTCAGCGGGCGCTTTCACCGCGACAACCTGGACAGCTTTGAAACCGGGCTGGACAAACTGGCTGTGAGCACTTACTGCACGGAGGAAAATTTCCGGCGGCTGGACCGCGTGCAGACGCTGGCCGAGGAAAAGGGAATGACCATCCCCCAGATCGCCACAGCCTATGTGTTGAGCGTGCCGCTCAATATCTTTGCCCTGGTGGGCTGTCGCACAGGCGATGAATTTCGCGCCAATGTGGCCGCGTCCGCGCTGCGCCTCTCGCCCGCCGAGATCGCTTGGCTGGAACTGCGCAGTGATGCACGCTGACGCAGCGGCTATGCCGAAAACCGCGCCCAGTGCGTGCAGCAGAAAGTAGAATTGCCGAATGAACAACCAAGCCCAGGCAGCGCAGCCAGCCGGTGAAGCGGGCGCGTCGCTGCATGACATCGTCGAAGAGATTCGCGGCGAACTGACAACCATCAACGAACTGCGCGACGCGACGCTCAACCGCAGCCGCGCGCTGATCCGCGCCTGCGCCGAGAGCATCCGCGCCATTCATCGCCATGAATTCGACGCGGCCACGGGCATGTTGCGCGATGCGCGCGCCGCAGCCACCGAGATGGTCAGCGCGCTGGCGGATTACCCCATGCTCTACCACGCGGGCTATACCCAGGATGCGCTCAAAGAACTGGTCGAAGCCCACCTGCTTTTTGCCGTGGTGACAGGTGGGGAAGTGCCCCGACCGGCGGCGCTGCATGTGATGGGCGCGACCTATCTGCGCGGCATGAGCGAAGCCGCGACCGAGGCGCGGCGCTTCATCCTGGATTTGATGCGCCAGGGGAAGATCGAGCAGGCCGAGCCTTACCTGGCCTTTATGGACGAGGTATACAGCCTCTTGATCACTGTCGATTTCCCGGATTCGATTACAGACGGGCTGCGGCGGCATACCGATGTGCTGCGCAATGTCCTGGAGCGCACGCGCGGCGATCTCACGGTTGCCTATCGCCAAGAGCAGATGCGCGCGGCGCTGCGCAGCCTCGAAGAGCGCTTGGGGTCGGATTTTGCTCCGGGTGATGCCGCGGCTGTGGAGGAAGTATCCGAAGCATCTGAGGCAGACGGCGACGAGACGGTCTAAGGGGCGCAATGGCACGCGATCGCTCCTTGGTGCGCGCGTCGGACATCGGCGCGTATACCTACTGCCGCCGCGCCTGGTATCTCGCCCAGGTGCGCGGGGTGGCCCATGAACAGCCGCAGCGGTTGGCGCGCGGCAGCCAAGCCCATGCACAGCACGGGCGGCGCGTTCAGCGCGCAAGCCGGTTGCAGCAAATGGGGCTATGGCTGGCCGTCGCGGGGCTGCTCGGCGTATTGTTTGCGTTGGCGCTGTGGGCGCTCCAAGCTGGATAGCCCCGCGCCTGCCGCCCACTCTTCCCCAGGCGCGCAGCTTGTGGGAAGGTGAAGATGGAAACGGAATAGAACGACAAGGAAGCTAGTCGATTGGGACTATTGCTGCGCCGGTCCAAACCGGCTGAAGAAACGCCCAAGAGCATGGTCGTTTCGCTGGCCGAACGGGCCATGGTTTGTTTACAACAGGCTGCCCAGGTCGAACAGGAATCCCCCGACCTGGCCGAGGAACGGGCCATCTGGCAGCCCGATTCGTGGTTGATCCAGCGTATTTGGCAAGTGCTGGCTGACGGCGGCGCGGGCAACGAGGCGCTGATCGTTGCCGGGCTGATGCGCGAGCGAGTGGTCAGCGCACGCGGCCAAGTGCTCTATCGCTTGGCCCAACAGGTGACGGAGCGCCCCGCACTGGCCGACGTGGTGCGCCGCGCCTTGCAGGTCGCGCGCGTGGAGCTTTTTGGCCCCTGGCTGCCCGGCGAAGAGGCGCGCCAGGTGGAAGACCTGCTGCGCTATGGCGCGAGCGCGGCGCTGATCGGCGACCTGTCCTTGGCGCTGGCCTGCATCGAGCGGGCGGATCAGGGGAGCGGCATCTGGGAACGTGTCTTTCATCACCCCGAACAGCGCGAACATTTGGCGCAGATCGTGGCCCACACCGGCTTGACGCCCTTGACCCAGGGGATTGTGACCTTTGCCATCCGGCGCTATGAGGATGCAGGCGCACAGTTCATCCACCAAGTCATGATGATCTTAGGGCCGCAGGTGTCCACGGGCGATCTGCCGCGGCGCAGCTTGCGCCTAATGCAACGCTGCGTTGAGACGTTCCAATATGCGACCTTGACCACACTCGCCAGCCGTCGGCTGGCCGCGGGCGTCTTTGGTCTGGCGGGCAATGTCTCCGCCATTCTCGATCAGTTGACCACGATTGCCAACGTGCAGATTGCGCGGCGCGACAGCGGCATTAGCGGGGACAAGCACGACCCGCACTTTTTGCGCCAGGTCAAGCGGCCCAAGGCCGACCCTGACGTGGACTTCCAGGTCTACACCATGCAAGAGGCGATCCGCGCCATGCCTGTGCGCCGCATCCCGCGTGAAGAGCGTGTGGCGCTGGCGGATCGGCTGACCGCGCTGGCTGTGCGCAGCGACGGCTGGACCGCGGCAGGCGCGGCGGCATCGTTGATCGAGTTGGGCGCGCTCAAGTATGCGGTGGATGTGGTCGACTACATCGC
>CAZZNG010000391.1:0-3568 GCA_964655505.1 uncultured Litorilinea sp. | reverse complement strand
GCTCAAAGCCTGTTCACCAGAGGTAACGTGCTTGAGCACGTTTCCCATCACTAGGTGCAGGCTTGAGCCTGCGCTGCCAACCAGATTACCCATTCATCTCTTAACCGTCATGCTGCGTCCGGGAAGGGTACATTCCGGGAAGACCAAGGCCGGGCGGCTACGAGATTTCGCCGGTTTCCAAGATGCGTTCGGAGCCTTGGCGCACTTCCGTCGCCACATCCTCCCAACGTACTTCGCCTAGCCAAAGCTGGTCGAGGTAGGGTCCCCAGTAGTCGATCAAGGTTTGGTAGCGCCCACCGTAGTAGGAGCCGATGGTGTCGCCGGGCCAGCGGAAGGTTTCTTGGTTCTCAAAGGCATCGTAGAAGACCTGGCGGTATTCGGTGGCCGGCGGCTCTTCGTTGTTGAGGAACTCTTCGCGCAGGTCTTTGCGAATCGGCTGCTGCATGCCCAGATCGACGAGAATCTTTTGGCCGTCGTAGCTGCAGCAGGCGAAGAAGATGAAGTCGTAGGCCTCCTGGGGGTGCTGGGTGTCGGCGTAGGCACAGAGGGGCGAATAGTGGCCGTAGGAGACTCGGGTCTTGCTGTAGGGGACTTGGCAGGTTCCCCAGTTGACCCCGGCCTGGTTGATGCGCCCGACCTGCCAGACGCCGACGTGCTGGATGGAGACTGTGCCCGCTTCGATGCTCACTTCACCGGCTGCTTGGTAGGCCGGGGTGGGCGAGACGTAGTGAACCAGGCCCAAGTCGGCCAGCCAGTTCATGGCTTCGATGTATTCATCGCTGTCCATGGGCATGGTGCGGTCGGCCGCGATCATCTCGGCATTGTTGGACCAGATGTAGGTGGGGCGACCGTGGCCGGTGCTGGCGTAGAAGCCATACTGCTGGACGCGGGCCGGGTCGAAGTTGGCATCGTTGGGCGTGTTGCCGTCGAAGTCGAAGGTTAGTTGCTTGGCTAACTCGATGATCTCATCCCAGGTCATCCACTCGGTCGAACTGGGATAGTCGATGCCCACAGCGTCGAAGTGGTCCATGTTAAAGGCGATTGCCATCGCGCCGCTGTCCCAGGGCAGGCCATAGCGGTTGCCGTTGTAGGTCTGGGCGATCCAGACGTTGTCAACATAGTCGTCTTCGTTGAAGTCGTCGTCGGCTTCAATGAAGGGTTCGAGGTCCATGGTGATGCCCCGTTCGGTCAGGGGGCCGGTGGTGCGGTTGGCGTCGAACCAGATGTCGGGCGCGGTACCGGCGGAAACGGCCAGCAGCAGCGCCTCTTGGTGGTTGTCCCCGGCGACCGCGTTGATCTCGAAATTGATGTCGGGGTTGGTTTCGCGGTAGAGGTCCATCTGGGTGTTCATGACGTCTTCGATGAACTGGCCGCCGCGGTTGAGGAAGGTGAGGGTGACGGCTTCGCCTGCGGGCGCGCCGCCTGCATCATCGGCTTGGCCGGTGGCCGCGCCGCCGGGCGCAGCCGCGGGCGCGGTACAGGCAGAGAGCAGGGCCAGGGTCGAGACGCCAGCCGTGCCGCGTAGGAAGGCGCGCCGGCTCAGGGAGTGGGATCGCATGGTTGGTTCCTCCTGTGGTATTCGATTGGTGGTGTTCAGCCTAACTGCCGTTGTGCCCGTTGTAGGCAGGGCGGGCGACCATGGCAGAAGGTCGCGATGGTATATAGCCGACGTAGCGTGAGATCTCTTGCGCTGTATAGACCACATGGGCGGAAAGATCGGGGAGCCGGTCGCCCAAGATGGCCGGGTTAGCGCCGGATACGCTGCACGCGGCGATGGCATGGCCGCGGCGGTCGAAGATGGGCGCGCCGATGCAGTAGTAGTCGGCCTCGTGTTCGCTGTTATCGGTCGAATAGCCGCGTTGGGCAATCTGCGCCAGTTCGGCGTGCAGCGCGTCGCGGTCGGTCAGCGTCGAAGCGGTGTAGGCGGGGAGGCCCATTTCGTCGACGATGGCGTCTATGGCGGCCGCGGGCAGGGTGCTTAGGATGGCCTTGCCCACCGCGGTGCAGTGCATGAGCGCGCGGTCGCCTACCGCCGAGCGGGCGCGCAGCCGGTCGGGCGATTCGATGGCGTAGATGTAGAGCACGCACACTCGGTCGAACACAGCCAGGTAGACAGACTCTTTGGCGTATTCGGCCAGGCGGCGCAGGAGGGGCGCGGCCAGGTCGCGCAGTTCGACGTTGATGCGCACGCTCTGGGTCAAGGCGATCAGCTCCGGCCCAAGCGCATAGATGCCGTCTTCCAACTTTTCGATCAGTTGGTCTTGCACCAGGGTGCTGAGCAGGTTATGCGCGGTGCTCTTGCCCAGGGACAGACGGCGGCTGATCTCGGTGAGCGAGAGGCGCGGCTCTTCCGGGCTGAATAGTTTTAGGATGCTGACTGCTTTGTGAACGGAATGAATGGTTGCCATGCGTATCTTGGGGAGGGCATGGAATAGCGTTCTACCATGTTGAACACCGTTAAGGCCAAGGGTAGCAGAGGTGCGGGGCGGTTGTCAAGGGCGTTTTTTTGCGCGGTAATTGGCAGTCGCAGCGGGTGACGGAGATGATCATCCCCGGCGTGACCATGACGCGACGGTCGGAAATCGAATGGCTCTATCATGGCGTGGCCCCGCTCTTCCCCGCGCAATGGGCACGCTTCCGCGACCATGTGGCCGGGGCCGAGCGTGACCGCGCCTGGACCGGGGCCGAACTGGTGGCGGCCTATTACCAACTGTTGCATGGCCCGGATCAAGCGGTGTGCCAGGCCGCGGCGTATGAATGGTGCCGGTGGGAGAATTCGCTGGTGTCGATTGACCCCGATGCTACGCCTGACGCCAGCCGCATGACGCCGGACTTTGAACTGGCTTTTGCGCGCATTGTGACCCACTATTTCCACCACGCCGCGTGGCTCGAAGAGGGGGTTTTGCTACGCCAGGCGCACCGGTTGGCGCGGATTCCTGCCGTGTTGATCCACGGGCGCTTTGACGTGGGCGCGCCGTTGGTGAGCGCCTGGGAACTGGCCCAGGCGTGGCCCGACGCCGAGCTTGTGATTGTGCCAGGCGCGGGCCATTCGACCAGCGACCCAGGTATGCCGGAAGCGATCCGCGCGGCCACGGATCGCTTTGCGCCGCAGGGATAGCGGCTGCGCGCAGTTCGCTAGGCTGTGGCGCGCTGCGATTGAAATTCGGGCAGGATCTCGCGCTGGTAGAAGTCGAAGAAGCCTTCTTGATCATGGCCGACTTGGTGAATGTAGACATGATCAAAGCCCGCGTCGATGTACTCCTGGATCTTTTCCTTATGGCGCTTGGGGTCGGGGCCGCAGACGACTGCTTCGGCGATCATCTCTTTGGTGACCATTTTGGCGGCCTGCTCGAAGTGGGTGACGGTGGGCAGCACTTGGCTGAGTTCGCCGGTGATGCCCGCGTTGGGCCAGATCTTGAACGCGGTTTCGATGGCCTCATTTTCACTCTTGGCCCAGCAGACCGTGGCTTGCCCGTAGCGCGGTTTGCCCTTGCCCCCGCTCTTTTCGAATTCTTGGACGATCTCGGCCTGGGGCGATGTGCTGATCACGCCGTCGCCTGCTTCGCCC
>CAZZNG010000390.1:0-3644 GCA_964655505.1 uncultured Litorilinea sp. | reverse complement strand
CGACGATCACATGGCGGCTGTTGATCATCTCGATTACCGGCTTGCCATTGGTCTTGCCGAGCAAGTGCGCCTCGGTCAGATCAATCTTGACCGGATAGTAGGTCCCGCGCAGATCGTTCCAGTTCATCGTGGTCGTAACGTCATGCCGTCCCACAATTGCCAGTGTGGCGGCTTCATCGGCAGCCAGAAAGTGGCTCGGCAGTGAAGCACGCATATAATTCCAGCGCGCGCCAATGTCGCTGCCGCTCCACCAATTTGCGTAGATTTTGCCTGCCCAGCGAATGGCAAAGGGGCTGGGGCCGATCTGCTTGTTACAATTCGACCCACACGGATCGTTACAGGCAGGCTCTTGGAGTGCTGCGCTGACATCGAAAATGACCATATCTCGCGGGGCGAGAATCTCCCGCTGGATTGTCAGCGTGACACCCGCGTCGGGCTTCAACACAGCGCCGCAGGCAAACTCCAGCGGCACAGCAAACGTTAGGCTTGCGCCCATGCGGTAGATGCCGGGCGGGAAGAATAGACTATGTGGCGTGGCATCCATCACCGCAGCATCCATTGCTGTGGCGATTGCCGCGGTGTCGTCCGTCTTGCCGTCGCCCACGGCTCCAAAATCCTTCACACTGACGATCTCACGCACGCTGCGCAGCGTACCGTCTTCACGATTGGACACAGGCAGAAACTCGTTGAGAACGTTGTCCCCTGAGTTGTCGTCGCTGCCGGGTACAGGTAAACGCGCCATGTTCGTTCTCCTTTCGTGCCACAATGGGCCAATGGATCAAGGGGCCGGATCGTCCCGATAGGTTCTTGCACCAAATTCCTGCACCAAAGTAGAAAACAAGTAACTGCCCCATTGCCTCCGACTGCCAGCAAACAACATACCGGCTATCACGTACAGACCATCAACTGTCAGATACTATCGATTTTTGCGCAGATACAGATGTGATAGGCAAGGAGGCTATTGAGGGAACGCGCGGCGAGGATGGTGTGGAAGGGTCAGCCGCGCTGCTGCGATGCGCGTGGATTCTCGGCAGCAGCGCGCCGCAGCGTGACGTCCTGATGGCGATACGCTGCGAAGGATTGACGCCAGCAGGTTGATGCCCGATTGCAGCCACAGGCAGATCGTCCGGGCACATCGCCCAGGGCCTACTCACGTTATCGGGGTTTGTGTAGCGAATTATTCAAAGAGGAGCGGCAGGAAGATCTGCGTCTCTGCCTCGACGAGGAATAGCTCCACCATGTCGTGTACGTCTTGGTCGGCAACGTAAATCATCTGGCGGCCATCTGGACTCATGACAAACGCAAACACGTCGCTATCAGGCGACGTCTGAGCGTCCAACCGCTGCAGCGCGCCCGCGCCTATTGATGTCCTGAGCAGTTCAGCACGAGTTGTGTCCACTGCTTGCATGACTTCCGTGACAAACGCCACGTATTCGCCGTCCGGCGTGATGCGGCATAGTCCGTCGACAAAGCAGCTTTCGGAGGTTCTAGTCTGGGCGAACTGCAGCGCTGGGCCTCCGCTGAGCATCACACGGTGTAGCGTCTGCCCATCCTCACCGGTCGTGAGGTAGATAACTTGGTCGCCATCTGGGCTGAAGGCATAGTCGGCGACACTGCCATGTGAGGCAGCATCGCTAAGTTTGCGCGGGGCAGGGTTATCCAGCGCGGTCTCATACAAGTCCAATAGGTCTAATTGGTCTTGATCCGCGCGGTAGATGACTCGGCTGCCGTCCGGGCTGATACGAAAATCGTAAATGGTGCTGCCCGCCGGCAGCTCTCCGTTGAGCTTAACGGCTGTGCCGCCCGTTATGGGGGTGACGTACAGTTCAGCCGTAAAGTTGCTCTGGTTGGCAAGGTAGACAACCGAGTTGCCGTCCGGCGTGAAGGCGAAGTCGATCACTTCACCACCGTCTTCGAAGTCGAGGCTCAACTGCACAGGTGTTGCGCCTGCGATGGGCGTGCCAAAGAGTTCATAGATGCCTGGCGTATCTTGATCAGCAAGGTAGGCAACCGATTGGCTGTTCGGACTAATCCTGAAATCCAGCACACTGCCGCCCTGCGCGAGCATACCGTTGAGTTTCGTGACAGCACCGCCAGCGGGAGAGACACGGAACAGTTCGACAGCGCCGTTTGTTTCTTGTTCCGCCAGATAGAGCACCTGCGTACCATTGGGGGTGACATCAAAGCTGTCGACAAATCCGTCCGCCGTAAGCGGCGCGTTTAGCTTGGTAATCGCGCCACCCATGAGTGGGACGCTGTACAATTCATCTTGTCCCAGCGTCACCTGGTCGGCCAGATAGATCACACGTGTGCCATCCGGGGTCAACATGAAATCAGCTACCTCGCCGTCGGCTGTTAATGGGCCGTTTAGTTTGGCGCTCGGCCCGCCGCCGATAGGGACACGGTAGAGTTCAAACGCGCTCGAACTGCTCTGGCTCGCCAGATAGACAACCTCAAGGCCGCCTGGGGCTACGGCAAAGGCACTGACCCTTGCCCCCGGCTCAGGTAGGGAGGAGAGGTTAACTGGCTCGGCTTGGTCGATGGCGACGCTGTATAGATCGAACACATCGTCCGTTGTCTGATCGGCCACGTATAGCACGCTGTGTCCGTCTGGGCTGAATTGAACCAGGCTGGCATCCACATCGCCAAGCGGGTGCATTGTTCCGCTCAGTTTGCGCGCGCGGGCGGCATCGTTTGCAGACTGCAGCACAAGGAACTGGGTGGCGTTGGCTGCCTGTGCAAGCGACCACGCGCGAACCGTGCTCGCGGCTACCAGGCACACAACAACGATCAAGTACGCGTATTTTGCAGCAGGCCGCCTACTGAATATGTTTCCCCGTATCATGGCGCAGTTCACTTTCTGCTTCACAGTATCGAACCCTGTCGCATCATGCCGCATGTTTGAGCGGTTTAGGCCTAATGATTGCGGAACTCCTCAAGCGTCATGTTTGGCCCAAGCCGCTGGTTCTTCTCAATACAATATAGGACGATTTCATCTTTGTCCGGCGTGACGTGGACGCTGCCACCACCCCGCAGGGTACAGCCGCCGACCCTGTTCCAAACCACCTTGCGGTCGATCCAACGAAACCGAAATTGCTCCGCTCGCTCAAGCCGATACAGATCCAAATAGTTTTTTCTTCCGACTCCTTCTCTCATGCCAAAGAAGTAGATGTCGCCTGTGCTGCACTCTGTGATGAGATTGCCATTCTGATAGGTGGACCACCTGCCGCTCGGCACTGTATGGGATGTATTCCAGTACTCGAGATAGGTCCAGGTCGTATCGGCGCTGAGGCCCGCTGAATCGGTGACATAGAACCAGCCTCGGTTGTCGTTGGCGCCCACGACAAACAGCAAGAAATGGCCGGTTGCCAGCTTCACGACGGAGACGTAATGGGCTTTGCTTGCTTTTTCACCGGATGGCACTGCGCCGGGCGGAAACTGGTGCGCCTCGCCGCGTGAGCCATCCAACACGAGCCGATGGAGTTGCGTCACATCGCCGTGATCCGCTTGCGAGAGATCGTAAAAGTCCACCCATGCGCGCTGGCGGCAGATTGGGTCGCTGTCACAGTCCATGCCAACGGCAAGCACTAACGGCTGCTAACCAGGAGATTTGGCTTTGCGGACTGCGGGTAACAATATAGAAC
>CAZZNG010000389.1:2197-3724 GCA_964655505.1 uncultured Litorilinea sp. | reverse complement strand
CCGGATGGCGGCATGCCCTTCCGGCTGCAACTGCCCCTGGGCAGCGCGCAGTGGGATTTTCGCCCCTGTGTCGATGGGCAGTTCGGCGGCGTGATGAAGACCTATCGCGATTGGAAGATCTGCGGCGATACCGAATGGCTGCGCGCACTGTGGCCCGCGGTCCGGGCTGCGCTGGAGTTTGCCTGGCATCCCGACAACAGCGACCGTTGGGACCCGGATCAGACAGGCGTGCTGTGGGGACGGCAGCACCACACGCTCGACATGGAACTGTTTGGCCCCAACTCCTGGTTGACCAGCATGTATCTAGGCGCGCTCAAGGCCGCGGCGGAGATGGCCGACGCGTTGGGCGAGATCACCGAGGCGCTGCTCTATCGCAAGATCTTCGAGCGCGGCAAGGCGTGGGTCGATGAACACCTCTTTAACGGCGAATACTACATCCAGCAGATCGATCTTGGCGATCAGACGCTGCTGGAAGGCTATAGCGACGACACGGTGTTGCAAGGCGGCTCCACACAGAATGCCTATTGGAACGCGGAACACGGCGAGATCAAATACCAGATCGCGGAAGGCAGCAGCATCGACCAGGTGCTGGGCCAGTGGCACGCGGACCTCTATGGCCTGGGCGATATCTTGGACCGCTCGCAGGTGGCTTCGGCGAGCGCTGCTATCTACCGCTACAACTACATTCCCCTCATGCGCGACGTATACAACCCCTGTCGCATCTACAGCTTGAACGATGAAAGCGGCCTGGTCATCTGCGCCTGGCCTCCCGGCGCTAAAAAGCCGGTGATCCCCGCGCCTTACTCGCAAGAGACCATGAACGGCTTTGAGTATGCCGCGGCGAGCCACATGATCATGAACGGCTTGATCGAAGAGGGCATGACCTGTGTGCGCGCTGTCCGCGAGCGCTATGACGGCGAACGGCGCAACCCGTGGAACGAATTCGAGTGCGGCTCCAACTATGCGCGCTCGATGGCCTCTTATGCGCTGCTCAACGCCTTCAGCCGTTTCGAGTTCGACCTGACTCGGGACCTCATCGGCTTCGATCCCATCATCCATCGCGAATCGACTTTCCGCACTTTCTGGTCATTGGCGACGGGCTGGGGCACGTTTGAATGGTCGGTCACGCGCAACGGGCCGCGCGCCACGTTGCTTGTGCTGTACGGCACGCTGCCGCTGCGCTGGCTGCGTCTGCCCGGCTGGAGCGCAGAACCGCCGCAGACCGTGGAGGTCGCGGGCACGCCTGTGGACTTCTCCTTGGATGGTGCGGCTGTCCGGCTGGAGACGCCGGTCACGCTGCGCGCGGGTGAGTCGCTGCGTGTAAGCTAATAGACTTCCTGGAAATCCGGCTCCCTAATACTTCATTGAACTGTTTTACACGATTTTAACAAGACGTTTATCGGCTATTGGTGCGCTGATAACAGGTCGCGGCCACAATCGGGCGGCCTGTGCAAGGAATCCATTTTCTTGGCCGGACCTTGGGCCGCGCAATGGAACTATGTAGATGGAGCCATGCGCGGCGCTGAT
>CAZZNG010000389.1:0-2097 GCA_964655505.1 uncultured Litorilinea sp. | reverse complement strand
GGTTGGCGCGCTACCACACTAGACCACACTAGACAGGGGTTGCCATGCGGCTTCAGTTTCTGGGTACATCTGCATCAGAGGGGTATCCCAATGCCTTTTGCGATTGTGAAAACTGCCAAGCGGCGCGCGCGCTCGGCGGGCCAAGCCTGCGTAAGCGCAGTTCGGCGCTGATTGACGGCCAGTTGTTGATCGACATCGGGCCGGATTTAATGGCCGCGTCCTTTCAACACGGCGTCTCGCTGGCTCAAATTCGCTACTGTTTGCAGACCCATGAACACTACGACCACCTCGACCCCAGCCACCTTGTCTCGCGCAGCCCTGCTTGCGGTGTGCATGGCGCGCCGCGGCTGGATTACTACGCGTCGGCAGGGGCCTTAGCCCATGTGGCCGCGCGCCTGGGCCAGTCGGGGGAGAATGGCGCGGGGCTGCATGATCCAGTTATTGCGGATCGGCTGAATCTATCCGTGCATGAAATCGAGCCGTTTCAAGAGTTTGCCATTGGCCCTTACCAGGTGTTGAGCGTGGCCGCTACCCATGCGCCCAACCTAACCGCCATGCTCTATGTCATCGCGCGCGAGGGGCGCGTGCTCTTCTATGGGACCGACACCGGCGAGATGCCGGAGGCGACGTGGAATGCGCTTGAAGCCTACAGTTCGCCGTTCAATGTCGTGGTCATGGATCACACTTTTGGCTACAAGGGGCGCTCCAGCGGTCACATGAATTACGAACAGTTCTTGGAGCAAGTGGCCCGCCTGCGTGATCTGGGGCTGCTGGCTGACGATGCGCGCATCTACGCCCATCACCTTGCCCATCACAGCAATCCGCCCCATCCAGAACTGGCGGCCTTTGCCGCGGAGCATGGGTATGAGATTGCCTATGACGGCTTGATGGTCGAGATTTAGCCGGGCGTACCTCCATATCGCGGGATGCGGTTTACGGAATGCGGTTGACATTGGCAGGGAGATCGATGTTGCGGGGGAGGAAACAGTGGACGCGACGACAACACTACGGGCGCGAGTCGCCCGCGTGCGCAGAGAGGCGCGGCGTACAAGCGGTTGGGCCGGGATGCTCTATGTGGTTCCGGCGCTGATCATTCTGCTGCTGTTCGAGGTTTGGCCCATCTTCTACAACGTCTATATCAGCCTGTGGCGGTGGGACGTGGGGCCGATCAGTTTCATCGGGTTGGAAAACTACCGTCGTCTGTTCCAAGATGGATTTATCACCCTCGACTACAACGATGAATTAGCCGTGGGCGATGTGCTCCACAGCCTGATGGTGACGATCTACTATGTCCTGGGCCGCGTGCCCATCACCATTGCGCTGGCCTTTGTGCTTGCCTTCTTCCTCTTTATTTGGATTCAGCGCGGGCGCACGCTCCTGCGCACAGCCTATTTTCTGCCCTATGTGACCAACAGCGCGGCGTTGGCGCTGGTCTTTGCCTTCATCTTCAATGCCCGCCTGGGTATCGTCAACGCCATGCTAGAGCGCTTTGGCATGCCGACCTTTCTGTGGCTGGACGACCCCTTCCCCTTCTTGCTGCGGCTCTTTCCCTGGATTCCGGGCATCGAAAATGTGGATCATGTATGGCTCGGCCCCAGCGTCGCCATGATGGTTATCATCTTCTACAGCGTTTGGACATCGCTGGGCTACAACATTGTGATCTACCTGGCCGGGCTGACCGCGATCCCGCGTGAATTGCTGGAGGCCGCCAGGATCGACGGCGCGGGCACATGGATGATCCTGCGCTCGATTGTGTGGCCGCTGGTGACGCCCACGACCTTCTTCTTGCTGATTGCCAACACCATCGGCGCGTTCCAAGCCTTCGAACCGATCTATGTGCTGACGCGCAAGACGGGCATGGGCCGCGGGGAGGCAGGGGGGCCGCTCGACTCGACGTTGACGATCACGGTCTACATCTTTCGCAACTTCTATGAGCGGGCCAACCAGGTCGGCTATGCCGCGGCAGTGGCCTTCTTCCTCTTTTTCATCATCTTGGGGCTGACGATTATTCAATTCTGGCTCTTCAGCCGCCGCGTTCATTACCAATAGCGCTGGTTGCTACAGCACTGACCGTAACAGCGCTGGTTGCTATGTCTT
>CAZZNG010000388.1:0-3729 GCA_964655505.1 uncultured Litorilinea sp. | reverse complement strand
TACACTTATGCGGGGGTGCTGCAGATCCATTCGGAGCTTGAGCAGGCCGCGGGCCTAGACGGGGCGAGCGGATGGCAGATCTTCTACCACATTACGCTGCCTTTGGCCGGAACAACGCTGCTGGGCGGCGCGGTCATGACCTGGGCGCGTGCGCTGGGTGAATTTGGCGCGACAATTATCTTTGCCGGTAATTTCCCAGGCCGCACCCAGACCATGCCACTGGCGATCTACCTCGGCTTTGAACTGGCGCTGGACACAGCTGTGACGCTCTCCGTGATCCTGTTGGTGGCCTCGTTCGTGGTGCTCTTTGTGGTCAAGGGGCTGCTGCGCCAGCGTGTCCGCTTCTAGCCCCATCTGCGCGCCGCCGGGTCGCATGGGCTGTACTCAGCGCACCATGTACTTGATGTCGGAACTGGCTGTGGGGTAGGCAAAGAGCACCTCGGCCAGTTGGTGCGTTTGCATCTTCGCGTGCAGCGCCAGCGCAAAAATGTTGATGGTCTCTTCGGCGTTTGCGCCGAAAATGTGCGCGCCGACGAGCTTGCCGTCGTCCTTGCGGGTCAACACTTTGGCCGCGGCATGGCGCAGACCTAGCCGCCGCGAGGTGGCCCAGTTGCTCATATCCACTTGGCGCACATCGACTTGGATGCCCCGCTCGCGTGCTTGGGCTTCGGTCAGACCGACGCCTGCCAGGGCGGGAATGGTAAAGACGACCGAGGGGGTGGCGTGGTAGTCGGGCTGCCGGTGGTTGCCGTGGAGCAGATTGTCCGCGACCACGCTGCTTTCCAGGCTCGCCACCGGCGTCAGCGGCAGGCCGCCATCCGCCGCATCGCCCGCGGCATAGACCGCTGGGTTCGACACGCTCTGCATATAATGGTTGACCGCGATGCCGCGCTTGGTGGCTTTAATGCCCGCCGCGTCCAAATTCATATCCTCAATATCGGGTACGCGCCCGGCCCCATGCACAACCAGATCCGCAGCGACCGTCATATGATCGGTGCGGCCATCCGGCTGTTTTGCCATGCCATGAACGAGATAGCCGCGGGCCGTCTTTTCAACCCGAGTGACCGGCGTATCTAAGTAGAGGTGGATGCCCAGTTCGCGCGTGGTCTGCACCAATTGATCGACCAGGTCCGCCTCAAAACGGATCAGTGGTCGCGCCGAGCGGTGCATGATGGATACGTCGGCCCCGGCGCGCGCGGCCACATGGGCAAATTCAAAGGAAATATAGCCGCCGCCGATCAAGACAATGCGCGGGGGCAGATCGTGCAGCGCTAGAAAATCGGTGCTGGTGGCGATATGTTCTTCGCCCTCAATATGCAGCGGCGTGGGTTTCGCTCCGGAAGCGATGGTGATATGCTGTGCCTGAAAGGTATCGCCGTTGACTTGCAGCGTGTTAGGGCCGGTGAAAGGGGCGCGCCCGTGAATGGACGTAATGCCTTTTTTGCTGAAGCGCTCGATAGTAGCCTCAGGCACGGGGCCGGTAAAGCTTTCTTTGAAGGCCATCAATGCCCGCCAGTTGGGTCGCTGTGGCCGGTCGAAGATCCCTTTTTCCTGTAGCCGATTGTACCAGTCCGCGGCCTGGGCCGCAGAGACCAACACCTTCTTGGGATCACAGCCGCGCAGCGCACAAGTGCCGCCAAAGGGCTGGTCGTCGATCACCGCAACGCTCCACCCTCTGGTTCGACAGCGTTCGGCCACGGTGCTGCCTGCTGAACCCGAACCGATGACGACGAGATCATACTGTCTATTCATAGTTTCCTCCATGTCCCTGCAAATTTTTGTCTGGGCGCTCCCTCGATGGGCAAAAGCCGGCACAGGGATCTTCGCCTTACGTTACGCCCATTGATCTGGTTCGTTCGGGAAGCCGTGGCACGTTTGATCGAAAGATTCGATTAAAATAATCAATCAAGGATTGCTGACGAGCAGTTGAGCCGAGCAATTGAGCCGAGCATTGGATTGGAGTTTTGTCTGCATGAAGCACACCCTGCCGACCATTCGCCCCTTTGCCGCGGACGATCAAGCCGCGGCCCAAGCGCTGATTCTGGACGGGTTGAGCGAGCGTTGGGGCTGGATCGACCCCACGCTGAACCCGGATCTGCACGACATTGCCGCCAGCTATGCACCGGGCCTCTTTCTGGTGGCGTATCAGGAGGGGGCGCTGATCGCCACCGGCGCGCTCATACCTGAAGCGCCAGGCGTGGTGCGTATTGTGCGTATGTCTGTGCGCCGCGATCTGCGCAGGCAGGGAATCGGGCGGCTCATGCTTCAGGCGCTGTTGGCGCGTGCGCGGGCGCAGGGGGTGCGCCAGGTTGTGCTGGAGACGACATCGACCTGGCGTGATGCGGTCGCTTTCTATCAACGCAATGGCTTTCGCGTGGTCGATGTGCGCGACGGCGAAACGCACATGCTGCTGGATCTTGCGCCATCTGAACCGGGTATATCTGGTATAATTTAACACGTTGGATCCAAGCGCACCGGACCAGGACACACTGACCATGCCTGGCAGCGACAACGATCACACAACCTCAAGATTGAGTCCCCGCGCTTTGAGCCGGGCGCTGTTGGCGCGCCAGATGCTGTTGGAGCGTGCGCCGCTGTCTGTCACCGCGGCACTGGAGCATCTGGTCGGGCTGCAAGCACAAGCGCCCTGGCCGCCCTACTATGCCCTGTGGTCACGCCTGCAAGATTTTCAGCCGGACGCCTTGGCTGCATTGCTGCTGGAGCGCCGCGCCGTGCGGATTGCCTTGATGCGTTCAACGATATTCATGGTCACCGCGCGCGATGGGCTAATGCTGCGCCCGCTTGTCCAGCCGGTACTGGACCGGGGCATGCAGGGGACCTACGGCAAGCACTTGCAAGAAATCGACCGCGAGCGCCTGACCGCGGCAGCCCGGGAACTGGTCGAAGCGCAGCCGCGTACCTTCAAGGAATTGGGCACGCTGTTGCAGGCTCAATGGCCCGACCGTGACCCGGCGGCGCTGGCCGCAGCGGTGCGTACATGGGTTCCGCTGGTGCAGACGCCGCCGCGCGGTGTCTGGGGGAAAAGCGGCCAGGCAAAGCACACCTCTATCGAAGCGTGGCTCGGCGCGCCACTGGCAGACGAGGGAACGCTGGAGCAGATGGTCTTGCGCTATCTGGCCGCGTTTGGCCCGGCGAGCGTCAAGGATGTGCAGGTCTGGTCGGGGCTGACGCGGCTGGCCGCGGTGGTCGACCGGCTGCGCCCCCAGCTACGCAGCTTTCAAGATGAGACAGGCAGAGAGCTTTTCGACCTGCCCGACGCCCCACGCCCTGATCCCGATACCCCGGCCCCGGTGCGCTTCTTGAGCCAGTTTGACAACGTGCTGCTTTCCCATGACGACCGCACACGAATTTTGGACGAGGAAGGGCGCAAACGACTCTCTATCGTCGATGGGGCGCTGCGCGCCGGTGTGCTGGTTGACGGCATGGTGGCGGGAATGTGGTACATCCAACACAGCCGCGGCCTCGCGACCCTCACCATCGAGCTACTTCAGCCATTGCCCGCCCAGGCAAGGGCCGCATTGGAGGAGGAAGGCGCACGCCTGCTTGCGTTTGCCGAGCCGACTCAGCAGCACGATGTGCAGTTTATCGTGGGCAGTTGATATGACCCTTCCGGGACGCTCATCTACTCTCTCGCCGCCACTTGTTTGGCTACAGTTGCCACTTGAGGCAGCGGCGGCGTAAGCGTCCCGGAAGATCTATCTGCCGCGC
>CAZZNG010000387.1:0-3769 GCA_964655505.1 uncultured Litorilinea sp. | reverse complement strand
TTCGACGAGAACCATGGCCGAGCCAAAGAGATCAGCCAATTCGCCTTCTGCTAGGCCAACCGGGCCATAGGCAGGCTCCTCGCCAGGGGGCGGCTGGTCGAAGGCGTACAGTTGGTAATAGCCGCCAGGGGCAAGGTTGGCGCAGACGCCTGCTGCGTAGGCCTGGCGCACGCCAACCGGGAGGCTGTGGAGACAGCCAACATCGAGCATGTAGCAGGCGTTGAGATCGGTGAAGGGCAGCGCGGTGACGTCGGCGCAAATGAGGTGCATACGGGCTTTGAGCGCCGGGGGATCGTCTTTGTACCGCTGCAAGGCCTGTTGCAGCGGCGCATCGGCAATTTCGATTCCATAGGCGGTCAGACCTAGTTGGGCGAGAAAGCGCACGTTGGTTGCAGGGCCACAGCCGAGATCGAGCGCGATCCCTTGTCGCGGCAGCCGATCCTCCGCCCAGAAATCAACGACTTCGGGCGGAGTGATGCGGGTATCCCACGGGGTTACGCCTTCGGCGTAGCGCGCGTTCCAGCGTTGGCGCATGTCCGCGGTTTGCGCGGTTGGGGTGGGGAAGTGGCTATCCGCCATACTCATCGTAGTAATCGGCCATTGCCGCTTCCACGACCTTGAGCGCGTGCTCGCGGCCATAGACGCCTTCGACAATCAGCTTGCTTTCTTCGCCCAGGATCATTTTATAGGTGGCGAAGTAATGGCTGAGCCGCTCGATCAAGATCTGGGGCAGGTCGGAGATGTCTTGCGCCATGCCCCATACGTTGTCGTTTTGGAGAACGGCAATGATCTTGTCGTCGGCTTCGCCGCCGTCGTTGACGTCGATGCCGCCCACCACGCGCGCGTTGAGGATGACCTCCGAGCGATTGATGGGGCGCTCACTGAGCACGCAGATGTCGAGTGGGTCGCCGTCGCCCTTGTCTGCTGTGGATGAGAGCTTGGCGACGCGCTGATCGCAGTAGGTGCGAGGGATGAAGCCGTAGAGAGCGGGCGGCTGGGATGAACTGCGCTGGGGGCGATCCACACGCAGATAGCCCGTTGTCTTGTCGATCTCATATTTCATGAGATCAAACGGCGTGATCTCGATGTAGGCATGGACAAGCTGTGGGGGCTTGGGACCTACCTCCAACCCGTGCCACGGATGTGGACGCCAACGATAAAATGGAGGCGGGAAAGACATGACTTAACTCCTGAAAATATTCGACCCGCGGCATGACCGGCGCGGGTAAAGAAAACGAGCCAATTCTGATCTTGGCTCTGATTACGGCTCTAGGATCAGTGTACCCCATTCGGTGGGGTTATCATGGGTTGTGCGTGCCGGCGAGGCGGAGAGCACGGTCTGTTGGGCCGGGCGGTCGCTGTCATTGTCGTTGACGGTGAAGTTGAAGCCATAGGCCACGTTGGTTGACACACTGCCCTCTGCGATGCCAAAGATGTACCAGGGGATCATGAACTCTGCCTGATACCCGCGTTCGGTTGCCAAGACTGCGCCGGGAATGGTGAGGCCGGTTTCACGGCTGAAGGGAAGCCAGAGGTAGCCGCGCAGCCCCGTTAGATCTTGGTTGAAGGCGACGCCGATTTGCGTATCATCGTCGTCGGCAGTGGTGCTGTTGAAATCGCCAGCGAGATCCCGGTCGAATTGGATTTCAAAGCCATCGCCCTGCCACTGGTTGGAACCTTCAGGGCCGGGGACATAGCGTTCGTCGTTGACGCGCACGGCGAAGAGCAGGCCGTTGCGGTTCCAGGCGACTTGGAAGTTGGCCGATAGATCGCCAGGGCCGCTGTGGTTTTCGAGGCCCATGACCAGTGCCCGGACTGGCTGCCATTGTTCGGGCCAGTCGGAGAAGTTGGCATCCAGGGTCATGCCGTCAAGCTGTGGCGCGATGAATAAGCCCTGGTTGGGCGGGCGGGTCATGGTCCCTGACGGGCGCTCGCCGCCGGTGGATGCCTCTAGGTCGGGCGGCGGCACGTTGTACCAGGGGCGGCCTTCGGGCGCGGCGAGCAAGAGCGGCTGCCACTCCCCGGCAGTTGCATGGTTGTACAGCCCTTCGGGCGTGCAACTTGGGACATCGCTGCTGCGCAGGATGAAACCGTTCAGGTACTGCTGAGTCAAGGCGCAAAAGCCCCGTTCTTGATCGGTGGCCCACCCTAGCCGATTAAAGAGTTCGTCGCTGCTGCCCCAGACAAAGCCAAAGCCGCGTTGGGGCGCTTGGAGACCGGGCGGCGGTTCGCCGCGCCCTGCCGGGTCCTGACCGGCCCAACTGATGTCAATGGGTCCCCATTCGCCGTTGTCATAGAAGACGTAGCTGCGATTTGTGTCGCTGCGCCAGAGCATTGCGCCGCGCTCGAAAGGCTGCCAGGCGGCCCAGATGATGCTCGCGGCCGCGTCGGGACAGCCAAAAATCTCTTGGCTGTAGAGGGGACGGAAGAGATCCTCCACTGGCTGTGTGCATTGTGGCACGGGGGTCGGTGTGGGTGTCTGGGTAGGGGTGAGGGTGGCGGTCGCGGTTGGCGTCAGCGTTACCGTGGGCGTGCCGGTGACGGTTATCCCTGTGGTCATGGTGATGGGGGTGGCTGTGGTGTTCGTTTGCGCCACTGCGGTTGGCGTGGGCGGAACAACCGGCGAACCGAGGCGACCGGCAACCACGACGTAGGCCGCGCCGACGGCAAACGCAAAGATGGCTACGATGGCGATAATGGCTACCCACAGCCAGCCGGAACGCGAGAAGCGCCCGCCCTCATCGTCCGGTACAATGTCAAAGTCGTCGTGTTGTGCCACTAGACCCTCACCATTCCGCTGTACACACTCCTGTTGGTGGGCTTGTGCTGTCGCCTGATTGCCGCGGCGTGAAGGCTGCAGCAACAAACAACGGCAACAAGCAAGGGACCGTGCCCTCAAGCCCTTTCACGCAGTGAAAGTATACGGGGATTGTCGCGCAGCGTCAACGCGGCGAGGGTGTGGCAGCAAGCGACGAACGGCTATTCTAGGATGCGGAGCAGTTCGGCCAGGTTGGCTTGAAGTTGGGGAAGGAAGACGTAGGTGTAAACAGCGCCCGCGATGGCAACAACCAGGACAATGGCGAGGGCTGTGCGCCAGCCATGTTCATCCGGGCCAAGACGCGGGGGGATCGTCGTGCTGGCTCGGCTACCTTGCGCGGGCAGGATTTCGATGGTTGGACCTTCCGGCCCCATCTGCGGCTGGAGGAGGATTTCACGACCCATCCACGCGGCGCGCAGCGATGTTCCGGTGGCGGCGGTCAACTGCTGGGCCATGGGCCGCGTCAAGGCCAGCCGCTTGGGTTGCCCGGCAAAGTGCAGCACAGGCGTCATCTCTTCGATGCCCTGGTAGGTGACATTGGCGATGATCACGCGCCGCGGCCTCCCGCCTAGATCGGCAGGCATGAGCCGGTATTCGTGATCAACAACTTCGGAGTGGGACACCGTCAGTTCCGCAGGTTGGGCTAGACAATTTCGGCGATCAAGTCTGTCAGCACATCGGGTGTCAGGATGCCGAGCCAGACGGTATGGATGCGGTTCTCGCGGTCGATGAAAAAGCTGGTCGGCATGCCGCGCACTGCGTAGGCGTTGCGCACCTCGGCCTCTGTGTCGAGGGGGACGAGGATGTTCATGTCGAAATCTTCGGCAAAGGCTGTGACCGCTTCGAGTTGTTCCTGCACATTCATGGCGATGACCAGGAGATCGTCGTTTGCCGATGCGGCGCGTACGATCTCCGGCATTTCGATGCGGCAGGGGCCGCACCAGGTCGCCC
>CAZZNG010000386.1:0-3776 GCA_964655505.1 uncultured Litorilinea sp. | reverse complement strand
AATCCATGGTCTCCTTCGAGCGTGTCTTTGAATACCTTGACAAGCCGGTCGAAATCCAAGACCGGCCCAACGCCATCAAACTGGATCACGTCGAAGGACAGATCCGCTTTGACCATGTTTGGTTCCAATACCAGGGTGCGGACTTCGTGCCCGGCATGGACACCGTAGCAGATGAACAAGTGGCAGATGAACAAGCGGAAACCGGCGACGCCACCGGCGCAGACAACAACCAAGCAGATGGCGACCAAACAGATAGCACCGGGCTGATCCCGACTCGGCGCTGGGCGCTGGAAGATGTGACCTTCACGGTGGAGCCAGGCGAACTGGTGGCGCTGGTGGGGCCGAGCGGCGCGGGCAAGACGACCATCACCTATCTCCTGCCCCGGCTCTATGACCCGACCCGCGGCGCGATCTATATCGACGGCATCGACCTGCGCATGACCCAGCAAGAGTCGCTGGCGCAGCAGATCGGCATGGTCACGCAGGAGACTTACCTCTTCCACGACACCATCCGCGCCAACTTGGCCTATGCCAAGCCCGACGCCACCCAGGAGGAGATCGAAGCCGCGTGCCGCGCCGCCAACATCCACGATTTTATTGCTTCATTGCCCGAACAGTATGATACTGTAGTGGGTGAGCGTGGCTACCGGCTTTCCGGCGGCGAAAAGCAGCGGCTAGCGATTGCGCGTGTAATCCTCAAAGACCCGCGCATCCTCGTCTTGGACGAGGCGACCTCTCACCTCGATTCGCAAAACGAAGCGCTGATCCAAGCCGCGCTGGAGCCGCTCTTTGCCGGGCGCACCAGCATCGTCATCGCGCATCGCCTGTCGACCGTCCTGGCCGCAGACAAGATCCTGGTGGTCGACCAGGGCAAGATCATCGAGCAGGGAACCCATGCCGAACTGCTGGCCCACGGCGGGCTGTATGCCCACCTCTACGCCACCCAGTTTGCGGGTGACCCCCAACGTGAACGCGACGGCGTGGATGAAAGCGCCGCGCCCGAATCTGCCGCCCAGCAACCGGCATGATCAGTGAAACGACAGAGAAGATCTTTCAGAGAAAAGATCAACATAGACGATCACAGAGAGGATCATAGAGGAGATCGATTCATGCGTGGATCACTGTCTTTACAAGGAACCCAAATCGAGCAGCGCGAGATTTATGTCCCGCCGGGCGGGCCGCCGCGCGTCTCGCCACCCAGCAGCGAAGTCTACGCGCACATGGGCCAAGAGAACATCTATACCATGCTGCGCGATTTCTACCGCGAACTCGAAAAATCGTCCATCCGTTACATGTTCCCCGAAGACATGGACAAGGCATCGGAGCGGTCCGCGGCCTTCTTCGTGGGGCTGTTGGGCGGGCCGCCGCTCTATCAGCAGCTCTACGGCCCGCCCATGATGCGCGCCCGCCACATGCCCTTTGTCATCGACGAACCCGCGCGCCTGGTGTGGCTGGAGTGCTTCTTCCGCGTGCTGGAGGACGCGCCGACCCGCTACAACTTCCCTGCCGAGCATCTGCCCGGCTTCCGCGCCTTCCTGGACGGCTTCTCGCAGTGGATGATCAACACCGCGCCGCCTGAATCCGAGTAGGCGCATCAATCCATTGAAATTAAAAAGCGGCGGAGCCTGATAACTCCGCCGCTTGTCATCTAATTGCGTACAGACCGTTGGACAAACCAGAATCAGCCATACAACGAAATAGCGTCGAGTGGCTAGTCCTTCGTCGTCCATTCCGGTTCAGGGTGAATATCCGGTTCTGGCCGGGGGCCGACATCCGGGCGACCGCTGCCTTCCAACCGGCTGATGGCCCGCACATGCATATCGTGCTCGACCAAAATCTGGCAGGAGAGGCGCACGCCGCTAAGGCCCCGCTCGGCCAGCTTTTCCTTCTCGGCGACGGTCATCTTGGTCGGTTCGCCTTCCACGAACTCGACGCGGCATGTGGTACAACGGCAGTTGCCGCCGCACGCATGTAACTGGTCGATACCGGCCTCGTCCCCCAAAGCCAAGACCAGACGTTTGTTTGCAGGTACATCGAATGTTCCAACCCCTTCGACGGTTAGCTTAGGCATTCCTTGCTCCTTACAATTCTGTGATATTGGTTTTGAAGCCGGTCATATGACCGGCAGGGTTGATAGGTCGGGGAGGTAAATCACGCCCTACCCACTCGACTGCTGGGGGATGAGCAACAGGGCATTGCGGTGCTAGACAGCACCGTCCCATCATGCCCTAGACCTCTCAAACGGGTAGTATGGTATCACCCATTCAGCTAAACGCGAAGACCCTCACAGGGCGAAACCACCGGCTGATCGTCCAAGACTTGTAGAAAGAGCGATCGATGGCGACAAGTTCAGCACAAAGCCGCCTGCGGCCAAGCGGTATGCACGCCTTTCTCATCTTCTGGTTTGGGCAGCTTGTCTCGCTGCTTGGCACAGGCATGTCCCGCTTCGCCCTGACGATCTGGGCCTGGGAAGTGACCGGCCAGGCAACAGCCCTAGCCTTGGTCGGCGTCTTCTCCTTTGCGCCTGCGGTCATCATCAGCCCCGTTGCAGGCGTCATCGTCGACCGGCTGCCGCGCAAGCTCGTTATCATCATGGCCGATGTCGGCGCGGGGCTTGCCTCGCTCGCCATTCTACTGCTCTACACAACCGGCAATCTGGAGATCTGGCATCTCTATGTAGCGGGCGCGTTTGCCGGAACCTTTGAATCCTTTCAGTTTCCGGCCTTTTCCTCCGCCATCAGTACCATGCTGCCCAAGAGCCAGTACGCGCGCGCCAATGGGCTGCTCTCGCTGGCCGAATCCGTCTCCATCATCGGCGCGCCCATCTTGGCCGGTCTGCTCCTGGCAATCATCGGCATCGGCGGCATCCTGCTCATCGACATCGTCAGCTTCCTGATCGGCGTAGGGTTGGTCCTCATCATCACCATCCCGCAGCCCAAACAGAGCGCCGCGGGACGCGAGAGCGGCGGCAGCTTCTGGCATCAGATTGCCTACGGCTTCCGCTACATCCTGGCGCGGCCCAGCCTACTCGGTTTGCAACTCGCCTTCCTTGCCAGCAACTTCTTTAGCGGCTTTGGCCTGATCCTCGTCCCGCCCATGATCCTGGCGCGCACCATGAACAACGAACTAACCCTCGCCTCGGTACAATCCGCCATGGGCGTCGGCGGCCTCGTCGGCGGCCTGTTGATCAGCACCTGGGGCGGCCCCAAGCGCCGTGTGCATGGCGTGCTGGCGGGTTTCATCGTGTCCGGCTTGGCCCAAACTGTGCTCGGCACGAGCCAGGCCCTATGGGGGTGGATCGCGTCGAGCTTTGTCCTGCTCTTTGTGATCCCCATCATCAACGGCTCCAACCAAGCCATTTGGCAGGCTAAAGTCGCGCCCGACGTACAGGGCCGCGTCTTTGCCACGCGGCGCACCATCGCTCAAATTTCCGGGCCGCTGGGGATGTTGCTGGCCGGTCCCTTCGCCGATCATCTATTTGAACCGGCCATGCAACAGGGCCGAACGCTGGCAAACGCGCTCGGCCCTATGTTTGGCACTGGTTCCGGTGCGGGCATGGGGGTGTTGATTGCCCTGACCGGCTTGCTCTCGGTTATGGCGGCTGTCGTCGCCTATGCGCTGCCCGTCATTCGCCAGGCAGAAGATCGGCTGCCCGACCACGACGAAGAAGCAGAGACGCTGCCGCCTGAACCTGGCGGCGACCTGCCCGAAACCCTCCCAGCCTAGGCCGCGGGCGTCGCTTGCGGCGCGGGCTGTCCTGCACCGTCCACCGCTTC
>CAZZNG010000385.1:0-3785 GCA_964655505.1 uncultured Litorilinea sp. | reverse complement strand
GATAGAATCACAGACACAAATGGTGCTATGCAGAAAAGATTGCAATAAAGGGGGTGGGGCAGCGTGCCCCCCGCAACGCCCGACAGCGCGTATCCGCGAACGGTTCCGCCACCCATATCTAGATAGATTGTCGACCGGCACAACGAGTGTCATGCTGGAGGCCGAATTTCAATCTAGAGGAGGACGTGTGTCAACGCACACGGCAACGATATGCGTATTGCACAAGTGGCACCCTTATATGAAAGCGTCCCGCCCAAGCTTTACGGCGGGACAGAGCGCATCGTCTCCTACCTGACGGAAGAACTGGTCCGCCAGGGACACGACGTGACGCTCTTTGCCAGCGGCGACTCTGAGACCCAGGCGCGGCTCGTGCCGATCTGCCCCAAGTCGCTGCGCTTGGATGAAGCGTGCATCGACCGCATGGCCCACCATGTGCTCATGCTGGAAAAGGTGCTGCAGCGAAGCAGCGAATTCGACGTGATCCACTTTCACGTCGACTACCTCCATTTCCCAATATCACGCCACCACTTCTATCTGCACCTGACGACCCTGCACGGGCGGCTCGATCTGCCCGATCTAGTCCCGCTCTACGAAGAATTTCACGACATGCCGCTCGTCTCCATCTCGGATTCCCAGCGCAAGCCCCTGGCCGGGGCCAACTGGCGCGCCACGGTCTATCACGGGCTGCCCGCCGACCTGCACAAATTCCAGCCAGCGCCGGGAGACTACCTTGCCTTTCTGGGCCGCATCTCGCCCGAAAAAGGCGTGGAGCGTGCCATCGAAATCGCCACGCGCGCCGGGATGCCGCTCAAGATTGCCGCCAAGGTGGACGCAGCCGACAAGCAGTACTTCGAACAGGAGATCAAGCACCTGCTTGACAACCCCCTAGTCGAATTCCTGGGCGAGATCGACGAGAGCGGCAAAGATAGCTTCCTGGGCAACGCCTACGCGCTGCTCTTTCCCATTGCCTGGCCCGAACCCTTTGGGCTGGTCATGATCGAAGCCATGGCTTGCGGCACGCCCGTCATCGCCTTCCCGCATGGCTCCGTGCCCGAAGTCATGGTGGACGGCGTCACCGGCTTCGTGGTCGACACGATCGACGCAGCGGTTGAAGCCGTCCACCAGGTACGTGGATTGAGCCGCGCCCGCTGCCATCGTGTCTTTACCGAACGTTTTTCCGCCGCGCGCATGGCATCGGACTATGTGCGCGTCTATGAAGACCTACAAAGACAGGCAATAGCTCAGAGGAGGCAACTCCGTACACCATGGCTGAGGAAGTTCTTCAGACCCCCGGCACAGAACACAACGGCACAGAATACGATGTCTCCGCGTCCGCCAGCGTAGACAAGCAGACGCGCGTCCTGAAGCACAACGACATCTTTGCCATCTTTGATCGCTTCGGTGACATCCAAACCTATAGCGACGTTCCCGGCGGTGGGGCGTTCGGCATCTACCACCAAGACACCCGCTTCCTGTCCAAGTTCCGGCTGCGCTTGAACGGCAGATACCCCCTCCTGCTCAGTTCAACCATTCAAAACAACAACACCACCTTCAATGTCGACCTGATGAACCCAGACCCGAGCCACGCCGATCCCGACGCAATTGAGGGCGGCACTGTCCACCTGGCACGCGCCAAGATGCTCTGGCAGGACACCTGCTATGAGCAGATCTGCATCCATAACTACGGGCTATCGAGCGTGAACCTGACGCTCACGATCGACTTCGATGCCGACTATGCCGACATCTTCGAGGTGCGCGGCACCCCACGCCCACACCACGGTCAGCGGCTGCCCTCCGAACTGCGCCAGGATGCCGTGCTGCTGGTCTATGAAGGGCTGGATGGGCGCATCCGCGGCACGCGCATCGTCTTTGATCCCGCGCCCGATTCGCTGACCGAGACGGGCGCGGCCATTGCCATCCAGCTAGCGCCGCGCGAGCAGGCGATCTATCAACTGGCGATCACCTGTGAGATGGACGCAGGCGCAGCCGACTCCACCCGGCGCAACGCCATCTGGAGCGCAACCCGGCCCACTTACTATTATGAAGAAACCGCACGCCAAGCCGCGCACCAGCGCATAGAAGCGCAGGCCAAAGAGCCGCAGATCGTCACCTCCAATGACCAGTTCAACAACTGGCTGAACCGTTCCATAGCCGATCTGCATATGCTGCGTACAGACACCCTGCATGGGCCTTATCCCTATGCAGGCGTTCCCTGGTTCAGCACCCCCTTTGGCCGCGACGGCATCATCACCGCGCTCGAAACGCTCTGGCACAACCCGGCCATTGCACGCGGCGTCTTGACCTATCTCGCCGCCACCCAAGCCAACGCTGAAAATCCTGAACAAGATGCCCAGCCAGGCAAGATTCTGCATGAGACGCGCGGCGGCGAAATGGCCGAACTGGGCGAAGTCCCCTTTGGCTGCTATTACGGCTCGGTAGACGCTACTCCCCTCTTTGTCATGCTGGCGGGCGCGTATTACGAGCGCACCGGCGACCGCGCCTTCATCCGCTCCATCTGGACCAACATCGAGCGCGCCCTCGTCTGGCTCGACCGCTTCGGCGATGTCGATGGGGACGGCTTTGTCGAATACGCGCGCTATGCTGAGGATGGGCTTGTGCAGCAGGGGTGGAAGGATTCACATGATTCCGTCTTTCACGCCGACGGCAGCATGGCCGAGCCGCCAATCGCCCTGTGCGAAGTCCAGGGCTACACCTTTGCAGCCAAGCTCGCGGGGGCCAAACTCGCCTCCGCGCTCGAGTTGGGGGGCCGCGTTAAGCTGCTCACCAGCGAAGCCAATGCGCTGCGCCACCGCTTTAACGAAGCCTTTTGGATCGACAATCTGCATACCTATGCCTTGGCGCTGGACGGCAACAAAGCGCCCTGCCGCCTGATCACCTCCAACGCGGGTCACTGCCTTTTCAGCGGTATCGCCACCACGGAGCGCGCCCGGCAAGTCGCGGCCACGCTCATGCACGAAAGCGGCTTCTCGGGTTGGGGGGTTCGCACACTGGCGACCAGCGAAGCACGCTATAACCCCATGTCCTATCACAACGGCTCGATCTGGCCCCATGACAACGCGCTGGTGGCCGCGGGCTTTTCGCGCTATGGGCTGAAAGCCGAGGCCGGCGCCATCCTGACCGCGCTCTACGAAGCCAGCCTCTATTTCGACCTCCACCGTCTGCCCGAACTCTTCTGCGGCTTTCCCAAATTGCCCGATACCCAGCCCACCGAGTACCCGGTTTCCTGCTCGCCCCAGGCCTGGGCCGCTGGCTCGGTGCTGCTGCTCTTACAGGCTTGTCTCGGCATGCGTGTGCGCGGGGTGGAAAACCGGGTGATCTTTGTCCAGCCCCATCTCCCCCACTTCCTGGAGGAAGTCGAGATCCGCGGGCTGCACGTCAACGGCGCAAGCATCGATCTCAGCCTCACACGCCACGAAGAGGACGTGGGCGTCAACGTGATGCGCCGCGACGGCAACGTAGCCGTCATTGTGCAGAAATAAGGTTGTGCAGAAATCGGACTGTGCAGAAGTAAGTTCGTGCGGAATAACGCCACGTAGAATACTGCGCGGAACAATACTATGCGGAAGTACCTGCCCCCCACCGGTCACCAGTTCGCGGTAGGGGGCAGGGTCATGCAGGGGGTCTGCAGGGGGGAGTGGGCTGTCGATCTAACCTCCCGGGACGCTTCGAGATTGATGCCCATCTGCTCGTGAGATGGGCGTAGCGTCCTGGAAGATCCGCCCGGTGAGTCTGCGGCGCAGGCTCAAGCCTACGCCTAGTAATGG
>CAZZNG010000384.1:0-3838 GCA_964655505.1 uncultured Litorilinea sp. | reverse complement strand
CGATTCCGCCACATCGCCTGACGACTACATACAGACCAGCGGCCAGGCCAAAATTCCCATCGGAGCCAGCGCAGTGACCGTCAGCGTGCCGCTGGTGGATGACAGCTTGGTCGAAGGCGACGAACGCTTTTACCTCGTCCTCTCCAAAGTCGTCGGGGCCAACGCGGCCAACGACCGGGCGACGGGCACGATCCAGGATGACGACCCAGGCAGCAGCCCACGCCACCGCGTCTATCTGCCGGGAATTCTTGTGGAGTAGGCCCCTTGTCGCGCCGTTCCCGCTACCCGTCATAGGCCAGCGTCTCGCGCACGCTGAGGCGAGCCGCGCCGCGCGCAGGCACAAAACTCGCCAGCGCAGCCACCGTCACGATGATCACCAACCACAAAGGCAGCGCGGTCAGGTCAAAAACGTAGCTCAACGGCAGCTTGGCAAAGTTCATTCCCACCACATAGCTCAAGATGCGGCTCATGAACTGGGCCAGGATCAGCGCGCCCACCCAAGACATGAGGCTGATGACCACGCCTTCCACCACAAACAGCCGGATCACAGCTTTGTCCGAAGCGCCAATGGCGCGCAGCACCCCGATCTCGCGGCGGCGCTCCAACACATTGATGCTGATGGTTCCCATCAGCCCCAAGCTGCCCACCGTCGCCAGCAGAAAGGCCATGAATAGCAGAATCACGGTGATGATGTTGAAGCGTTCGGAGAAGATCGCCCGGTCTTCGCTGGCGTTGTTGGTCGAACGCACCCCAATGCCCGCGCGCTGCAATGCCGCTTCGACCTGCTGCGCCACGCGCACATGGGTCGCCTCGTCGTGAGGCTCGGTCAAGATGCGCAGCGTGTCGGCCTGGCCCCACCCGCCCAACACATTCCATACATAGGGCCGGTTGGCGTAGACAATAGCCGGGGCAATCGGCGGCTGAAAAACCTGGTTCACGCCCACGATCACCCACTGTTCATTCGCGCCATTGATGCGCACGGTCACGGTCTTGCCAATGGCGAACTCCGGTTCTTTGTCGATCAAGCTCGTCGGCACGACCAGCGCGTTGGTGTCGTCGGGCTGCAGCCAGCGCCCAGCCACAATCTGGGGCACAAAGACCTTTGTCTCCGCGGGCAGACCGTGGAGCAGTAGCTTGTCGCCCTGGGTCTCGTCCGCGCGCACAGGCACACCCTCGCGCACCACCCAACCTTCGACCTGCGTCACCCCTGCCACTTGCGATACCTCATAATCGAGCCGCCGCAACTGCGTGGGGTTGGTCAACTGCACCTGCACGTCAAAACCGCGCTCGACCAGCGTCTCTTCCAGCGTGCGAAAGAGCGAGGCGCGCACGCTCAACACACTCATAAACATCGCGCCGCCCAGAATCAACGGGATCAACGTGCGCACCAAACGCCCGCGGCGGCGAAAGGTATTGCGCAGCGACAGCCGCATGGGCCGCGAGATCGGCAGCCGCTGCTGAAGGCGCAGCAGCCGCAGCGCCAACCCTGTGGGCGGCGGGCCGCTCGCGTCCAGCCCTGTATCGGTCAACGCCTCGCGCACGGTGCGCCGCGCGGTCGAAAGAACCGGAACCAGCGCGGCCAAGACCGGAATCACCAAGCCCATGCCGATCTGCAACATGAGCAGCCCCAACGCGGGATTGAAGCTCGTCAGGTCAAAATTCAACTGGCTGGCAATGAAGCGGGCAAAGGCGCGCCCCCCGGCTGTGGCAAATGGAATCGCCACGATCAACGCGCCGACGCCAAAGCAGATCACCATGCGCAGATAAAGCTCGGCGATCTGGGGCGGCCGCGCGCCCACGGCTTTCATAACGCCGATCTGTCGCGCCTGCTGCGCCAGCAGCGCGCTGATTACGTTGACCACCAAAAAGCCCGAAAGCAGCAGCGCCAGCACCCCCAAACTGGTGAGGATGATCAAGACCGTGGGCATGAAATCTTGGACAAAATGGTGGCCCGGCTTGGGCACTTCCGTCCAATAGACCTGGAGTCCGGCCCGCTCCAGTTTGTCGGTGGCCGCGCGCGCCACGGCTTGTGTATGGACGTGGTTGTTGCTTTGCTCCGCGGCCAACAGGTGCAACTCATTAAAGCGCCGATCCAGCCCCAGCCAGACCAACGTATCGCGGCTGACATAGGCCAGCGGCACGCCTGTGATCTGCGCGGGGGCCTGGTTCATGTCGTGGGTCAACCCCGCGATGCGAATCTGACGCTGATCCCCCTGCGCGTTCTCAACCAGGATCGTATCCCCTACCGCCACGCCCATAATGCCGATGGAGATGCGCTCGACCAGCAGTTCATGCTTGGGCGGCGGCCAAGCGCCCCGGTAGGGCCGCACGATGTTGACCTGGTTATCGGTATAATCTTGCAGCGCGATCAGTTCCAGGTCGTGCCATTCGCCGCTGGGCTTCAAATAGCGCACTTTGGTGCGCGTGCGTCCCTCTGCCACCGATACTTCAGGCATCCGCGCGATGGCATCGACCACAGGCAGGTCAAAGGGCGACGCATGTAGAACCGCGCTGGCGGGATGCACTTCTTGATAGCGCTGGGGCAGTTCGACGCGCAGCGCGCGCGCCGCGCCCATGATCAAGCCAAACGCAAAGATGCCCACTGCCACCGAGAGGATGATCAGCACAGTGCGCGTGCGATAGAGCCAGATCCCGCGCCACACATAGCGCCAGCGTAACCCGGTCAACATAGCTTCCTCGCTTGGCCCTCCTGCGACGCCGCTATTGGCGTCTATGCCCAGGACAAAGCCCTCCAATCACTCGCTGCTGGCCTCCTGCGCAGATTGATCGTCGGGCGCGGGCGGCTCGCCCGGCGTCAGCGCCAGCGCGATCAACTGCGTCACCTGGGCAGGGCTAAAGTTGTTGTCGCTCACCAAGAGCAGCACCTGGCGGCCATCGGCCAGGCGCGGCCCCAACGCCATCCCTTCCACATTGTCGGGTCGAAAGCCCAACGTGCCCAGATCAACCACCAACGCCTTGGCCGCAGGCTGGATGTCGCCCAAGGGTTGCGGCAGCGAGTCCACCGTCTGCACCTCGCTCGCGCCGGTGGTATCCACCCAATAAATGCGGATGGAGTTGCCGCGGCCCACGGCAAAGCCGCGCTCCAGCGCCAAGAAGTGGCCTTCCGAATCCAGCGCCAACAGATCGCTCAACCCATTGTTGCGCTGCCCGCCTTCAAACAGCGGCGCAAAGGGCACAGGCTCGACTATATAGACCACCTCGCGCACAGGCTCGCCGGTCGCCGCGTCCAGCCAGAGCCAGCGCGCCGGGCTGGCCTCCTCCAAGCTGGCATTGGGGCCGTCCTGGCGCAGAGCGTTCTCCATGGCCGCGACCAGATAGCGTCCATCCGGCGTCAGCGTCAGCCCCTCAAATGCCCGATTGTTGCGCGCCCCGTAGCCGCGCCCAGGCAAAAACTTCTCCGGGATCGACAGGCTAATGATGAAGTCGCCGTTCAGGGTGAAGGCAAAGATCGCGGGCGGCAAAGGCGGCTGCATGGAGCCGTTGCCTTCCGACGCCACCCAGAGACGGTCCCCGGCAAAGGCAATCCCTTCCGGGTCGATGCTGTTGGTCGAAAACAGATCGCCCGTGCCTGTGCGCAGCGGGATCACAGCCTGCCAGGTCACATCCTCCGGCTGCAACCTGCCGTCTGCCAAGTCCACAGTCAAGCGATAGGCGCGCGGCGGCCCGCGCATCCCCCGATCATCGGACAAGGCATAGTAGACATCGCCATCGGGATCATAGGTCAGGGCCGACAGCCCGCCCAACTGCGTGTCAAACACCATCGTGCCTGTCGGCCAAGTCACCACGCCCAACAGCTCGACCGCGGCGGGTACGCTTT
>CAZZNG010000383.1:0-3906 GCA_964655505.1 uncultured Litorilinea sp. | reverse complement strand
TACAGACGCTCTCTCTCGAGGTGCAACAAGCAGTTGCGCCTTCACTTGGTCGGGGCGAGAGGATTTGAACCTCCGACCTCTTCAACCCCATTGAAGCGCGCTACCGAGCTGCGCTACGCCCCGCAAGTATGTGATAGTATAGCAGAGGGCCGGTGTGATGGCAAACTCTCCAGCCCTTTTATCACAACCCATCAACAACCCACGCACGACTGACTTTTCTGGAGGTGGCTGTGCACTTCTCCCCCTGGTGGCAATGGCCGAAATCGCGCGCCGGGCGCGGCTTGTGGTTTATCCTGCTGCTCTGGCTGGCGGTGACGCCGTTCGCGCCCGCAACTGCCCAGTCAACGGCTGCACCATCGACTGACAGCCCCTATCGGCTCCACCTGCCGCTTATCCAACAGCCTACGCCCGGCCCGGTCTTGATCGCGGCCGCACACATCGACAGTTCACGTATTGGCGAGGCCGACGAAGCGATCTTGCTGTGGAATGTGGGGCCGACGCCGGTCAACCTGGCCGGGTGGCGGCTGCTTGCCAACAACCGCGGCGCAACCTTTCCCGCGGCCGCGCCGGTGCTTGCACCTGGGGCACGCGCCTGGTGCAGCGCCGAAGCCAATGCCTTTCGCGCCAGCTTTGGCGAAGCCCCAGCCTGTGAATGGGGCGCGGATGATGACCCAGCCATCCCCAATCTGATCGGGACAAGCCTGCGTCTAGCCAACAGCGGCGGCGTGATTCGTCTGCTCGACCCCACGGGCGCGACGGTCGATACACTCCTCTATGCCAACGCCACCGGCCCCGCGCCAGGCTGGACAGGCCCACCGGCCCAGTTGTACACGCGCGGCAGCATCGGCAGAGCGGGCCAGATCTGGGAGCGCAAGCGTGACCCACAGACCAACCGCCCGCTGGACACAGACAGCGCCGCCGATTGGACAGGCGATCTGGCTGATGTGGAATGGGGGCGACGGGTGCGCTATCCCGGTTGGGGCGGGTGGGATGCCGCGAGCTTGGCGCTCCCCACCCAACTCACCACCACTGCCATCCTGACCGTCGCGGTCGCGCCCGAAGGGTTGTACGCGCCTTGGGCGGCTCATATCGCCGCGGCACGCCAGACCATCGACCTGAGCCTCTACACCTTCGAGCATCCACAACTGGCCCAACAGTTGGCCGACGCAGCTGCGCGTGGCGTCCAAGTACGACTGCTGTTGGAAGGTGGGCCGCCCGGCGGCATCGACGACCTCCAGCGCTGGTGTGTGCGCTTAATGGCCCAGGCCGGGGTCGATGTGCGCTATCATGCCATGCGGGAGGGCGCGCCGCGCGGCCTCACGCCCCGCTACCGCTACATCCACGCCAAGTATGGCATCATCGACGGGCGCATGGTCCTGGTCGGCACAGAGAATGTCGGCCAGGATGCCATGCCGGTGGGCGAAGCCTACGTAGGCGGGCGTCGAGGGGCCTATCTACTGGTCGACGCGCCGGAAGTGGCCGCTGCCCTGTCGCGCCTCTTTGACCAAGACTGGGATCCTGGCCGCTTTCTCGACCTGCTGCCCTACACGCCGGATCATCCCCAGGTGGGCGACCCGCCGCTCGATTACACGTTGCCCGCGCCAACCGTCTACCCTGTGGAGGCCACCTCTCCCTTTGCCGCGCCGCGAACCGTGACCGGCCCGACCCGCTTTATCCTAGTGAGCGCACCAGAGAACAACCTGCGCCCCGACGCGGGCTTGGCCGCGCTGCTGGCGCGCGCCGGATCTGGCGATGCCATCCACCTGGTCCAGCTCTACGAACACAAATACTGGGGCGACGGCGACTCCAACCCCATCGCGGACCCCAACCCGCGCCTCGAGGCAATCATCGCCGCGGCACGGCGCGGCGCAACCGTGCATGTGCTGCTGGACAGCTTCTTCGATGACCCGGAAGCCCTGCGCTCCAACCGCGCCACAGTCGACTATCTCAACCTGCTGGCAGCGCATGAGGGGCTGGACATACAGGCGCGCAGCGGCAACCCTACCGGCGGCGGCATCCATATGAAGTTGGTCTTGGTGCAGGTGAACGGGGAGAGGTGGACGGCGCTGGGCAGCCTCAACGGCGGCGAGGTCAGCCACAAGATCAACCGCGAGATCATGCTGCTGGTCGATCATCCGTTGGTCTATGAACGTCTGGTGGAGGTCTTTACGCATGATTGGGCGCTGGTCACACGCTAAGGTGGAGCTTTTGCCTGGTATCCCCTCACCCCACTCCCCAAGTTAACAGGCGATAACACGCATCACCCCCTGTGGAATCCACAGGGGGTTGCCAGGTTGCGCTTTTCACGTTGCCAGCCTGTGCACTCAAATTCAGAAACCCCTACGCGTACAGCTTCAGCTTACCCCTCGCCGCTAATGCTCGTCGCGTTGCTGCCGCTGATCCGGCTGTCGCTGATGATTAGGTTGCCCAGGTTGAAGATGCCGCCGCCGGACTCATCGCCAGTGCGCTGGATGGTCATGCCGCGCAGGGTGACGTTGGCTATGCCGCTGATCTGAAAGGCTCGCCGGTTGAAGTTATTACCGGGCACACTGATCGTGAGCAGGTCGGCCCCAGGGCCTTCAATCGTCACGTCGTCATTAATGGCCAATGCATCGACCAGCGTAATCTCGCCGGCCAGCCCATCGGCGAAAACAATCGTGTCCGCGCCCGCGAGCGCGTTGGCTGTGTGAATGGCATCGCGCAGGGTGCAAGTGATCCCACAAACAGGTTCACCAGCGCGTCATCCAGTGTTTGCACCACAAGTGTGGCGGCGCTGGTTGACGGGGCTTGGGCGTAAAGTTGATGGGGATGGCGAGAGAACAAAATATTACCGAACAGCAATAGACCAATTGCACATGTAGCAGCCAGCAAAACAAAGGTGATACGTCGATAGCGTAGGCGCGATGGATGTACGTGCATAGCTCTACTTTCCGAGTAGAGCATTAGATTATATAGAGTGGGATGAATAGAGTGTGGGTATTGGTTGGTGCGAGTTGGAGTACTCTGGCGATGATTAGCGAAACCTGGTGCCTATAGTAGACAGACACCGGTCGATCTGCAAACGCAAATGACCTGTCTCCAGAAACTAGTCCAGGTAGCGTGAGAGTCTGAACTTCTCAGCTAAAGCAGCCAGTAGTACACCGTCTAAGCTGCTGCGGGGCGAAGATGATGCTAACAACTCTACAAATAGCGCTTTACCTCTTGTGCGGTGAGCAGTCGGCGCGCTTCCTCACCGCATGCAACCACAAAGGGGCGTAAGCCGCGCAACGTGTCGGTAATCTCCTCGATCGAGTGTGCCATCGCCGCCTCAATCCAGCTTCGCAGAGCCTGATCGCGAGCGACCCACTCCACGATAAAAATGCCAAAACCGCAGCGCATGGCTAGACTTGCTGTATACCCCAACCGTACAAGCGCCGCATTCCCTTCCCAACCCACGTCGCGTAATCCTTGCATGTAGCCATCAAAGGCAATCTCATCTAGCCCCTGCAGTTGTTCTGGGGAAACGCCATTGAACCAGTAGACAGGCTGTGAAACAAAGACAGCCAAGTCCTCGCCAACTGCTCCAATGCCGGCAGAACCCCAATCCACGGCAAGCGTCTCAAAGGCTCCATTTGCTTGTCTGCGCGCAAAGAGATTTTTGCGTCCGGCATCATAGTGGTTCAGGGTTTGCGGCAGCCGCTCTAGTGCATGACAGAGCACTTCGCGCTCTTGCCAAATCTGGTTGACGCCATGCGCCAAGTCATCACTCCATCCGCGCTTCACAAGCGCGTTTTCTTGCCGCAATGTAGGGTAATGCGACCAAAACTCCGGCCAATCATTCCCTTCGATACGCCTGCGAGACACATCTCTCATCAGCCACGGCCAATCCGGCATTCCTTCTCTGGTTAGAAACGTACCATTAAAGCG
>CAZZNG010000382.1:0-4001 GCA_964655505.1 uncultured Litorilinea sp. | reverse complement strand
CATCTGCTCGCGAGATGGAATGTTGCTCAATGCCCATCTGCTCGCGAGATGGGCGGTGCTTCCGGGAAGGTACATCCATCATGTTCATGCAGCGTCCCGCAAGTGGTTTGCCGGCCTAAGCGACGGCGTTACCCCTTGCGCTTGGGCTGTTTGACGCTTGACTCTGTGCTTATTGATTCACGCCAGCGGATAAAGGTTACCAGATCGACTTCATCTCCCACCGGTCATATGCGATGAGTGCGGCTTTGCCGTTGGGCGCGAACACCTCGATGTCCATGCCACCGATGGGCAGATCGACCGCGTGCGTGACGGCTACCCGTCCATCATCGGCAAAAAGCTCCAGCCCCGCTCCATCCAGGAAGAGGCGAAGTTGAATCGATTCGCCCGGCGACCAGTCGTATGGCACGCCCACGCCGTTGACCAGCAGCACCTGGCGATTGAAGAGGATCGTCACAGGTTGTTCGGCGCTGTCCACCGGCACGAAACGCAGACCGGATTGTGCTGCGTCGCCGGGGTCAAGGGTGAGCAGAATTTCCACTGACGGATGCGCCACCCGGTCAACCGTTATGGCGTTGTTATCCAACATCTGGTCGCGTGTGCTGTGGTGTGCCCCACGCAGCTGTTTTAGTTCTTCAATCGGCTCCTGGCACGGCTGATAGTTGCTGTCAATGGTCAGGACACGCGGCACAGCCAAATAGCCATTCCAGCCGCGGCCGGGCGCAAAGCCGCGCACCCACCCCAGGAGGATGCAGCGCCCATCCGGGGCATAGAGCGTATTGGTTGCGTAGAAATTGGCCGTTGCCAGCTCATTGTAGCCAGGGTCAAGCACGCCCCTGCGCTGTGGCGTAAAGGTCAGGGTGTCGGTGTCAAAATCGCCGGTCACATACTCCACGGGGCGATAGGGCGAGGTGAGCAGCACCCAGCGGTCGCCCACTTGGAAGAAGTTTGGACACTCTAGAAAGCGCGTCTGTCGGCGCGGCTCCGTATAGAGCAGCTTGCGATAGTGCCAGCGAGCCAGTGTGCCGTCCTGGGCCTCGTAGAGTGCGACGGCTGCCGTATCCTCGAAGGCTCCGGCCACGACGAGCAGCGTTCGCCCGTCTGCATGAAAGACATAGGGGTCGCGCCACTCGCCGCCAAAGGCTGGGCCGCCGTGCGTTTCCAGGCTAAGCAGCGGGTTTTGTGGATGTTTTGTCCAGGTGATCCAGTCTGCGTCGCCCAGTGCCCCCCACTGTTCATTTGCAGGGCGCTCCTCTCTGCTGCCCGCTGCAACACTGGTGTAGATCAGGAGTGGCTGCCCCTCTTCTGTCACAGTCGCACAGCCGGAAAAGCAATGGGCTTCCCCCTGTTCTTGGGAGGGCCACAAGGCAATGGGTAGATGTTCCCAATGCACCAAGTCGCGGCTGCGTGCATGGCCCCAATGCATGTGATCCCAGTGATCGGCATAGGGGTTATGCTGATAAAAGACGTGATAGAAGCCGTTATGATAGATTGTGCCGTTCGGGTCGTTCATCCAGTTGGCTGGAGGCAAGAAGTGATAACGCGGGCGGCGTGGATCGCTCTGTGCTTTGGGGACTGCCGCGGCGACAGCCGCCATGGCTTGTTCAATAGCCGGATTCTGTATCGTGTTATGCTTGGGTTCCACAGGTAACACTGCTTTCAGGTTAATAGTGCGCAAAAAGGACAATCAAGTTTGGCGACAATCCGGTTGAGCGATGTGAAGAAAAGGGTTAGCGACCCTCTCTATCGGCTAGCTCAGGCCAAATCGAGCGCATCTGCCAGACATCCATTGCAAGCAATTGGGCCGAACTACCCCGTGCAAACAATGCAATGCCGCGACTGTCCTCGCGTTCAGGGTAGGCGCGGATCGTCAAGCATTGCTTATCGTTAGCGTAGACCTCGATAATGCTGCGGTCGATGTAGACCCGCAGCGTCAACAGTTCGCCCGGCTGTAGATCGAGTGGCGCGATTTCCGGTGTGCGGGCGAAAACGTCGCCGCGCAAGGATGCCGCTGAAACGTCAATTTGGAGCGAACTTCGTCCAAACCGTCTGTGATCTTGTTGGTATAGGGAAATGAGTGTCTGCTCCGCTCCATCCGGTGAACGTAGCACGCTCAGACCGACTTCGCGTGCCGCGCCGGGATCGAGCGTCGCCTGGATCTCGATGGCTTTACCCCCGACTTCGTCGAGGACAACCTCTTGATTCGCCGGGATGGTCGTGGCCGCGACGCGTTTGTGGTCAAAGCGCAGCGAGTCGGTCTCCGGCACAGGCGTAATCCGTAGGGCTCCATCATCCAGGAGTTCGAGTTGCCGCGGCAGCGTCATGACATCGTTCCAACCCTGATGGGCCTTGCCCTCTTTGACGCTGAAAATCGACAGAAAGCGGCCTTGTTCGTCGATGGTTGCAGAAGGCGCATGGAGGCTCCCAACGGCAAGCGGCCCAAAGTTCATGCGCCCGTGTGACGTTGGGGTGAACTTGTGCGTTGTGCGGTCATAGTCGCCGATCAGATATTGCGCCGCGCGTTTGTGGCTGAAAAAGAGCAGCATGTGCTTGCGTTCGTCGATGGGCCAGAAGTTGGGCACTGCGGCATCTTCCCCCGGTTCGGTATAAAAACTGGTCTCCAGCAGTTCCCCCAAGTATTCCCAATGGGTCAGATCGGTGGAGCGGAAGAGATGCGCGACGCCGCGACAGTCAATGCCGCGCGTGCCGTCCTTATACGTGCCGGAGAGTGCATAGTACCCGTCGTCTTCTTTCCAGATGCAGGGATCGAAAATGCGATAGGGCGCGCCGCGCTCATCGATGGGGACAATCGGTATCACCGGATTTTGTGGGTGCTTCTGCCAATCGACTAACAGCGGGTCGCTGGCGGTGGCAATCGCGTTGCCCGCTTGGGTCCCATGATAGGTGGCAATGACGCGGTCTGATTCGACCAGGGTTTGGCCGCTGTAACAATCCTTCTCTTGGTCAGGATAGAGCGCGATGGGCAGATCGTGCCAATGGATAAGGTCGTGGCTAACGGCGTGGCCCCAATGCACGTTGCTTTCTTCACCTTCGGGTCTGAATTGATAGAACAGGTGATACAGCCCTTGCCATTGGCACAAGCCATTGGGGTCGTTCATCCAGTGGGACGGCGGCGAAAAGTGATAGAGGGGGCGATAGGGGTCCGCGGCCAGGCGGCTGCGCTCTGCGGCAAAATGCTGTACCCGCGGGTCGGATTTCATGGGCTGCATTCGCTCCTCGAGCAGCATCTGCGCAGAACGAGTCGCGTTGGTGTTTGTGTGGGAAACGGTCATTTGGATCGGCTCTCCAGCGTGATTTGGGCAGGGGGCGGGCAGTGGCGTCTACGCCTTCAGCCCACCCATCATAATGCCTTCGATCAAGTAGCGCTGCCCAAAGAGATAGACGATTAGCACGGGAATCATCGACAGCACAATCCCCGCCAGCACGACAGAGATGCTGCCGGTCATCATGAATCCCTGTAGATCGAAGAGGCCAAGCGGGATCGTGAATTTCTCTTTGGTGATCATAAAGATCAGCGGACGGAAAAATTCGTTCCAGTGTGAATTGAACGTGAGCACAGCTAAAACCGCCAGACCGGACGAGACCAACGGCAGATAGATGCGGTAAAAGACTTGAAAGGGATTGGCCCCGTCGATGACAGCTGCCTCTTCAAACTCATTGGGGATCGCCATGAAATATTGGCGCAGCAAGAACGTGCCGAAAGCCGTGGGCAACGACGGCAAAATCAGCGATGCCAATGTATCGCCCAGACCCAGATAGCGGCTCATCAAGATAAAGACGGGGATGATCGTGGCCTGGATCGGGATCATCATGGTCGCCATCACGAGCCAAAAAAGCACGTTCCGAAAGGGAAACTCTAGCCGAGCAAAGGCATAGCCGGCAAGGGATGCAGTTATTAGTTGTCCGAGGACAACCGAGACCGAGACGGTGAAGCTGTTCAAGATCTGCTGCCAAAAGGGAATGCGTTCAAAGACCTCCGCATA
>CAZZNG010000381.1:0-4050 GCA_964655505.1 uncultured Litorilinea sp. | reverse complement strand
AGCCGGGATCGAGGTGGACGACATTGCCAAGCGGCTGATGGATTACGGCTTCCACGCGCCGACTATGTCCTTCCCTGTGGCGGGCACGCTGATGATCGAGCCGACCGAGAGCGAATCCAAGGCGGAGTTGGATCGCTTCTGCGATGCGATGATTGCCATTCGCGAAGAGATCGCCGCGGTGGAGCGGGGCGAGGTTGCCGCAGCCGAGAGCGTGCTGCGCGGCGCGCCGCATACGGCGCAGGCAGTGGCCGCGGATGCGTGGGATCGGGCCTATTCGCGCGAGCAGGCGGCGTATCCCGCGCCGGAGAGCCGGGATTTCAAATTCTGGCCCGCGGTGGGGCGCATCGACAATGTGTATGGCGACCGTAATCTGGTCTGCACCTGTCCGCCGATGGAGGCGTATGCCTAGCGCTGGGTGGGTCGCGGCTTGACAGGTCGCAGGATGAGAAAGTGACGCCCGCTGCCGCGATCACGCTGATCACGGCGCGGGCGTTTTTGATCGATTTCTTAAGCTTCCGGGAAGTTCCATGCAGGTTAGGAAATGAATGGGGTAATCAGCATCGCTGGCAGATTCGATCCAGAAGGCGGATCTTCCCGGAAGCTGGGCAGCGTGCCCTTAATCCAGCAGGGGCAGATAGATGTCATAGTGGTGGATGCCGTCTAGCTCTAGGTTGGGGCCGTGGGGGTAGACTTCGAGTGAGAGAATGGCGCGGTTGACGCTGCGACCCTGCGCGGCGACCCATTCGGGCAGTTGGCGGTAGACGGCTTCGATCTGGCTGCGCGGGCCTTCCACATGGCCCACGGCGTAGGTGTGGGCGGGTAGGTAGAGGCTGACCATGCCGCTGGGAATTTCTGTAGGCTGTTGGCTGACGGTCACGCCGCAGTAGAAGGTGAAGTCGCTTTCGCGGCTGTGGACGGGGCTGATGTACGAGCGACCGACGGGCGCGGCGGGCAGTTCGTCCACGCGGCGCAGAAACTCGCGCCAGATGGGATGCACCCAGTTGTGGTCAAGCGCGTCGGGCGCGAAGTAGGGACCGGCGCTGCCCAGGCCGATGAGCCAGCAGGCATCCAGTTCGGTGATATAGAAGTTGCTCTGGAGATGGGGCGTGGTCGCGGTTGTGGTCGTGGCGGCTGTGTCCGTCATGCGCTCTCCCTATTTTCTGATTTGGTTTTGTGACCTTTTCTGATTGGCTTGTCTGCTGATTGGCTTGTCCTTGTGTTGCATTGTAGAACATGAGTTCTGGTTTGGCAAGTGCTAAAAATAGGCCGCAGAGGCAGGAGGCTGTCATGGCGAAAGAGACCGCAACCTATCAGCAGCTTCAGGTCGTGATACGCGAGGAAGGCTGCCCCATCTGCCGGTTGGGGCTGGCCGCTGTCGGCGTCTATCTGGATACCATGTTATGGGAGTCTTCGACCGATCTGAATGTGCATGCAATGGTCACGGCGTCGTTGGGATTTTGCGGGCGGCACAGCCGCGAGCTGTTGACCTATGGCGGCCAGCGTTTGGGCGCGGCGGTACTGGAGCGGGCCGCGCTGTTGGCGGCACAGCAGCGGCTGCCCGCGTTGGTCGCCGCCGCTGCGGAGTCTGCGCCGCAGCGAGTGCCGTTTTGGGCGCGGCCTGGGCCTGTGGCTCAGGGCACGGTCGAACGGTGGTCGCTGCCGGAGGGGGTGCAGCCGTGCCCGGCTTGTGTGCGCCAGGCAGAGGAAGAACGGCGCGGGGTTGACGAACTCTTGGCGCATTTGGATGAGCTTGCGCCCGCGCTGTTGGCAGCGGGCGGGCTTTGCTTGCCCCATTTGTTGATGGCGGCGCGGGTGGCGAAGGAGGCCCAGCGCCAAAGACTGCTGGCGATTGAGCAGCAGGCGTGGGCCGCGCTCGGCGAGGAGCTAGAATCGTTTATTTCACAGCATAAGTCGCATCGCCACGGTGAGCCTATCAGCGAGCGGGCGCGGGCTGCGCTTGAGCGCACGATCACGAGCTTGACCGGCGAGTATCCCGTTCGCTAAGGCGGCATGAACGGATCGAGCAGCCGCGATGCTCCTTCGGGCGGTATGGAGGTCGAGAGACAGTCGGTTCAACGATGTGGGAGCGAGGATGAAGGTAGTTGAACGCACACCGGCGCGCCCGCTGCGCAGCGATCTGTGGGTGTTGGGGCTGTTGGCCCTGGCCCGGCTGCTGCTGCACCTGGCGGGCAACGGCCATTATGGATTCCATCGGGACGAACTGGATATTCTGGACAATGCGCGCTATCTGGATTGGGGCTATGTGGCCTATCCGCCGCTGACGCCGTTGATCGCCCGTTTTGGCCTGGAACTGTTTGGCCCGTCGCTGTTGGCGCTGCGTATGCTGCCTGCGCTAGCGCAGTCGATTGGGGTGATCCTGGTGGGGCTGATGGTGCGCGACATGGGCGGCGGGCGCTGGGCGATGGTGGCGGCGGCGCTGGCGATGAGCGCTGCGCCGATTGGGCTGACCGCAGGACTGCTGCTGCAATATATGTCCTTTGATTATTTCTGGTGGGTTGTGGTGGCGTGGGCTGTGGTGCGGGTGATTCGCAGCGATGACCCGCGTTGGTGGTTGGCGGTAGGCACGGCGATTGGGCTGGGGCTGATGACCAAGTACACCATGCTCTTTTTAGCGCTGGGGGTGGCCGCGGGCGTGCTGCTGACGCCACTGCGGCGGCATCTGCGTTCGCCCTGGCTGTGGGCCGGGGTGGGGCTTGCCCTGCTGATCTGTCTGCCCAATCTGTTGTGGCAAGTGCAGCATGAGTTTGTCACGCTGGCGTTTTTGCAGAGCATCCGCGCGCGCGATGCGGCCTGGGGCCGAACCGAAGGGTACTTGGTCGAGCAGCTCTATGTAACGGTTTCGCCGCTGACCATTCCGCTGTGGATCGCGGGGTTGTTGGCTGTCTGGTTCACGCCGCGGCTGCGCGCTTTTGCTGCGCTGGGGTGGATGTTTGTGATTCCCTTTGTGCTGTTCCTGGTGCAGCAAGGGCGCTCATACTATATTGCGCCTGCCTATCCCATGCTGATGGCCGCGGGCGCGGTCTGGTTTGAAGGGGCGATGCAGCGATGGCGACCGGGCGTGCAGCGAGCCGTGCGCGGGGGCGTGGTGGCGCTGCTGCTGGTGCTTGGGGTGGGTACGGGGGCCGCGCTGTCGCTGCCCTTTGCGCCGATCCATTCACCGCTGTGGGCGATCGCCAATGAGGTCAACGGCGAACTGCGCGAGATGATCGGCTGGCCTGAACTGGTGGAGGCAGTGGCGCAGGTTTATCAGGCGCTGCCGCCGGAGGAGCAGGCCGTAACCGGCATCTTTGCCGGGAACTATGGCGAAAAGGGCGCGCTGGCGCTGTATGGACCCGCGCATGGGCTGCCGGAGCCGATCAGCGGCGGCAATAGTTCGTGGTATCGGGGCTATGGCGAGCCGCCGCCGCAGACGCTGATTGTGCTCGGCGTGGAGCAAGCCGAGGCCAGCCGCTTTTTTGATGCGTGTGTGGTGGCGGGGCGCAACCCGAATCCTTACAATGTGGTCAACGAGGAGACAAGCAGCCATCCGCTCATTTTGGTCTGTCGCGGGCTGCGGGGGACGTGGCCTGAATTTTGGGCGCAAGTGCAGCGTTTTCAGTAGCGGCGTTTTCGACAGGTCAGGCGCGGCCCAGTTGGGCACGCAGACGCTTGGGCAGCCCTTTGACGACCAGATCGTAGGAGTCGACGATCCAGGCGCGCAGTTCGTCATCGGGCACGGGGTCGTCACCGTCGAGCAGGACGGTGTTCCAGTGGCGCTTGTTGAGGTGATAGCCAGGGGTGACCGCTGGATAGGTGTCGCGCAGCAGTTGGGCCAGGAAGGGATCGCATTTGAGGCTGACGCTGAGGGGCGGTTCGACCGGCGTGAGCGCAAACATTTTGCCGCATACTTTATAGACGAGCACGCCGGGGCCAAAGGGCGTTTCTTCGGTGACGGCGGGAAAGGCGAGCAGCGTTTGGCGCAGTTCGTCGGCAGTCATGGGGTTTGCTCCTGGATGCTAGCCACCAAGGGCAGTTAATCGCCAAAGGCAG
>CAZZNG010000380.1:0-4094 GCA_964655505.1 uncultured Litorilinea sp. | reverse complement strand
GAACACGACCTTTATCACCGGGTTGAGCATTGTGGGCAAGGTCATCTCGATCATGCTGGTGGCCTTTGCCTTTTCGCGGCTGCGCTGGTGGGGGCGCAACGCCATGTTCCTGCTCATGCTCTCGACCATGATGCTGCCCCCGCACATTACGCTGATCCCGCAGTTTATTTTGTTCAAGCAGTTTGGCTGGATCAACACCTATTTGCCACTGATTGTGCCTGCCTTTTTCGGCGGGCCTTGGCTGACGTTTTTGGTGCGCCAGTACATGATGACCCTGCCGCGCGACCTGGACGACGCGGCGCGCATCGACGGCTGCTCCAATTGGGGCGTCTTTTGGCGCATCATCCTGCCCCTGGCAAAGCCCGCGGTGATCATCGTCGTGATCTTTGTGTTTAATGGGACTTGGAATGAATTTTTGACACCGCTGATCTACCTGCACAGTCAGAACAAGTTCACCCTGGCGTTGGGCCTGCGCATGTTCCAGGGCGAGGCAAGCACTAGCTGGAACCTGTTGATGGCCGCGTCGTTGTTGACCATGCTGCCGGTCTTGGTGCTGTTCTTCTCCGCGCAGCGTTATTTCATGCAAGGCATTGTGTTCACCGGGGTCAAGCAGTAGCCCCACGTCTGTTCCTAATACAGTTGATCCACCCTGTAGTTGATATCCCCCCTGTTGATCATTTGAGGAATCAGAAAGGAACCTGTATGAACCTGCATCGCTCTCTTTCATCCCGCGCTTCTTCATCTCGCTCCCTGTCGCGGCGCGATTTTCTGCGCGGCAGCGCCTTGACCGCGGCCGCGGCATTGGGCTTGGCCGCGTGTGCGCCTACGGTCGCGCCCAGCAGCGGGGCCGGTGCAAGCGACAGCAGCGCCCCGGCCGCGGAGCAGGTGACCCTGACGTTTATTGTGGACACGATCAACGACGGTCATATCAAGGTGCGTGACAAATGGGCGCAGGAGTTCATGGAGGCGAACCCGGACGTTCGCATCGACCATCAGACCGTGCCGCAGGAGTATACGACCAAGATTCAGACGTTGTATGCCGCGGGAACCCCGGCGGACATCTACCGCTATTTGCAGGAGGTCACGCCGATTATCACCGTGGCCGAGAAGCAGATGCATTTGGTGTTGGACGACTACATTGCGCGCGATGCCTATGATCTGTCCGACTTCCGGCCCGACTCGGTGACGCTTTATCAATGGGACGGCAGCACCTATGCGCTGCCGCGTGACTATGGCAACCAGAACCTTTTCTATAATGTTGACCTCTTTGAAGAAGCAGGGGTGGCGCTGCCCCCGGCGGATTGGGAGGATACGAACTGGACCTTTGATGTCTTTTTAGAGGCTGCCCAGGCGTTGACCAAGAGCGCCAATGGCCGCACCGAGCAGTGGGGCTTCTTGGTCAACCGAGGACAGCGCCCGTGGGCGTCGTGGCTCTATTGTAACGACGGCGCGCTGGTGCATAAGGACGATCGGGGCGTCGCCACCGATTCGGCCATGACCGACGAGGGGTCGGTGGAGGCGCTGCAATTCGTGCAGGATTTGATGCATACGCACCAAGTCGCGCCGCGGCCCGATCTGGAATCGGAGATGGGCGGGTTTGAACTGTTCGCCAGCGGGCGCGTGGGCATGATGATCGGCAATCCTTCCTCGGTTAATCGCTATCGCACCATCGAGACGTTCCGCTGGGACGTGGGCACGATCCCGATTGGGCGCAGCCAGCGTCGGGGCACGGGCGGCGGCGGCACGGGCTGGGCGGCGGCCGCGGCTACCCAAGCGCCGGACGCGGCCTGGGCCTTCTTGCAGCACATTAGCTCGGCGCAGGCTGAACTGGACGAGGTGGCCGCGGGCGCGACCACACCGGCGCGCGTCTCGGTGGTGATGTCGGATGAATTCCTCAGCCCCGACTTGCCTCCGTCCAATTCGCAGGCGTTTGCCCAGGCGCAGGAGTATGTGGTGCGCGACCCGGTGCATGTGCTGTGGCCGGAGATCACCCAGCGCATCTATACGCCCAAGATGGACCTGCTTTGGAGCGGGAGCGCGAGCGCGGCAGAGGTGGCGCAGCAGATCAAAGACGAGGCTGATCCGCTCTTCGCGCGGGAGGCGTAGAGGCTTCGTTAATTCGATCTTCCCGGAAGCTCCAAGGGCGTCAACAAATTGATCGGGTAATTCCATTCAAAGGATTCACCTTCCGGATCGATTTTGCCTGCGCTCCTGATAGCCCAATTAATTTTTTAACCTTCATCGAGCTTCCGGGAAGATGCATCCCCACATGAGTGGAATACCCACGGGAAGATCATCCCGCGGTCAGGCGTTTTGCACCGTTCCCCAGCCGCGGCCCCCAGCCCGCGCACGCGCTTGACAGCCGTCGTATACTCGCAGTAGGCGCTTCCTCCGCGCCACGCACCCCCTCTCCTCGTTTCTTCTTGTCCCGGCTGTTCTGTTGTCCCGGAGGAACCCAGCATGAATATTCTGCTGCTGTCGATGCCCGATTCGTTCGAGCACATGCCCGCGCGCGTGATCCGGATGCCCAACGGCGCGCTGACTTCGTTGGCCGGGAATGTGGACCCGCACCACCGTGTGGCGGTGGCGGATTTGATCTTGGTGCAGCAGCGGGTGCGGTCCACGGTGGAGCAGTTGGTGCGCGATCTGCAACCGGATGTGGTGGGCCTCTCGGTCATGACTTTTCAACGCAAAACGGCCAAGCGGATCATCCACCTGGTGCGTTCGCTGCGACCGGGTGTGCAGGTGGTGGTGGGCGGCTATGACCCCACGCTCGACCCTGGCGCGTATGCTGATGGGCTGGACGCGGGGGTCGATTTCATTGTGCGCGGTGAAGGCGAGGTGACCTTTCGCGAACTGCTGTGCGCGATGGAGACGGGGGGCAGCTATGCAGCCATCCCCGGCCTTTCCTATCGCTGTGGCGATGGCTTTCATCACAACGCGGATCGCGCCGCACACCGGCTGCAAGAGGGCGAGATCCGGCTGCCCAACCGCGCGGCGCGGGTGCTGCGCGGCTATACCATGATGGGGCGGCAGTCGGATGTGGTGGAGACGTCGCGCGGCTGCACCTTTGATTGCAGCTTTTGCTCGATTATCGAAATGCTAGGGCGCAACTTCAACACCTATTCGCTTGATCGCGTGCTGGCGGATATCCACGATGCGCGCGAGCACGGCGCACGCGCCATCTTTCTGATCGACGACAATATCACGCTGAATATCCGGCGCTTCGAGGCGCTGTGCGGGGCGATCATCGACGCGGGGCTGAACGACATTTCGTATACGGTGCAGGCCATGACTTCGGCCATTGCCAACCACGGCGAGACGCTTGCACCGCTGATGCGGCGGGCAGGCTTTCGCTATGTCTTTCTGGGCATTGAAAATATTCTGGAGGCGGATCTTGAGTTTCTGCGCGCCAGCGCCAAGAACGCGCGGCGTGAAAACGGCCATCGCACCGGCAACGCGTCGCTGCAGGCCATCGACTACATCCACCGCAACGGCATGTATGTGGTCGGCGGGCTGATTGTCGGCAACCCGGACGACACGCGCGAGTCGATTGAGGCGAATCTGGCCTTTGCGCGCCGCCATATTGATTGGCCCTACATCCAGCACCCGACCCCTTACCCGCGCACGCCCATGACGAAGGACTTTCGCGCACGCGGGCTGATCATCAACCAGGATGTGGCAACCTATGACGGCACGACCGCGGTGGTTCGCACCCAGCATTTGAGCGCGGAGGAGGTGGAGTTTCTGCGCTGGCGCGCCGAGCGTTGGATGAAGTTGCGCCACGGGCTGACGACGATTCCCTACAGCCCGCTCTTTTTGCTGCGCAACGCGCCCTATATGATCGGGTGGACCTTTCGCGGCACGACGCTTAGGACGCTGCTTGGCTTGGAGGATGCGCGCAAAGCGTTTGCGCGCTATCGTGCGCTGCGCGCGGCGGAGCGGGTCTATTTGTAGGCGTGAGGGGATCTTCCCGGACGCTCGATGGAGGCTAAGGAATGAATGGGGGTATCCGGTTTGCAGCGCAGGCTCAAGCCTGCGCCGAGTGGTGGGAAACGTGCTCAAGCACGTTTTCTCTGGTGAACAGGCTTTGA
>CAZZNG010000379.1:0-4143 GCA_964655505.1 uncultured Litorilinea sp. | reverse complement strand
GCGGCAAGAAATACAAGAACTGCCACATGCAGAGCGACCGTGCGCGCGCGGGTGGCGGGCAACAAGTCGCGGCAGAACGTTAAATGGGGATGTTGAAGCTCGGCGCGCACATGTCCATTGCCGGTGGGGTGAGCCAGGCATTGGACCGCGCCGCATCAGTCCAAAGCAACGCGGTTCAGGTATTCACCAAGAACAACCGGCAATGGCAAGGGCCGCCGGTTGACCCGGCGGACGTTCAGCGCTGGAACGAGCAGAAGCACGCCCTGGGGATTGTGGACGCTGTCAGCCATGCTAGCTACTTGATCAACTTGGCGAGTCCAAAGGATGCCTTGTGGGAAAAGAGCTTGGCGGCCCACCGTGACGAACTCCAGCGCGCCCATGCCTACGGCATTCCCGGGGTCGTCTTGCACCCTGGCGCGCATACCGGATCGGGGCTGGATGCAGGCATCCGTCGCGTCGCGCAGGCGCTCAACCGCATTCACCAAGAGACGCCGGAATGTGCCGATACGCTGACGCTGCTGGAGTTGATGGCGGGTCAGGGTACGACCTGCGGTTCCAACGTGGCGGAATTGCGCCAGATCATCGAGCAAGTCGACGATGCGAGCCGCGTGGGCATCTGCCTGGATACGTGCCACGCTTTTGCGGCGGGCTACGATCTACGCAGCGACGAGGGCTATGAGGCGCTGGTCGCGGAAGTGGACGAACAGATCGGCCTTGAATGGATGAAGTGCTGGCATCTCAATGACAGCAAAGGCGGGTTAGGCAGCCGGCTCGACCGGCATACGCATATCGGTGAAGGCGAAATTGGGGAGGGCGCCTTTCACCGAGTCTTAAATGATATGCGTTGGTGTGGGGTTCCCATGTTATTAGAAACGCCCAAAGAGGAAGATTTAGAAGACGACAGAAAAAATCTCCGCCGACTGGTAGCGTTGGTGGACGACCCGGCGCGCATTCCTGATGGCTTGCGCGCCCAAGTGAATCAAGTTAATGAGGAGAAGCCAGCATGAGTTCAGTGCCGCCTACGGCCGCCGCGCCGGATCGCCAATTAGTGTTGCCGAAGAAAGACCTTGCGGAGTATGCCGCAGCGGTTGAAGAGCATCCGTCGCTGCGAGTCGAATATCTGAATGGAGATATCATCATGACCCCGGCTCGCTCTCCCCAGCATCAGATGATCGCGGCCAACCTTATGCTGCTCTTGGGCCAATATGCCAAGCAGCAAGGGCTAGGCTTGGTACTGGCCGCGCCCCTGGACGTGATCCTGGCGCGCGAGGCGCAAATTGCCCAGCCCGACCTGGTCTTTATCAGCAAAGGGCGCGCGGCCAAGCTGGTCGGTCGCGCCGCCATCAACGGTGCGCCGGACTTGGCAATCGAGATCCTCTCGCCTAGCACGGTGCGCGCTGACCGCAAGCTCAAGCTGCCGCTGTATGCCAAGCACGGCGTTGCCGAGTATTGGATCGTCGACCCCGAAGATCGCTCGGTCGAAATCTACGCGCTGGATGGGCAGAGCTATCGCGTGGCGAGCATTTACCTGCCCGGCGAGGTCATCGAAGTCGGCCGCTTTGCCGACGCCAAGATTCCGGTCGACGAGATTTTTGCGTAAAGCGCGCCGGATGTTGCTTCTCGGCAGTCCCTGCTAAAGATTCGATACGCAGGCGAGATATACGGAGGGGGCACGGCTAAATCCGTGCCCCTTTTCTGTTTGGGGCCAATTTCCCCTGGGGCGGGCCGAGGGTACCCACCTTGCCCATTCGCTCTTTATGTGTATAATAGTGATGAGCTACACAAGGCACGGGGGGCAATGGCTGCTTTCCGCCATTGCCCCCCGTGCTATCTTTTCCACATCCATTGCAGTCGCTACATTGACCGGGAGGCTATCTATGAAGGCCCCAGGCCGAAGACTCCGTCCGACCTGGCTATCGCTGAGTTTCCTCTTATTGCTCACCCTCGCTATTCCACCCCCCGCAGCACACGCTGCACCGGCTGCCCAAACAGAGAATTTCCAGACAACTCCGGCCCACACGATCTATATTACCCCACCCGAAGGGGCAGTGCAGTTCGGCGCGGCCATTGACTATGATGGCGAGACGCTGGTGGTGGGCGCGCCGAGGACAACAGTGGGTGAGGACGGTATGTACCAGGGCATGGTTTACATCTATGCGCTGGACGCCGACGCCCCAGAGAATTGGGCATTGCAGGCGAGCATCACACTCACAACGCCAAATGAGTTCGCCTACTTCGGAGAGAGCGTCGCCGTAGACGGTGATATCATCGTCGCGGGCGCGCCGGGCGCAGATGACCCTGTGAACAATAATGGCGGCGTCCTTTTCATCGAACGCACAGCCGATGACCCGACCTGGCGTCCCACCCACTATGAGCGCAATATCGAATATCACCCCGTAGATGGCAATCTCATCATGGGGTCATCCGCCAAATTTGGGACGAGCGTCGCCATCGAAGAGGGTGTGGTGCTCATCGGCGCACCGGACGCGGATGTGTTCCACCCTGATAGCGGTCGGCTCTCATCCCGTGGCGCAGCCTATCTATACACCCGCTCGGAACAGGTTGGCGATTGGTCCAAGGTTGGAGAATTTTCCAACCTAGAAGGGCGCAACATCGATGAATTTGGCGCAAGCGTGGCCCTCGACCTTCAAGGAGACACGCACTATGTTGTCGTCGGCTCCCCCCGGGGCAGCGTCCACGAGGATAACGACCAGTGGGGCAAAGCGTTCGTCTGGAAAAAAGGAGCGAATGATCCGAGCTATAGCCCGGATGGCTATATCGCCAACCCGCAAGGGGCAAGCTATGAGCGCTTTGGTTATGCCGTCGCCGTCCACGCCGCAACCTTTGTCGTCGGCTCTCCCCAACACACGGCCAATGGTCTAACCTACGCGGGCACTGTGGCTATCCGCCAAGATGCGCCCGGCCAAGACGACTATGTGGTAACACCTTCGTCACAGGACCAATATCACAGATTTGGGAACGCAGTCGCTACGCATAACGAAATCGTCGTTGCCGGCGCGCACAACCATCCATATTATGACTTCGACTATTGGGGCGCGGTCTTCCGCTTTGAACTTGGCGCGGAAGGCTGGGAAGAGACCGGCTTCTTTACGGCCGATCTGATCGATGGCGGCGGCAACCTGGGCCAAAGCGTCGCGATCTACGACGGGCTTATCTTGGCCGGTGCCCCCGAGGCAAATTTGGAGCCTGATGCAACTTTGGAGGATTTAGACCGCAGCGGCGCGGTGGTAATCTTTGATGATCGCCCCACTGCCGATGAGCCGGATGATCCGGAATTAGAATGGCTGATACCCGAAAACTTGGAACCCGCAAGCGGCACCATCAACGCCGCAACGGACGCGGCCCCACCGATTCAACCCAGTGCGGCAGCGTTGAACAATCAACTCTTCCTCCCCCGTGTTCAGGTTCCAGGCGCCACTTCTCTCCCGCCAGACGAAGACGACACGCAACCAGATGAGGGGACGCCGCCGGACGATGGCACACCGCCCGACGATGATAATACACCGCCAGATGACGGTACACCGCCGGATGATGGCACGCCGCCGGATGAAGGCACGCCGCCGGATGAAGGCACGCCGCCGGATGAAGGCACACCGCCCGACGAGGGTACACCGCCAGATGACGGTACACCGCCGGATGATGATGACACGCCACCGGATGACGATGACGGTACACCACCCGACGATCCATTGCCGATTGTGCAGTTGCTCACCAACGGCAGCTACATCCAGAGCAACTTCGGCGCGGTGCTGGGCACGGTAGACAACACGCTGCCGGAGCCGCGCGTGAGCTACATCGTAGCCGTGTCAGAGCCGATCACACCGCTACATGCCGCGCTGAACCCGATTGGGCACTATTTCAACTTCGGCACGGTTACCAAGACGGTCTCGGCTGCGCTCGACGCGCCCCTTGTGGTCGGCCTACCTGTGCCCGACGGCGTGAACCCGGAAGAGTTGGCCGCGGCGGTGCTCGTTCCTGGTGTCCGGGGCAGCCTCCATACCGCAGAAGACCAGTGGGTCGTCCAGCGCGGCGCGTACGACGCCGAGAGCGGCTTCCTGGCCTTTACGATGCCCACCCTATACCGCGGGGGGCTTGTGGTGGTGTTGGTCGCCAACCCCAACA
>CAZZNG010000378.1:0-4147 GCA_964655505.1 uncultured Litorilinea sp. | reverse complement strand
GGCAGGACTACGGACTTTGGATCCGTCAATCGGGGTTCGAATCCCTGTCCCCCAGCCAGCGCCGGGGCGGGCCTTCCTGCCCCGGTTCTTTTTGTAAGAACTCTTGTTTCGATTGTATGGCGCCTGTAGCTCAACGGCAGAGCACCAGATTGTGGATCTGGGGGTTGTGGGTTCGAGACCCATCAGGCGCCCCACTGCACCTTCCGGTAGGATAACATCCCTTGTTTGACTACGGAGGTGCTTGTATGCAAACGGCTCTGAGGCCCAACAGTGGGCTTCAGAGCCGTTTGCTTTTTCATCTTTCACCACACCTGCATCACCTTTATCACCTCCGACCCTTACAACGAGAATTACAATGAGGAGAATCCCCCTGTGTCGCAGCCGTCGCGTGTGAACTTCTTCGTTCGTGTCGGTTTATTGGCGTGCTTCCTATGCGCTATTTTGCTGGTGGTAAGCCAACAGTTTGCCTCTGCCTCTTCTGTGCCGGTGGATGTACCTGCTGGGTAGGCGATGGGGTGAGCGGCGAAACGGCTGCGGAGCGCTTGTCGCCGGTTCAAGTGAGCGGGTTGGCATCCGGCGTGACGAGCATCGGCGCAGGTGATTATCATACATGCGCTATTCAGGCCAGCGGGACACGGGTCTGCTGGGGTCAAGAGCGGTCGGGCAAGCTGGGGCCGAGGATGATGACATTCTCGACAACCCGCCAACGGTTCCGGTGGAAGTTGTCTGGCCTTAGGTCATGCGCTGGTTGTTGGCGTGAGTGACTATGACGGGAGTGGCTATGAAGTGAATGGTTGTGAAAGGAGAAACGCCCCGACCCGAGGGCCGAGGCGTTTCTCTTGGTGTCCGGTAGCGTTCTCTAGAGATTTACCCCAAGAGGTGACGCTACCGGACGGATACTAGTACTACAATCCATCAGCATCACCTCCTTCTTTATGGGATAGCGATGTCAGGCTGGGCAGCTACGCCGACGGACACACTACAGTCACATACACTGTATTTGTACTACTGTATTGTGCTGTAGGGTCAACGCACGCTTTGAATAAGGATTATCAAACGATTATCCATTTGGTGCGTAGCCTTTACCTAGCTGCGTGAAGTATCCCATAGATTGCAGGGTGTGTCAAGTAGGCAATATCCGGGTTCTTTTGCGGGCAGCGAATGGAAAAGTGCCTGGATACTGAGCCATCCCGTCCATTCGTGGCTACATCATCCGCGTTATGAAGTAGGTTGCTAGGCCCAGGAACAGGCCGAAGCCCACGGCATCGGTCACCATGGTGACAAAGATGCTTGAAGCCAACGCAGGATCCAAGTTGAGCCGCTTGAGCGTCATGGGAACCAGCACACCGGCCAGCGAGGCGATGATCAGGTTGCCTAGGAGCGCCACGCCGACGACTACGCCGAGCAGGGGGTTGCCTTTCCAAAGCCAGGCGACTAGGCCAACGACGAGGCCGAGAAAGATGCCGTTTAGCACGCCGAGCAGGAGTTCATGGCGCAAGGCGCGCCACACAGATGATACTTCGATCTCGCCCAGGCCGAGTGAGCGAACGATGATGGTCATGGTCTGGTTGCCCGCGTTCCCTCCTTGCGCGGCGACAATAGGCATGAAGACGGCCAAGACTGCCGCGTTGGCAATGGTCGATTCAAAGGAGGATACGACGCTTGATGCAAGAAATGCGGTTATGGAGTTGACATAAAGCCACGGGAGCCGGTTGCGCAGCGCCTGACCGATGGGGCTAAAGACCACGGCTTCGGGGCTGACGCTTGCTAGGTGGTAAATATCCTCGGTCGCTTCTTCTTCGAGGACATCCACTGCATCGTCGACGGTGACGATACCGACGAGCCGTGCTTCGTCATCCACGACTGGCAGCGCGATTAGGTCATAGCGGGCAAAGAGCTGGGCGACTTCCTCTTGGTCTGTGTCGACGTGGACGCTGATCACATCACGGTACATGATCTCTTCGATGGTCTGGTCTGGTTCGGCCAAGATCAAGGCGCGCAAGTTGACCACGCCGATCAAGCGGCTGTTGCGGTCCAGCACATAGAGATAATAGATCTGTTCTGCATCATGGTAATTCTGTTTGATAAATTGAAAGGCCTCGCCCACCGTCATAAAACGGCGCAGCGAGGGCGGCGCGACATTCATAATGCCGCCCGCTGTGTCTTCGGGATAGGCGAGCAAGGGGGCGATGATTTCGGCCTCGTCCATCTGCTCCAGCACAGCCGTTGCCTCCTGCGGTTCCATTTCGGCAAGCAGGTCGGCGGCCATGTCCGGCTCCATTTCGTCCAGCACTTCGGCTAGTGTGCCGGTATCCAGGAATTGGCCGACATCGACGGCCTCTTCGCCGGCCATCTGTTCAAAGACGAGGGCAAGTTCGTCAGGCTCTAGCCGCGCGACCACCTCGGCCTGTGCTTCTGGCCCCAAGGCAGCGAGCAGTTCTGCGCTATCCGCCGGGTGCAGTTCGCGCAGATATTCGGCAGCGGCATCGCTGTTGCCGTTCTGGAGCAGCAGGGCGATTTGCTCCAGCGCATTTTCCATCTTGATCGGATCGATCATGTCCTGCCTCCTTTCGCGTCGTAGGGCATTCGCCATTGCAAATGCGAACCGATACGGTCCCCCGGCGCGATTCGGGACGCGTCGAATGCGCGAGGGGGGCTTTCCGCAGCGAAGGCGCGCGAGGGTAGGCAGGAGCGGGGCCATTGAGCAGGCGCAGCATTGATGACACGCGCGATGGCATACACGGTGACAAGCGCTGTAGACAAGCGCTGTGGCCTGCAAGCCTAGGGCCGAGCTACCGGGGCCGATGGGATTGCGTTGTGATGTCGTGTGGATGGTTGCGTGGTGAGTGATTCACCGAACCACCAGGGCCGGGAGGCGAGGCGGACCCTGGTGCAGGCGGCTTTGGGTGAAGCCGTTATACTGCGAACCGGTGTCCGATCTCAGCCTGCCGGCTGCGTCGCGTATCACAGGACGCAAGGGCATCGACAGGGCGGTACACGCCGAAAAGGTTCGACGCGCCATCGGTGCGGGCAGTATGAAAGCGAGGAGTCGCTTTGTTTGGGTTCGACAGCTGCCAAGCCCGCCGGTGCTGCACCCGATTGAGACTGCTTGTCGAGTGCGCCCGTATGGGCACTGTACTGTCAGGATCGGATGCTTGATCGGATCCTGTTTGGATTTGATACGTCGTATTCATTTCACTTTGCATTGTGGGCGCAACCCTGTGTTACGCCCGCTTAACGTGGCTACGATACCACGCGCTTGCGGCCTGCGTCAATTTAACGATCAGCCGCTCCTAGACCGGCTGCCTGCTGCTGATCTGCGTGCCGATTGGGCAAAATTGACGCTTTGGCGCTTTGTCATTAGACTGCGGATGTTTGTACGCTACACATGATTTTACCCAACATGAGTCTACCCACCAGGGCATGATCCGGCGCACCATGTACCAGCAGGACAATGACCGGCAGGATAATGACCAGCAAGATACACACATCGAGCATGGCGCAAACTGAGCGCGCGGCGAGCAAGCGGTTTACCTTGCCCGCGCCCCTGCGTGTGACGCGCATTGAGCAAGACAACTATCGCACCAAGACGCTGGTGCTGGACGGCGCGCTGGATGCTTATCCGGGCCAGTTCGTCATGGCCTGGCTGCCCCGCTTCGACGAAAAGCCCTTTTCGTTGGTCAATGCCGATCCGGTTACTTTGATGGTGACCGCGGTGGGGCCAATGAGCCGTCTGCTGCATGAGCTAGCGGTGGGCGATCCGCTCTGGATTCGCGGGCCGTTCGGCCACGGGTTTGAACCGGCCCCGGCCCGGCGGCGGCTGCTCTTTGTGGGCGGCGGCTATGGGGTTGCACCGCTGTTGTGGCTGGCGCGCGCGGGAATCAAGGAAGCGGCGGCGATTGATGTGGTAATCGGCGCGGCCACGGCGCAGGATCTGCTCTACGTGCGTCGTTTCGAGCAGTTGGCCGCGGCGTACGCGGCACGAGACGGGCTTGCGTTGTCGGTTTACACGACGACTGAGGATGGCAGCGCAGGCGTGCGTGGGCTTGTGACCGATGTGGTGGGGCCGATGCTGGCGCAGGGTCAGACGGAAGGGATCTTTGCTTGTGGACCCCATGGGATGTTGGCGGCGCTAGAGGCGCTTGGT
>CAZZNG010000377.1:0-4245 GCA_964655505.1 uncultured Litorilinea sp. | reverse complement strand
GTATGTTTAATAGGTTGGGCTTAAAGCTAGACGTGCAGAATCAGATAGAGGATCAGCGTTGACTTTGCAGCACTAATGTGTGCAATGCTTTGAGTGTTCAAGCGATGAGGGCATGATGAGGGGCAACCGACATAGCGGGTAGTGGTGTCCCAAAATGGAAGGCAACCTGAGGCAACAGTGTGCTTGATGAAGCTGGAATATTGTAGTGTTAGAAGAAGCTTACACTTCTGATTATATCAGAAAAAAAAACAGCGTGTCAAGACCCAAAAATTCAGAATAGTTGCTAATTCACAAATATGGCACACATCTACTAGGGCAGATGCTACGCCGAACCGACGGCGCGGCTGCTGCATGTGCGCCGCATAGGCATACAATCCAGGAGCGCGGATTTTACAAATCGCACGACTTGCGCCATCCTAGCAGGGTAGCGCTGCCGCCACGCGCAGACGACACAGCACGCGGCAGCGTTGGCCCAACCTCCCTTCCCCAAGCTAGAAGAGAACCTGCCCATGCGACTTGCCACCACCGGCTATATGCCGAGCGATCTGCGCCAAGTCGACGACGCCACCGCCGAGCGCCTGCGTTCGCAAGGCTTCGTCGGCGTCAGTTGCGTTTTCCAAGACCCCACCACCTTCACGCCCGACGAGCTAGAGCGGCTGCGTACCACGCTGCACCGCCACGGCGTCGGCGTGGCCCAAGTCAATGCGCGCTACGAAGCGCTGGTCAACCCCGACGAAGACCGCCGCAAGCAGGGCATCGCCACGCTGCGCGCCGCGGTCGATGTCTGCGCCCGGCTGCAAGGCGACAACGTCTATGTACGGCCCGGCTCGCTCAACCCACAGGGCCACTGGTGGCCCCACCCGGACAACCACATCCCCGCGACGCTCGACCGGCTGGTGGACAGCCTGCGCCAAGTCGCGACCACAGCCGAGGACGCGGGCGTGGTGCTTGCCATCGAAGGGCATACCGTCTCGCCGTTGAACACCGCGGCAGTCGTGCGCGAGGTGATCGACCGCGTCGGCTCGCCCGCGCTCAAGTTCAACGTGGACCCGGTCAACTTCGTCAGCAACGTGCAAGAGGTCTATCACTCGCGCCGCGTGCTGGACGATCTGTTCGACACGCTGGGCGACGTGACTTGGGTCATGCACGCCAAGGACATGGCGCTCGACAACAAGCTGGTCGTCCACATCAGCGAGGTCATCATGGGCCGCGGCTACATGGACCTGGGCTATATGCTCCAGCGGCTGGAACAGGTGCGCCCGGACGCGTACGTCATTGTCGAGCATCTGCCCGACGAGCACATTCCCGAAGCGCGTGACGCGCTCCTGGCGGCCGCGGCACAGGTCGGCATCACCTGGCAGGATCACCTCTGATCACTGGCCGATTCTTACATCCCCAATTCATCCCATCAATTCATCCCATCAATTCATCCGATTTTGTGGAGACTTAGCATGACAACAGCCAGCTATCCAGGCGATTTGACGGGCAAGATCATCGTCGTGACCGGCGGCGCGCAGGGCATCGGCGGCGCGGCCGCGCAGCTTTGCGCCGCGCGCGGGGGAACCGTCATCATCGCCGATTGGAAAGCCGATACGGGCCAACAGGCGGCGCATGCCATCCAAGCCGCGGGCCACTGCGCATCGTTCATTCAAGTGGACGTACGCAACGCCGCCGCGGTCGAATCGCTCATGGCGCAGGTGCAGGCGCAGCATGGACGGCTCGACGTGCTGATCTGCGCCGCGGGCATCTTCCGCGGGGCCTTCCAGCAGCCCGAAGAATTAACGCTGGACGATTTCGACAGCGTGATCGACGTGAATTTGCGCGGGGTCTTTTACTGTGTGAAGTACGCCATGCCCTTGTTCGACGCCGCGGGCGGGGGCGCGGCCATCCTGGTCGGTTCGGGCGCGGGCGTGCGCGGCGGCAGCGGGTCGATTGCCTATGGCGCAAGCAAGGGCGGTGTCAACGGCCTGGGCATGACCCTGGAGCGCCACCTCGCCGCCCGCAATGTGCGCGTCAACGTGATCTGCCCCGGCGGGATCAATACGGAGTTGAAGCTGGGCGTCGTCGCGGCCCAGGCCGAGCGCGCGGGCGAGGACAGCCATGCAGCCGTTGACACGGCACGCAACCAGCTTGGCACACCCGACGGCGTGGGCCGCGTCATCGCCTTTCTCGCCTCGGACGAGGCAGCCTACATGCGCGGCACGCTCTTTACCCGCTGACCAAGCTTGAAACTTCCCGGCACGAACTTCCCGGAAGCTGCGAGCTTCCGGGAAGTTTATATCACAAGCAGTTCCTACGCCTGCCACTCGTAGAAGTCTTTGCGCGCCCGCACAAAGGCTGAAGGATCGCGGTTGATGTCGCACGCGCCGCCGGAGTCCACCTGGATGATCTGCGCGCTCACCGGCGCATAGGCCGCGCGCGGGGCCACCGTCCCCTTTGCCACCAGGATCTTCTGCTGCTGCGGCACAATGCCCACCGACGTGATCTGATGGATGCTCATGGGTGAGGTGCGCTTGCTGTTGAGGACCAGCAACCCGCCCTTGCCCGGCTGGGGGCGGTTGACCTCGACCACAGCCGTCAACCCCGCGTTCCAATAGCGCCCGCCGCCATGCCGCCGCTCTGTCTCCTCATACGTGCCGTCGTGCAGCGTGCGCACGCGCCCGGTGATGGACAAGGTCTTGCCATGCAGATCGTCCACCTTGCCGCCGACCTGCAAGTCGACCGTCGCGCCCACACCGGCCATGAAGCAGGCCTGTACCGATTCCGGGTCCCAAATCGCCACGACCCAGCCGTCGGCTCCTTGCTTGATCAACTCCTCCAAGATCAGCGTTGAATCGGCTGCCGCGCCCCCGCCCACATTGTCGCCCATGTCAAAGAGCGTCACCGGCGTGGCCTGCGCCTGCATCGCCATGCGCACGGCTTCGGCAGGCTTGGGCAGGTTCGGTTTGAGTTGATCGCGCACCGCCCACATCATATCGGCCAGCTTCTGCGCGCTGCGCTGGGCCAGTTCCTTGTCCCCGTCAGCCACCACCACAATGGACGGCCCCATGTAGGGCACATCCGCGTACTGATAGCCCGCGGCGACGCTCACCGCCAGGATGCCCGGCTCTTTCTCCATGTCGATGGCCGCCTGCATGATCGGCTGCATGGGCGGCTCGCTTGTGTTGTGAAAGGCAATATTGAAGAGGACGGGCGGCTTGATCAGCGCGGTCACCGGCTTGACCTCCCCGCGAATGGTGCGCGCCAGCAGTTCAGCAGCCTGCATCCCGCGCTCGCGCTGGTCGATGTGCGGATTGGTCTTGTAGATGATCAAGGCGTTGGCATCTTGCACCAGCGATTCGGGCACATTGCCGTGATAGTCGTGGGTGACGACGATGGGGAAGTCCGGCCCCATCAATTCGCGCACCCGGCGCACCGTCTCGCCGTCGGCCTGGGGATACTCCTCTGCAACCATCGCGCCGTGCAGCGCCAGAAGCAGCCCATCCAGTTCCCCGGCATAGCGCAGCGAGTCCAGCAACTCGTCCACAATGGTCTCATAGGCTTCGGCTGTGACTGTGCCGGAGGGTGTGGCGCTTGCGGCGACGGTTGGACAGAGATCAAAGTCATATTCCTCTGCCCCGGCAATATAGCCCGCCACCTCATGAAAGGTTGGTGCATAGTGGTCGATCATGGCCTGGCCGCGGCGGATGTTGAAATCATCCAGCGTGGTCGGCATGGCAGCAAATGTGTTCGATTCGTGGCTGAAACAAGCAATGGCGATGCGCATGATGTCTCCTTATGCTGTGCGCCAGGCGCGCCGGTGGGGTACGGTCCGCCCGGAGCAAAGGTCGGATAAATGAGAATGTCGGATAAAATGTATGGTGATGCGTCGCTTGTGGCTGCCAAACTAGCCGGTCGAGGATGGCCCGGACTGTTGCAGAGGTCAGCCCGAGCCGTGGATATGTTCCTCATAGTTTCCTCGCGCCGGGCAAAATGTGCAAGTTGCTTGCGCGGATTTTTCCCTTCGCGGCGCTTATGGGTAGACTAAAAGCAGCCCGTTTCCGCGCTGCGCGCCGATCCGCGGCCCTTCCTCAAATTCGCCACACAAGCCAACCTGTGCCAAAGCCACCATCCAACCGAAAAGGAATCTACCATGGCAAGCACATCTATACCGACCCGTCCGACCGTTGCCCACCCAACCGCCAAAGTCACCAACGTAGAGCGTATTTTGCTCGTCGTGCCCTTTGTCGACCGAGTACGCCGAGA
>CAZZNG010000376.1:0-4289 GCA_964655505.1 uncultured Litorilinea sp. | reverse complement strand
ACAGCTGTATGCCCGGCCCTTGCGCTGGCGATGGACGCATGACGAGAGGTTGTGATAAACGTCAAGGAGGAAACTTATACCCCTCCTTGACGTTTATTCTATATAAGGCTCGATATTATGAGGCTCGATATTAGAGGTGGCCCTATATAGGGCGCTGTGCTAGAGGCATGTTGTTCAATTAGAACGTGCTGTTAAAAACGTGCTGTTAAAAAGGTGTTCAATGGGCCTGGTTGATGGGCGATGCCGCTGCGGTTAGCGTGAGCGGGCAAAGGAGATGTTGGGCAGTGAATGACCGTGTCTTTTGGCGGCTGCACGGCGTCTTAACTCTAAGGGAGAGGCGTTGCGCGTGCCCTCAAACGCCCGACCCGGCGCGACAGTTGCCACGCTCTGCCTCGCGCGTGTTGACCCTGGCGTTCCAATCGGCCCATTCGCCGTACAGGTCTGGTTATTTATCTCATTCAGTGAGCGTTTCTCACTCGTTCAATTAGGTTGGCTGCATTCATTATGATGGAGTGGTTGCGTCCCTGGGCGGGCCTCACACATGGGGTCAAGCGTATTCTCCTTTGGTTGATGCTGGTCAGCATTCTGGCGGCCTGGCTGTCGCCTGTATTGGTGCGCGCCCAGGCCACGAACATCCCCACGCGCAACACACCCATCAGCTTGGTCGTGCTGCCAGGCCAGCCGGATCAGGTCCTGGCCGGTACGCTCAACGCGCCCGACCCGGTGAATGTCTATCATAGTACGGACGGCGCAGTCTCCTGGCTGCCCGCGGGCGAAGGCATGACGCCCAATATCAGCATTGCGGGCATTGCCGTGGACCCCAACAACCCCAATCTCATCTTGGCGGGCGACGGTGGCTTTGGCTATATGTTTCGCAGCCGGGACGGGGGCAAGACATGGGAAGAACTGACCGCTTTTAAGGCGATGCTGGCGGAGAACGCGGCTGTCGGCGAACTGTACTCGGTGATTGAAGATGGCGTCACGGTCTTTTACGCTTCAACCCGGTATGAAGGCGTTTTCCGCACGCCCAACGGCGGCGACATCTGGCAGAAGCTCGACGCAGGGCTGCAAGGCGAGGCGCGCCGCGTGCGCGAGGTGGTGCTGTTCAAGGACAACGTCCTCTATGCGGGGACACATGCCGGGCTGTACCGGCTGCTGCCCAATAGCTCCGCATGGGAATTCGTGCCGGGGCTGCCGAGCACGATGATCGTCTTTAGCCTGTGGACCCTGGGCGACACCATCTATGCAGGCACGGGCCAGGGCCTTTACAGCAGCCCGGATGGCGAGACTTGGACGCCTGTACCCAACTTCCCCCAAACGATTGTGTACGACATCATCGACACGGGCCAGCGGCTGGTTGTCGCCACCGAAACGGGCCTCTGGGCCGGTATAGGCGATGCGTGGCAGCAGCCGACCGTGAACGGCGCGCCCTATGGCGGCGTGGTCTATGCCGTCGCCAACACGCCCAAAGCCCCGCGCACCATCTATGCCGCCACTGCCACGGATTGGGTGCTGCGCAGCGACGACGAAGGCGTCAGCTTCTATCCGGCGACAGCCATGCCGCCGCTGGATGTGCAGGCTGCTCTGGCAACGCCCACGCCGACGCCAACCTTTACGCCGACGCCAACTGATACACCGACCCCCACGGCGACACCAACCGATACGCCGACTCCGACGCCGCCACCCACCGCGACCGATACGCCGGTGCCGACGAATACGCCCATTCCGACGGACACCCCCACGCCAACGGAAACCCCCACAGAGACCCCGCTGCCGACTGATACGCCGGTTGCGGTGACCGCGGACACAGACGCCGTGACGACAGGGGAGGAACTGCCTGCGACGGGCGAGGGAGCCGCTTCTATCGAGGTCGACATCCCCACACCCGCGCCGGATATCACATCGGACGAATCGGCATCGGACGAATCGGCCATTGTCACACTGGACGTGCCGACGCCTGCGCCGCCGACCGAGATCCCAACGGATACGCCGCTGCCAACAGCCGTGCCGACCGAGACGCCCACAGAGACCCCGCTGCCGACCGATACACCGGCTGCAGTGGCCGCGGCCACAGAGCCTATGGCAGAGCCTGTGGCGACGCAGCCTGCGGAACCGCCCGCGGCTGGTGCAGCCCCTGTCGAGCCGCCGACTGACACGCCAATGCCAACCGCGACGCAGCCGCCGCGCGCCACGCGCGAGCCGCTGGATGTGGGCGAAATGGTCTACACCAGCCTGCCGCCCGTTTTTGTGGGCGCGGGGGTGTTGTTGATCTTCGTGATTCTGGCTGCCGGGCTGTCGGTGGTGCGCGGCCCCCGCGACATTTAGTATACTAAGGCTGTATACTAAGTGTGTTGTCTGTGTATCTTGTCTGTTAGGTAGAGCGCCTGTTAAGTATCATGTCTGTGTGGCTGCCCCTGCCGCGTGATGATACGTCAGGACAGCCGCTTGATTTTGTCTGGACTGTTGATGAGTAGACCTGCCATGCTTGACCCGCGCACACTCCAAGCCGCCTTGCCCGATGCCGAGTTGATTCAGGGCAATGCCGATGGGTGGACCATCGCCGCAGTGACTGCGGACAGCCGAACCGTCGGGCCTGGCGCGCTCTTTGTGGCTGTGCAAGGGGGCAGCGCCGACGGCCATCGCTACATCCCCCAAGCTGTAGAACAGGGCGCGGCGGCTGTGATCGGCACGCGCACGCTTGCCGAGTTGAACGCCCAGGGCATCGACCTGCCGCGAGATTTCCCCTATTGGCGCGTCGATAATGCGCGCTTGGCGCTGGCGCGGGCAGCCGCGGCGCTGCACGCTCACCCCAGCACGCAAATGGCTGTCATTGGCGTGACCGGAACCGACGGCAAGACAACCACCAGCGCGCTCATCGAGTCGGTGCTGGTCGCGGCCACGCGCACTGCGACCCAGGCAGTTGGGGATGTGGGCGTTGTGACAACGATCGCGGCGCGTATTCGTGGCGTGGAAAGCGACACGGGGCTGCATGTGACCACGCCCGACGCGCCGGAGGTGCAGCGTTATCTGGCGGCTATGTGTGATGCCGGGTGTCACTACGCCGTGATCGAGAGCACCAGCCACGGGCTTGACCAAGAGCGGGTGGGCGCGGTGGCGTTCGACGTTGCCGCGGTGACCAACATCACCCACGAACATCTGGATTACCACGGCACGCGCGATGCGTATGTGCAGGCGAAGGCCAAGCTCTTTCGGTCGCTCTTTCACACGCCGCCCAAGCCGGGCATTGCGCGCGCGGCTGTGCTCAATGCCGACGACGAAGGCTCCTATCAGACGCTGCTGGCCGCGCTGGACGAGGAGCGGGCGCGCGCCAACGTGGAGAACGTCGAGAATGTGGAGGTGGCGCAGTATGCCTATGGCGTGCGCGCAACCGCGCAGGAGGCGCAAGCCGCGCTGGCGGGCCGGGCGCTGGATGTGTGCGCGGCGGACGTGCTGTTGAGTCCCCAAGCTACCGACTTCACGCTGCATTGGTGGGGGGGCAGCTTCCCGCTCTCCACGCCCTTGATCGGCGATTTCAATATCTACAATGTGACCTGTGCCGCGGCGGTTGCGCTGTCGTTGGGCATTGACCCCGCGGCGATTCAAGCCGGGGTGGCCGAAATGACCGGCGTTTCGGGGCGCATGGAGCGCATCGACGCCGGGCAGGATTTCTTGGCGCTGGTCGACTTTGCCCATTCACCTGCCAGCCTGGAGCGCGCGCTGATGACGCTGCGCCCACTGGTGGGCAGGCGCGCGGACGGTACACCGGGCCGCTTGATTGCGGTCTTTGGCAGCGCGGGGCTGCGCGACCGGGCCAAGCGGGGCCTGATGGGACAGGTCAGCGCCCGGCTGGCCGATGTGACGGTCATCACTGCCGAGGACCCGCGCACGGAAGAGTTGGCGGCCATCAATCAGGCCATCGAGGCCGGGGTGCTGGCGGCCAACCCGAATGCGGTCTACACCATTGTGCCGGATCGCAGCGAAGCCATTCAAGCCGCGGTGGAGATGGCTGAAGCGGGGGACGTGGTCGCTGCCTTTGGCAAAGGGCACGAACGCAGCATGTGTTTTGGCACGACCGAATATCCGTGGAGCGATCAAGAGGCTATGCGCGCCGCGCTCCTGCGCCGCTTGGAGCGTTCAACGGGCGCGCCTCCTCTACCGGACAAAAATTAGGTGCAGGCACGCTTGTGCCTTCGTGTGACTTGTTGTATGATGCACGGCGGTTATGACCATTTTTACAGACGGAATCTTCTTGGTTCCTTAAGAAATCGAGAAGAGATCGAGATGCGATC
>CAZZNG010000375.1:0-4349 GCA_964655505.1 uncultured Litorilinea sp. | reverse complement strand
AACGCTCTATTTGGGGAATTTTGTCCCTAGCCATTTGGGGCGATTACCGCCGCGGCGAGCGTTGGCGGCTCTTCCTGCCGGGTGCTATACTAGGCCGCATGGACAAGTACACAAGCCGGGTCTATGCGCCCGATTTTCCAACTGATCTAGAATGGCTCAATACGGACCGGCCGCTCTCCCTGCGCGAACTGCGCGGCAAAATCGTGCTGCTGGAGTTTTGGACTTTCTGTTGAATTAACTGCCACCACAATGTCGCGCAGTTGCGCCGACTTCGCCAGCAGTATCCAACAGAATTAGTCGTTATCGGTGTCCACTCCGCCAAGTTTCCCGCCGAACAGTTGACGGAGAATATCCGCGCGGCGGTCATGCGCCACGGCATCGATCATCCGGTGGTCAATGATGCAAATTTCGCCGTGTGGACGAGCTACGCGGTGCGCGCCTGGCCCACAGTGGTCATCATCGACGCGCAGGGGCGCGTGGCCGCGCAACAGGCGGGCGAGATCCACGCTGACGAGGTCGCCCCGCTCATCGACGACCTGATCGCAGAGGCAGCGGGCCAGGGGGTACTCGACCCGTCGCCTGTGCCGGGGCTGATGCCTGAACGCACACGCGAGCCGCAGACGCTTCTGCGCTTCCCGTCCAAGTTGACCCTGGGAACCGGCGACCGGCTCTATTTGGCCGATACAGGCCATCATCGCGTGCTCGAAGTGCAGTTGAGCGAAGACGGGCTGGCCGGGGAGATCACGCGCGTCTTTGGCTCCGGCGAGCCTGGGCTGCAGGACGGCTCGACGCGCAGCGCCCAATTCCACGATCCCCACGGTCTGTCCCTGCTGCATCCCACGTTGTACGTGGCCGATACAGAAAATCACGCCATCCGCGCCATCGACCTGGTGCGCGAGCAGGTGCGTACCGTCGCCGGGACAGGGGAAAAGGGGCGCAGCCTGCGCGTCTTGGGCAACAGCCCCACGACCATGCCGCTGCGCTCGCCCTGGGCTGTGGCGGGCGTTGAGAACATCCTCTTCATCGCCATGGCCGGGTCGCATCAAATCTGGATCTTGATCGAGGAGCAGACCCTGGGGCTGTTTGCAGGCACAGGGGCCGAAGCGCTGGTCGATGGGCCGCGCGGCCAGGCGGCCTTTAATCAGCCCAGCGACCTCGCCCTTGCCATGCAACATCTCTTTGTGGCCGATGCCGAGGCGAGCGCCATCCGCGCCATCTCGCTCACCGACGAGCCGCAGGTGATGACGCTGGTGGGACAGGGGCTTTTCGAGTTTGGCGATGTGGATGGAGTGGGGGAGACCGTGCGCCTACAGCATCCGACCGGGTTGGCCGCGGGCAACAACCTGCTCTACATCGCCGACACCTACAACCATAAGATCAAGTCGCTCGACCCGACGACCGGCGCGGTGCAGACCCTCTTTGGCACGGGCCAGCCGGGCCATGACGACGGCGCGGCACGCGAGGCTACCTTCAATGGGCCGGAGGGATTGGTCTTGAGCGAGGGGAATCGCTTGCTCTACATCGCCGACACCAACAATCACGCGCTGCGCGTGGCTGATTTGACACGCGCCACCGTTCACACGGTCGAACTGCGCTAAACGGCTCGGATGCCGCCAGGGCGCTGCGCCGATAATCAAAACAGCACCGGGATTGGAAAGCCGCGGCCCCAATTCCGGTGCTGTGTCTTCGCGCTAGGTTCAACGCGCTCCTATTCCAGCGGGCTGAAGAACATGATGCCGGTGTCGACAACGAGACTCACCGCCAGTTGGTCGCCAACCATTAGGTATGTGACTGCTTTCTCTAGATCCTGGGCAAAGACATTCGCCTGGGAACCTTCGGGGCAGGCCATGCGCGTCGAGATGATGGGGCCAAAGCTCAGGCTGCCGCCCTCATCCTGGGTATAGGTCGCGCTGCCGCTGTTACAGTCCAACATGATGAGCGCGGTGCCGTCCGGCTCAAAGCGCACCGTGTACCGGCTCGGATCATCCGCCTCGACCACCGTATCGTTGCTGTACTCGGTGTGTGTCCAGCCCCAGAGCGTGCCGACCAGGTCGCCGCCGGTTTGCCCCTCTACAGGCGTGTCTGGGCCTTCTTCCGGTGTCGCTTCTGTGTCTACCTCTGTGCTGTCTCCTGCGCCTGTAGCCGATAAGGTCATCGTGCCGCCGTCGACGAGCGTCAGCATGAGCGTGTCGCCGTCCACCGCATAGCTTGTGACCGCGGCCAACTGCTCTCCAAAGATCTCGGCCTGGCTCTCACCGGCGCATGCCATCAGCGTCGTCACCATCGGCCCAAAGGATAGATTGCTGCCCTCGACGGTGTAGGAGCCGCCTCCGCTGTTGCAGTCGAACTGTGCAGCCACGTTTCCGTCTGCCATAAAGGTGAGTGTATAGCGGCTGGGGTCGAGCGCCTCAACAAAGGTTCCGTCCGGCTGTTCAGTGCGTACCCACTGCCAGGTGATCCCGACGAGCGCGGGGTCAATCGTCTCGCTGCCGGTCACGGGACTCTGGGCGGTTCCTGTTACCGTCGGCGTATCGGATACGTCCGGCGTCGTCGTCTGCACTGCTGTTTCTGACGCTTCTGGTGTCTCTGACGCTTCGGATGTCTCGGACACGTCCGGTGTCCCGCCGGTTTCCAGCGTGGCCGTATCCGTGGGGCTGGGGACCGTTCCGCCTGTCTCGCCGATAGAGGCGCAGCCCGCCAACAGCAGCGTTGCGCTGAGGATGATTCCCACTAAAGCCCTTTTCATTTCTTCTCTCTCTCCTTCTGAATGGATTCGAAAGGGGTGAGACCAGTTTAGCGCCGGATGTCTGTCCGATCTGTACGCAGCCCCCCCTGCTTCACTGCGCGAGCAGGACGCGCAGGTTCCGGCTGAACGATGCCGCTGCGTATGGGCAGACGAAGCCAGTGGGAGAAACCATCGGAAGAAAAGAGAGGCGCGCTACGCGCTTGTCACCAGCGGTAGATTGGCGAAGACGTCTAGGGCTAGGTTGCTGTCGTGGATGGGGTCGCGCTGTTGGCGGAAGTAGGCGGCCGCGCCGATCATGGCCGCGTTGTCGGTGCAAAGGAAGAGCGGGGGGATCACCAGGGGAATTTCCAACTCGGCACAACGGCGCTGCATCAGCGCGCGCAGCGCGGCGTTGGCGCTGACGCCGCCACAGACGCAGACTTGCGCCGCGCCAAACGCCTGCGCCGCGTCCAATGTCTTGGCAGTCAACACCTCGGCCACTGACGCTTGAAACGCTGCCGCGATATCCGCTGCAGTCTCCGGCGCGGTCGGGTCTTGGCCTTCTTCTTCGAGCCGCCGCGTCAGGTTCAACACGGCTGTTTTTAACCCCGAAAAGCTGAAATTGAAACGATGCTCGTCCTGGGTCATCAGCGGGCGCGGCAGGGGAAAGCGCGTCGGGTCGCCGCTCTGCGCCGCGCGCTGGATGGCAGGGCCGCCGGGAAAGCCGAGGTCCAACAGCCGCGCCACCTTGTCAAAGGCTTCGCCCGCGGCGTCGTCGAGCGTGCCGCCCAGGGGGCGATAGTCGCCGTGCCCCTGCATCAAGATCAGCTCTGTGTGCCCGCCGGAGACAATCAGCACCAGCGCGGGGAAGCGGTCGGCCGCGCCTTGACCGTCAACCACCAGCCAATTGGAGTAGATGTGTCCTTCCAGGTGGTTGACCGGGATCAAGGGTAGCCCCGCGGCAAAGGCCAATCCTTTGGCCGCGTTGACGCCCACCAGCAGGCTTCCGGCCAGCCCCGGCCCGTGGGTCACGGCGATGGCGTCAAGCTCGCGCACCTGCGCGATGCGCGCCTGTTCCAGCGCCTGAGTGATCACCGGCTGGATCGCCAAGACATGTTGGCGGCTGGCGACTTCGGGAAAGACGCCGCCATAGCGCCGGTGCAGGTCGATTTGGGTGGCAACCACGTTGGAGAGGATGGTGCGCCCGTCTTGGATCACAGCGGCGGCAGTCTCGTCGCAACTGGTTTCAATCGCTAAAATCTTCATGATGGTTTCGTCGTCTGCGTCGATGAGCGTGTCGGTGGGGACGCGCTCGTTTGCTCGTCATCGTGCGGCGCGGCCTGTGGCAGTCGTCCCGCCCAGATTAACACTGCCAGCCCCAATATCCCTAGCGCCAACAGGGCTGTGAGCTTGGTCAGCCGGTCGTCGAGCAGCAGGGTCAGCGCGCCAAACGCGGCGCAAAAGAGCCAATAGCCCAGCACAATCGTGCGCTCGGCCAGCCCCCGGTCGAGCAGGCGAAAGTGAAGATGATCGCGGCCCCCTTGCCCAGGGCGCAGCCCGCGGCGGCGACGGTCGTAGATGAGCCACGCCACATCCAGCGCGGGCAGCCCCATGACGAACATGA
>CAZZNG010000374.1:0-4355 GCA_964655505.1 uncultured Litorilinea sp. | reverse complement strand
TATGGGTATCTGGATGCATTTGAGCAGCGGCGCAGTGTGAAGGAAGGAATTCCAACGTCGATCACCAATTTTCGCTACCACCGCTTTATGGTCGAGTTGTTTGCCCAGCCTGTGCCGACCGAGCAGCAGCGCTCGTACCGGCATATGATCGCGGAGTCGCGCTTGCTGCGCGAGGGGGGCGATGAAGCAGCCGAGGCGATCCGCGAGATGAAGATGGAGGGGATGAAGACGGAACCAGCCTTTGGCGAGTATTTCTGCCTGGAAGGTGATCCATACCTGACCTTGCTGGAGTTGGCCGACGCGCCGACCGCGGAACTGGTTGAGGTGGTGCTCAATGCTCGCATGGCGCGGCGCGATCGGTTGGTGCGCGAGCGCCCAGTGGAACGGTGGTAGAGTGGCGTGAGTGTTTCTGGGAACAACAGCGCAACTGAGGGCGCGGACGGCTTTGTTAATGCGTATGATGCGACGCCTTATCCGGACTTATCGTATGTAAATACTCATCCCGACCGGCTGGCGACGATGGCGGCGCTGCTCGGTATGGAGCCTGCGGCTGTGACGAATTGTCGTATGCTGGAGGTCGGGTGCGCGGCAGGGGGCAACCTGCTGCCGATGGCGGCCCCTTTGCCCAACAGTGAATTTGTGGGCATTGACTATTCGGCGCGCCAAATTGAGGAGGGGCAGGCGCGGATTGCCCGCCTGGGCTTGCAGAATGTGCGCCTGATCCAGCGCAATTTGATGGACGATCTGAGCGACTTGGGCGAGTTTGATTATATTGTGGCCCACGGGGTCTATTCGTGGGTGACGCCCGATGTGCGCGATGGGCTGCTGCGCCTCTGCAAGGAGCGGCTGCGCCCCAACGGGGTGGCGTATGTGAGCTATAACACCTATCCTGGCTGGCACATTACCGAGATTGTGCGCGAGGCGATGTTGTTTCATGCCCGCGACGCGGCTGATCCGGCTGAGAAGGTCGCCAAGGCGCGTGCCATGCTGGAGATTATGACCGAGCATGCCGTCGAAAATTCCTACGGGGGCATTTTTCGATCCTACGCCGAGTTTCTGAACGATGGGCTGAAGGGATCGTCGGACGCCTTCTTGCTGCATGACGAGCTGGAGGAGGTGAACGAGCCGGTCTATTTTCGTGATTTTGTGGCCCATGCGCGGCGGCATGGGTTGGCCTATTTGGCCGAGGTTGAACTGCGCGAGGTGCTGCCGCATGTCTTCAAGCCTGAGACACAGGCTGTGCTGCAAGAGGTGGCAGGCAACGCAGTTGACCTAGAGCAGTATATGGATTTCCTGCGCAATCGGATGTTTCGCCAGACGCTGTTGGTGCACGACGAGGGGCCGGTGCAGCGCACGCTGCGCCCGGAGCCGCTCTATCGCATGTATATACGCTCCCAAGCGCAAGCGGTGCCGCCTGCGGAGGCTGCCCATGCAGGCATGGGGCAGTTTAAGGCCAAAGACGGCGCGACGTTGACGACGGATCATGCTGTGACGCGGGCGGCCATGGAGATTTTGGCCGAGGCGTATCCACAGGCTATGGCGTTTGCGGATCTGCTGCACGCGGCGCGCGCATCGCTCCCCGCGGCGGAACGGAGTAACGCGCCAGGCCCCATTCCCGATGAGATGGCTCTGGCGGCGAATTTGTTGCGCGGGCATGGGTACAGCGTTCAATTGGCGCAGTTGCACAGCAATGTGCCTTCGTTCGTGACCGATGTGAGCGAGCGGCCGGTGGCGCTGCCTGTGGCGCGCTTCGAGGCGGAGACGCGCAAAGTGGTGACCAACGTGTGGCATGAACGCGTGTCGATGCAGCCTGTGCAGCTTGACCTGCTGCGTTTGCTGGACGGCACGCGCACGCGCGACGATCTACGGGATGCGCTGCCGTCGCTGGCGGCTTTGCCCTCGACAGAGCTTGATCTTCATTTGCGTTGGCTGGCGCATACGGCGCTGTTGGTGGCATAGAGGCAGGATAGGGACGAGTGGACAGGGTGGAAGTCGATCAAGAGTTGGCCGCGCAGCTTGCGTTTCTGCGCGAGATTGATGCGCTGAAGTCGGTGCAGCGGCGTTCACAATTGATGAACGGCAGCCGGCGCGAGAACTCTGCCGAGCATAGCTGGCATGTGGCGATGGCCGCGCTGGTGCTCTCGCAGTATGCGAATGAGCCGGTGGATGTGGGGCGGGTGGTCGCCATGCTGCTTGTGCATGATCTGGTGGAGATCGACGCGGGCGATACCTTTGCCTATGATACGAACGGGCTTGCCACCCAGAGCGAGCGGGAAGCGGTCGCGGCTGAACGGCTGTATGGGCTGCTGCCGCACGAGCAGCGTGGGGATTTGGTCGCGCTGTGGGAGGAGTTTGAAGCCCAGGAGACGGCTGAGGCCAAGTTTGCGCTGGCGCTGGACCGGCTGCTTCCGGTGATGCACAACTTTGCCACAGCCGGGGGCACATGGCAGGGGCATCATGTGGATCGGGGGATGGTGAGCCGGCGTATGGCTCCGATGCGCGCGGGGTCAGAGCGGCTATGGCGCTATGTGGAGGGGCTGCTTGACGAGGCTGTGGCGCGGGGGTATCTCGCACCATGAGCGGCGGCGATGGAGCGCAAGCGGCCCATCGCGTTTTTGTCTGCCGCAATCCTGACTGTGGGCTGCGTTTTCCCGTACATGCCAATGACCGCTTTGCAGGACGCTGCCCGCGCTGTGGCGCGGCTGTGCGCTGCGTTGCGTCCACGCAGGCGGAGCAGGGCGAAGGCGCGGGCCAGGGGCTGCCGCCTGCGTCTGTGGGGCTGCCCTGTCCGCTGCATTTGTTGTTGGACAATTGGCGCAGCCTCTTTAATGTGGGGTCCGCGTTTCGTACGGCTGACGGCGCGGGGGTGATGCGCCTGCACCTTTGCGGGATTACCGCGACGCCGGAGAACCCGCGCTTGGCAAAGACGGCTTTGCAGGCGGAGCAGTCTGTGGCGTGGGACTATGCGCCGGATGCGGTGGCTTTGGCCGCGGCTTTACGCGCAGCGGGGGCGACGCTGTGGGCGCTGGAAATGACCGGTGATGCGGTGTCGCTGTTCGATGCGGCGCTGCCCAGCCAGCCGGAGCCGGTGGTGCTCATGCTTGGCAATGAGGTGAATGGGCTTGATCCCGGCTTGCTGGCGCTGGCGGATCGGGTCTTTTTTCTGCCTATGCATGGGCACAAGCGATCGTTGAATGTCGCGATTGCGGCGAGTATTGCGACCTATTGGTTGGTGGGGCGCGCGGCCGCGGGGACGGCATCTCGCCACAGTGTAGCCGGGTAGCGACGGGCAGCCGCGGCCATTCTTCTAAATCTTAATCTTATACGCCAGTCACACCGATAAATCTGAGACGTTGAGGACATGACACGGAGACACGCCGGGACAACGGCGGCGAAGTTGGGCGAGATCGGCCTGCCTGCGCCGCTGTCGCAGCTGCGCGAGCAGCAGTGGGATGTGATCGTAGTGGGGGCCGGGCACAATGGGTTGGCGTGCGCCGCGTATTTGGCGCGCGCGGGCAAGCGGGTGTTGGTGCTGGAGGCCCGGCAGCGGGTCGGCGGCGCGTGTACGTTGGAAGAGCCGTGGCCGGGCTATCGTGTCTCCCCTTGCGCCTATTTGGCCGGGCTGCTGCATCCACAGGTGATCGAAGAACTGGACATGGCCGCGTATGGCTTCCGTTGGACACCGGCGAGCAACGGTTTATTTGTGCCCTTTGAGGATGGCAGCAGTATTCAACTGTGGGATGACGAGGCGCGCTGTCTTGAGGAGGTGCGGCGCTTTGCGCCTGGGGATGTGGCAGGCTGGCAGGCTATGAATGCGCTGGTGGCGCGGGTACGGGATGCGCTGCGCCCGGCTGGGCCGCGCGATCTGTGGCTGGGTGAGCCGCCCAGCCGTGAGGAGATCGAGGAGCGGCTGGAGCATGATCCGGACGCGATTGCGCTGCTCTTTTCGTGGTCAATGGCCGACTTTGTGGCGCGCTTTTTGCAGGACGAGCGGCTTCAGTGCGCGCTGTTGGGGCAGGGTGTGATCGGCACCAATGCAAGCCCGTTTGACGCGGGCACGGCGTCGATTCGCTTTCATCATTCGTCGGGGCGGATGGGCGGGATGCCAGGTATGTGGGGCTATGTTGAGGGCGGCATGGGCATGGTGTCGTTTATGCTGTGTGACATTGCACAAGATGCGGGCGCGGTGGTGGCCGCGGGGACGCCGGTGGCGCGTATCCTTCCCAGACAGGGGGTGGAGTTGGCGGGCGGCGATCAGATTGCGGCCAAGGTGGTGGTGGCGAATGCCGACCCGCGCACGGCGCTGGGCCTGTTGGGAGATGCCGCGGATGACGAATGGGCGGCGCAGGTGGCGC
>CAZZNG010000373.1:0-4398 GCA_964655505.1 uncultured Litorilinea sp. | reverse complement strand
GTGGGCGGCGGCAACTTCTACCTGCTGGCCGCGCCGGAACATGCCGACAAGCTGGCAAGGATCCAGCAGCACATCAGCCGCGCCCTGCTCCAACACCACCGCGGCGACCTGTATCTGGCGCTGGCGTCCGTGCCGCTGCGCGGGGTGGATTTCTTTGACGGGCGCATCAGAGCCGCCTGGCGCAAGTTGAATGAGAGGCAGCAGGCGGCCAAGCTGCGCCGCTTTGTCGAGCTGGACGGGGAGGACCAAGCGCTGGTCTTTGCCCCGCAGGAAGATGGCGGCAACGAAGAGCGCCAGTGCCAGGTCTGCGGACAAGAACATCCGCACACCCAGATTTACGACGAAGTACGTAAGTGCCCGCCCTGTCTCAGCTACGAAGAGCTGGGCCGCGACCTGCGCCGCGCGCGCTTTCTGCTCCTGGAGCATGTCGAGCCTACGCCAGTGGACTTGACCGCGCCGCCCGGTGATTACGCGGCAGCGCTGGCGGCGTTAGGGATGCGCGTGCGTGTGACAGCCGAGCGTCCACCCACGCCAGAACAGAGGGCGACCTTGCTGGCCTTGGCGGATGACGCGTGGGCGGCGCTTGAACCACACCCACACTTGGCGGTTGGACGGCGTTTCTTGGTCAACACAACCCCGCTGCTGAGCGAGGCGGATATCGCGCATCTACAGCGGCAAGGGTTTGAGGGGGAGGAAGGCGAAATCCTGCGCGCCGGTCACATCAAGCCCTTCAGCGTGTTGGCGCGGGAATCAAAGGGGATCAAGCGGCTGGGCGTGCTGCGCATGGACGTCGATAACCTAGGCTTGCTCTTTGCCGAGGGGCTGGACGATCTGACTACGCTTTCACGCGTGGCCTCTCTCAGCCTGGCTGTCAGCCTTTACTTTGAGGGATGGGTCGAGCAGGTCGCCGAGCAGCATGCGGGGCGTCTCTACAGCATCTATTCGGGCGGCGACGACCTGTTCTTCGTGGGCGCGTGGGATGCCGTTGTAGAGTTTGCCCGGCAGGTGCGCGCCGACTTCACCCCCTATGCGGCGCACCATCCCGGATTGCATACGAGCGCGGGCGTCGCGCTGGTTGGCAGCAAGTATCCGCTCGCGCAGGCCGCGCGCGACGCTGGGAATGACGAAGCGCAGGCCAAGGCATACCGTGGACCTGACGGACAGCGCAAAGATGCGGTGAGTTTCCTGGGCGAGGTTCAGCCCTGGACACGCTTTGGCCTGGAGGCTGGCTGCGCCCCCGGCTCGCACTCGGTTCATGCCCTGGCGCACCTGCTGCAGGGGATGGTGGCTCCTGACGAGGGAGAGGCGCGCGTGCCGCGCACGCTGCTGCGCAACCTGGTGCAACTCTATGACCAGTATCAAGAAAAATTCGAGGAACGGCGACAAGAAGGGCGCGATGTTACCAAAGATGGGACGCCGCAGGCGCTGTGGGGGCCGTGGATGTGGCGCGGGGTCTACATGCTCAACCGCATGGCCGACCGCCTCAAACAACAGACGGCCCTGCAGCGGCAAGTGGACGACCTGCGGCGCAACTTGGAGCAGGAACAGTTCCGCAACATGGATTGGATCGGCCTGGCCGCGCGCTGGGCAGAGCTATTAACCCGCTAGCCACAACAATGGCATATGGCTACAAACATTTACCAAGAGAGATCGCTATGGCTGCAACCGCACAGATTCAGACCATCATTACAGACCCGGAGGGCGCGCAGACGTTGGTCGAATATGCCGACCAGTTGGGCAAACAGCTGAAGGACAACGGCCTCACCACCAGCCAGATTCGCGCACTCTTTGGCGAGGTGCGCCAAATTCAAGCCCAGTGGGAAATGGGCGGCGAACAGCAAGCGTTAGCCCGCCGCCGCCTCACCTTGCTCAAGCCCAAGATGGCCTACCGGGCGCGCAAGGAACGTGGGCGCGCCGTGCAGATGTTGGTGGACGAACTGGAACCGGCGCTTGACCTGGTTATCGCCGAAAAAGACAGCAAACAACAAGCGGCGCACTTCCAACACTTTGTGGAATTCTTCGAAGCCATCCTGGCCTATCACAAGTCCTACGGCGGCAACTGAGCCGACGCGCACGCGAATCAATTGGGAGCACCCCTATGTCTGAACACAAACAAATCCAATTGCGCGGCCGAGTCTTTCTCGGCTTTACAGTGGAAACCCTTTCCGGCCTGCACATCGGCGGGTCGGATTCGGGCATCGAGATCGGCGGCGTGGACAAGACCATCATCCGCGACCCGCTGACCAACCGGCCCTATATTCCCGGCTCGTCGCTCAAGGGCAAGATGCGCAGCCTGTTGGAAAAGTACGACGGCCGCGTCCAGAACCAGCGCATCGGCCAAGGCTACATTCACTCCTGCCAGGACCTAGACGAATACCGTACTTGCCCGGTCTGCCAGGTCTTTGGCGTGCCCGGCGAACGCGGCTTCAGTCTACCCACACGGCTGGTCGTGCGCGACGTACACATGAGCGGCAATGAGGCGCAGCGCATCGCCCAGCAGGCGCGCACCGATCTACCTTACACCGAAGTCAAAACAGAAGTCTCGATTGACCGCGTCACCTCAGCCGCCAACCCGCGCCAGATGGAGCGGGTTCCCGCGGGCACTTGCTTTGGCCCGGCGGAACTGGTCTACAGCATCTATGGCGGCTCCGACTGTGACCCCGCGGCGGATGTCGAGCGGCTGGCGACGCTGCTCACCGGCCTGCAACTGGTGGAGGATGACTACCTGGGCGGACTGGGCACGCGCGGATCGGGCCGTGTGCGCTTCACGGGTTTCCAGGTGCGGCTGCGCAGCCAAGCCAACTACTTAGGCGAACCTGAGGCCGTAGGCAAAGATTGCTACGCCAGCCTGGCCGATCTGGCAGGCGACTTGGCAACCATTCAGCGCGCGGTGCGCACAAAACTGGGTTTAGCGGAGTAAACCATGCCGACCTTGACGGTCTACCCCCTGACCTTTCCGGGCGGGCTGCACATCGGCGGCAACGCGGATCGGCTGGAGGAGAGCGGCGTCACGCTGCCGTCGGACACGCTCTTTGCTGCGCTGGTCGATGCCTACCGGCGCAGCGGCGGCGATCCCCAAGCGTTTGCCGCGCCCTTTGTGGCGGAGCGGCCCGACCCGCCCTTCCTGCTGACGTCGGCCTTTCCCTATGCAGGCGGCGTGCGCTTCTACCCCATGCCAGCCGACCTGACACGGCTGCTGTCGCCCGCAGCTTTGCAGGCAAGGCCCAAGGCGCTGAAGCGGGTACGCTACCTGTCCGAGGGGCTGCTGCGTGTCGCCCTGGCGGGCCATTCCCTGGACGACTGGCTCTTTCCCGATGAAGACTATGCCGAGCCGGACAAAGGCGCAGCCTTGCAAGGTGGTCAATACTGGCTCACGGTCCAAGAGATCGACCAACTGCCCAAGGCGATGCAGCGCAAGCCAGGTCAGCGCCATGCGCTGCCGGTCCTGCCTGTGTCCAACACGGCGCGCGTGCCACGCGTGACGCTCGACCGGCTGGCGAACGCGTCCACGCTCTACCATGTGGGCCGCACCACCTTTGCCGCGGGCTGTGGGCTGTGGTTTGGCGTGCAGGCGCGCGCCCTCACCGCGCGCGTCGGTGGAGATGGGCCGACCTACGACGAGGCGCTGCAGATGGCCCTGGCGATGTTGGCCGAGGATGGGTTGGGCGGCGAGCGCAGCGCGGGCTATGGCGCGTTTCAGATGGGCGATCACGCCACCATCACCTTGCCGGACGCAGACGGTGAACGCCCTGCCTGGCTCTTGAGCCGCTATCATCCGGCCACCGCTGCCGATCTGGCAGGCTTGCGCGCGGACAGCGCGGCCTATCACCTGGTCAAGGTGGGCGGCTGGCTGCGCTCCTTCGACCATGCCGCGGTGCGGCGTCGCCGCCTGACGCTGGTGAGCGAAGGGAGCATCGTACCGTTGGCGCGGCCGGTAGCAGGCGATGTGGTCGACGTGCGCCCGGTCTATGCCCAAGCGGAAGCGCCCTTTCCCCACCCGGTCTACCGCTACGGGTTGGGCTTGGGCGTCGGCTGGCAGGAGGCACAATAATGGCTGATTATCGGATCTATGACGTGACCATTTCGACGCTGACGCCGCTGCACATTGGCAGCGGGCGCGAGCTGCTCAACCAATACGACTATGCCATCCACCGCGGGCGGACGTGGCGCATCAATGAAATGGCCCTGCTCGATGCCCAGGAAGTCGATGATCTAGCCATGGCCGAACGCCTGGCCGAGACGCCACCGGCTCAACTGCTGCAAGCGGCGGATTTTCACGACGACAGCCCGTTCTTCCGCTACGTCATCCAGGGCACGCCGCGCTCCGATGCCGAAGGCGCGCAGGTGCGCGAGCAGATCAAAGATGCCTTCGACCAGGTCTATCTGCCTGGCAGCAGC
>CAZZNG010000372.1:0-4414 GCA_964655505.1 uncultured Litorilinea sp. | reverse complement strand
CCCGGCTAATGCCTCTTCAAAGTGCGATCGTGCCGAAGCCGGTTGGCCGAGATGTCTAAGGCTGCATCCCAGCATAAAATGGCTCGTCACGCGCAGCACCGGATCGCCCTGTGCTTGGGCCAAACGCAGACATCGTTGGGCATATTCGAGGGCCGGTCCCTGCTCTCCCTGTACCGAGTAGACGCTGTGTAATCCCCAGAGCACGCACGCCCAGGGCAGTGGCTCGCCCACCTGCTCACACAGCGCCTGCGCGCGGAGATATACCCGCTCCACTTCGGGCGCGGCCCATCCCTTCGTGATCTTCGTGGAGACGCCCAAATCGGTTTGAAGTTGCAGTTCCAGCCGAGTGCGCTCAGGGCTTGCGGGCAGGTCGGCAAGCAATGTCAGCGCGCGGGTGAGGTGCGTAATGGCCTCCTGATGGGCAGACAACGCCACAGCTTGCCTTCCGGCTCGATGCAGGTATTCAACCGCTTTTGCTGTCAATCCCGCTGCTTGATAGTGGTGCGCCAACTGTACGGCCACAGCATCAATCTGCGCTGCAGCCAATTGCTCCAGCGCATGACCCACCGCCTCATGGAGATAGGCGCGCTCGGCATCATCCAAGGTTCCGTACAGGTAGGATTGGAACAGGATGTGCACAAAGCGATAGCGTGACAGCAATTGGCTCCCCAACCGCTGGCTGCCCTGGCCGGTAACAAGATGATGTTGCCTGTCCACAACACCACTCAACTGCTGGACCATATCCCAGCCATCGACGCCAAGAATATGGGCGACGACCTCGGCGGTAAAGCTCTCACCCTCCACACTAGCGATTTTTAGCGCCTCTTGCAGCCTTGCAGGCAGGCGTCCGATGCGCAGGCTGATCACTGCCTCCACACGAGCTGGCAGTGCTTGCCAATCTACCGCGCCCTCTTCGATCCACTGCCCCTGATTATCCTGGACAAGAGCGCCGCGCTCCTGCATGGCGCGCAGCAGTTCCACGGTAAAGAGGGGATGGCCCCTGGTGCGCTGGTAGAGCGCCGCGCGACAGGACTCGTCCAACCGATTGGGTTCGCTATCCAATAAGGCATCGACAAAGGCCCGACCCGCCTGTGGCTCCAGTTGGTCCAGGTCAATCTCGATATCGCCGTAACGGCGTTTGAGTTCCTGGATCAATGGTGTGAGTGGATGTGCTTCCGTCTGCTCTCCCCTGGCAGGTCGCGAGAAGGTTCCGAGGTCTATCTCGCTGCGCCGGTAGGTGCCCAGAATCAGGACACGGCTGCCGGTCAATTGCCTCGCCATATATAAGAGCAGATCGGCTGAGGCGCGGTCGATCCACTGCAAATCGTCGAGCAGGAGCAGCAAAGGCTGCCGGTTTGCCAGGGAGCGCAGCACTTGGCAGCACTGTTCAATGATCTTGCGTTGTGGCACCCCCTCCAACCGAGTTTGGCGCTGCGTAAGCGCTTCTAGCTGTGCCCTACAGGCATCGGTGACCATTGGATGGGCCATCGCGCGCTGGAGAAGACTGGCGCCGCCGACAAAAACACCAATCAGATCCGGGCTGTTGTCGACAAACGCTTGTATGGCATGGGGTAATAGCGCCAAGAGACGGCGCGCCTGATCCTGCGAAAGTAGATGCGCCCTTCGCAGGGTCTCCATATCGTTGGTCAACAGGGCCATGATCTCGCGAAACGGGAGATAGGGGTTACCCACCCCGGCATAGGCATCACAGTTGCCACCGGCTACGATTAAGTCTGGAGACATTGCCAGCGCATGCCGGGCAAACTCTACCATCAGCGTCGTCTTACCACATCCGGCTTCACCGGCAATGAAGACGATACGTCCGCTACCGTTGAACGTTCCCGTAAGGTGTGCCGTCAACTGCGCCATTTCGCGCTGGCGCGCGACGAAGTGGCTCGAGTGGGTGGCTGTCTCCACCGAGTCTGGGATGAGAGAGTCTGGGATGAGAGAGTCTGGGATGAGAGAGTCTGGGATGAGAGAGTCTGAGGTGAGAGGGTCTGAGATGAGAGAGGATTCGTCAGCAGCAGTCGATTGGACACGGGGTGCGAGGGTGCGGGGTTCAATGTATTGATGGCGCGCCATGCGTACAAACATATGGCGTTGTGCGTCGGGGATCGCAAGCGCGTCGGCTAGCACTTCGGCCATCTGACGCGATGGGCGTCTCGTCGCCTGCTCAATCTTTTTGATCGTCACCACAGCGCAGCCGACCCGGTCTGCTAACTGCGCCTGGGTCATGTCCAACGCTTTGCGCCGCTGCCGAACCCACTTATTGAATGAAGTGATGGTCTCCATCGCTGCCTTTCTTGCGCTGGAGCGCCTATCTCATTGGTGACTGCTCAAGCTCATCACACAGATGGGCTGGGCGGCTGCCCATCTGGAAGTCGCCTCCTGGCCTGTACCGCTTCCTGTATCCCTTTAGCGCACGCTCTCTTGCCTTGTACTCCAAGTGGTATCCCTAATGGTATCACATCAGGATACCCACTCGCAATCGATTTCTGTTTTCCTGGTAACAGTCGGCAGCCGCTACAGCGTGATGCGTCAAAGCCAAAGTTAACAGGAGGAGAACGATGCAACAGCGGTCTATGATAGTGGTTTTAGTGCTATTCGCCTTGCTGATGAGCGCCTGTGCCCCGATTCAGCCGGTCTCGCAAGCGCAGACTGTAAACGAGCAGATGGCCGATGTGCATAGCCATGATGCACCCACGGCAGCGTTGCCCGATGAGCTAGGTGAGGTGAACTTCAGCATCTCGTGTACGCCCGAAGCCCAGGCTGAATTCAACTTGGGCATGGCCTACATGCATACCTTCTGGTTTGCCCCGGCCATTGAATCCTTTGAGACAGTGGCTGAACTGGATCCCACCTGCGCCATGGCCTATTGGGGCAAAGCCGTGAGTATACTCGGCATTCCCTGGTCGCCTGCATCCGACAAGCAATTGGCAGACGGTTGGGTCGTGGTGGAGCAGGCGCGGGCGCTAGGCGGCCCAACCGCGCGCGAACAAGCCTATATCGATGCCATCACCGCCATGTATGAAGACCCCGCTACACGGGATCATCGTACACGGACGTTGGCCTATGAGGCCGCCATGGCGCAACTGGCGCAGGACTATCCGGATGATACCGAAGCCCAAATCTTCTATGCCCTTGCCTTGAACATATCGGCATTGCCCACTGACAAGACCTATGCCAACCAACTCAAAGCCGCGGAGATCTTGGAACCGCTCTTTGCGGCGCAGCCTGACCATCCGGGGGTGGCGCACTACCTCATCCACAGCTATGACTATCCGGCCCTGGCTGACAAGGGGTTGGATGCCGCGCAGCGTTTCGCGGCCATTGCGCCCTCTTCCCCCCATGCGCTGCACATGCCCGCGCACATCTTTACCCGGCTGGGCTATTGGCAGGAGTCGATTGCGACGAACCAAGCCGCAGCCGAAGTCGCCAAAGCCAACCTCACTGCCAGTCACGCACCGAACACCGGCTTTGAGAGTGCGCTGCACGCCATGGATTACATGATGTATGGCTACTTGCAGACGGCACAGGATGAAGCGGCTCAAGCCCTTATGGATGAGATCAACGCCATCCAACAAGTGGACGCGTGGAACCTCGGCTCTGCTTACGCCTTGTCTGCCATCCCTGCCCGCTATGTGCTGGAACGCGGGCAGTGGGCCGAAGGGGCGATGCTGACCCTACACCCACAGGATCTAGCATGGGATCGCTTCCCCCAGACAGAAGCCATCGTGGTGTTCGCTCGCGGGCTGAGCGCCGCGCGGGCCGGTGATGTGGCGGCGGCCCGCCAGGATCTCGAACGGCTGCAAACCCTGCATGAGACGTTGGTTGAAAAGAACGATGCGTACTGGGCAGGGATGGCCGCCATCCAGGCCGAGGAGATTACGGCTTGGATCGCCTTGGCCGAAGGTCAAACCGAGAACGCATTGGCCGCCATGCGTCATGCCGCTGAACTCGAAGACGCCACGGAAAAACATCCGGTGTCGCCCGGTCCCATCGTGCCCGCCCATGAACTGCTGGGAGAGATGCTGCTCGAACTCGATCAACCGGAAGAGGCGCTGCAGGAGTTTGAAGCCTCACAACAGATCGAACCCAACCGCTTCCGCGGACTCTATGGAGCCGCCCACGCCGCTGAACTGGCCGGTGAGACAGAGAAGGCACATGCCTACTACGAAGACCTCGTCGCGCTAGGCGCCAACGCCACTGGTAATCGACCGGAACTCGCCGCTGCCGAGGAATTCCTCGTTCAGTAGATCGATCAATTGCTATGGGCGCTGTCGCTTGTGTCCCCGCAAGTGGCAGTGCCCACTTGACGTATGACCCCAACCCCCAACGTATCTTCGCCGTGTCATCGGTAAAATTCTTGGCGGCGAAATTTTCGTCGACAAGACTCTCGGCCTGAACGTTGCAT
>CAZZNG010000371.1:393-4432 GCA_964655505.1 uncultured Litorilinea sp. | reverse complement strand
CGGAGGAGATTCTCCACCACCAAACATACCTCAGCCAAGTCCACCCCGATGATCGCCCCCGGCTCGAAAGCTATTGGCGTTGGACGGCCACAACGCGCGATCGCACAGGGCAGCTTGAATATCGCATGCGCAATGCCAATGGCGAATGGGAGTGGATTCAGAGCCGCCAGACAATCTTGAGCCGCTCGGCGGATGGACGGCCCCGTCAAGTGCTGTCCAACTTGACGGTGATCACCGAGCGCAAGCAGTACGAGGAAGAGTTACGCATTGCCAAGGAGCAGGCGGAAGCCGCCACGCGCGCCAAAAGCGAATTCCTCGCCAACATGAGCCATGAGATCCGCACGCCCATGAACGGGGTGATCGGCATGACCAGTGTCCTGCTTTCGACACCCCTTTCGCCGGATCAGCGCAATTTCGTGGAGACGATCCGCCAGAGCAGCGATACGCTGCTAACCATCATCAACGACATTCTAGACCTGTCCAAAGCCGAGTTTGGCAAGCTTGAGTTGGAATCGCAGCCGCTCAACCTGCGCCGCTGTATTGAAGATACGCTGGATCTGCTTGCGCCCAAAGCCGCGGAGAAAGGGCTGGAGTTCTGCTATTATGTCGAGCCTGAAGTGCCGAGCATTGTGCAAGGCGATGCGACACGCCTGCGCCAGATCCTGGTCAATCTGCTCGCCAACGCCATCAAATTCACTTACGAAGGGGAAGTGTGCCTCTTTGTGTACGTGGAACACAGCGAGGGAAATTCGACCAAGATTCATTTCGCCATACACGACACAGGCATTGGCATTGCACCACAAAATATCCAACGCCTCTTTCAGGCGTTTAGCCAGGTGGAAACCGGCAACACACGTCGCTTTGGCGGCACAGGGTTGGGGCTGACCATCAGCAAACGCCTGTCCGAACTGATGGGCGGCGACATCTGGGTCGAGAGTGAGGAGCAGGTCGGCTCGACCTTTCACCTGACAGTCCCATTCCAGGTGCGAATCTGGCAAACAGAGGTGAACCAGCCAGGCCCTCACCCCCTCTTGCTCTATCGACGTGCCTTGATCGTGGACAGCCGCGCCACCAGCCGCCGCATCCTGCAAAATCATGTCAAGCACTGGGGAATGGAGACAGAGGCGCTCGAAGATGGCGATCAGGCGCTGGCGTGGCTGCAAGCAGGCCAGCACTGTGACCTGCTCATCATGGGCATGAACCTGCCAAAGCGCAGCGGCCTGGCTGTGGCCCAAGAACTGCGCGACCGCGGCATGAACGTTCCCATCATCTTGCTGCCCAGCATTGCCGAGATGCCAGTACGCAAGGCAGAAGATGACACGATGAACCATCTACGCGTCGTGTATAAGCCGGTGAAACCCCGGGAACTGCGACAGGCCATCGTCGAACTGCTCTATCCGACGCCGCTCGCGGGCCAGTCGCAAAAAGATGACTATCTGCTCGACCAGGAGATGGGCAGCCGCTATCCGCTGCGCATCCTCTTGGCCGAGGACAACTTGGTCAACCAAAAGGTTGCGCTGCGCATGCTCAAGCGCTTGGGGTATGAGGCGGATGTGGCGGTGAATGGCCTGGAGGCGGTTCAGTCTGCAGGTCGGCAGCCCTACGACGTGATCTTGATGGATGTGCAGATGCCGGAGATGGATGGGTTGGAAGCGACGCGCCAGATCCGGGCCAGGCACGCGGTCATCCAGCCCCAGCCTTACATCATCGCCATGACCGCGGCAGCGATGCAATTGGATCGGGAGAAATGTTTGGAAGCGGGCATGAACGACTTTGTGTCGAAACCCACCCGCTTGGAGGATCTGGCTGGCGCGTTCAGGCGCTATCTGGGCATGATGCAGGATGCCGCTTGACCAGCAGATCATGGAGGAGGCTGAGATCCGCGGCCACTTTTGCGGCAGGGTCATGGCGTTCGCGCCGCCGGTCTACCAAGTAGGCATCCATCCCGACGGCGCGTGCGCCTTCGACACACTCGAGTTCGTCGTCAAAGAAGAGACATGCACTGGCCTCCACGCCGAGCCGCTCCAACACGGCTGCATAGGCTGCAGGGACCGGCTTGGACGCACCAATCACCGTGGCCGCGCAGGCCACGTCGATCCACTCGGATAGGCCGGTTGCCGCCAGTGAACGGTCCAGGCTCGCCAAGCCAAAGTTGGAGAGAACGCCGACGCGCAGCCCTGCGCCGCGCGCCGCTTGCAGCGCAGGCAGCACATCGGGAAAGACATGCAGGCATGAACTGTAGTCAAACGCGTGCAAGTCGTCCCGCACCGTGTCGGAGAGGTTCAACTCGTCGCACAGGCTGTCCCACAAGCCGCGAAAAAAGGCTTCTTCTTCGGCCAGTGAGCGCGGAAAGCCCACTTGATTGCCCCACTGCTCCCAACGGTCGCTAATCTCCCATAGCGACAGCGGCACACGCGGCCCAAAGAAGCGCTCGCCCGCGGCCAAGTCAAAATCCGTCAGCACACCATCGCGATCAAAGACCACCGCGCGCAGTGGCGTGCCTGTCTCTGCTGCACTGCTCATGGACGAACCTCACGCGCGGCATCCGGCGTGGGCGCAGGGGCGATGGGCGCGGGATACCAGAAAGGCCCAAAGCGCACGCCCAGCCCCACAACAGCCGGGTCCTTCCACACAGCCGCATACTGCTGCACCTGCTCCGCTCGGCCCGTCTTGTCGGCGCGCCAAGTTGGCCGTACATAGGCAAAGTCATACAGGATCGTGCGCAGCGTCTTCTCGTCCAAGTCATAGCCGAGATGCTGCCGCCAGTAGCACTCCATCTTGCCCGCTAACAGCGGCGGAATCAGCGAATCCTCTACCTGGGGCTTGCCTGTGCCCAGATAGAGCGTAGCCGGTGGAATCGGCTCGCCGTAAACAACCTCTATCAGCGCAGCTAGATCAGTAATCTGTCGTTCCACTGCAAGGTGGAGAATACGCGCCCACGTCTGCTCACGGCTGGAAGCAACGCTAAACCAGACAGTAGGGCCGGAATTCGTCTCAGTTGCTTCGGCCACCTGCGCTGCCACCGGCTCCAGTTCAGGCCAACTTTCGTGGCCCAGCAGCCGCACACGCCAGCCATATCGCGCATAATCGGCGAGCGCGGCAGGCCCGCTCAGAGAGCGAGCCGTCCACGCCATTAGCTTGTCGCGGTAGCCGGGCGTGATTTCTGCGGCATGTCCAGCCACAAGGGTTGGGGTGACGAGGTGCTGCACACCATGCCGAAAAATCAAGTTGAAACAAGCCACCATCTGCCGCCGCGTCCACTCAGGGTATTCTTCACTGTGCGGTGAGATACCATTAAGGACAGCTTGGCGGCGGGTTCCCCCAGCGCCGATAATCATAGTCGCCGGGGCAACCTCTCGCACCTCGGCAATAGGTGCGGCCAGGAATTCTTCTAGTGTTGGCCGGTTCGACCTAGACAAGCACTGCTCCTTTGTCTATTCCTTATGTCTATGGCGGACGATTCGCACATCCACTGTAAGCATCATTGCGCTAGCACTGTGAATTGCGATATGGCTGTGAAACAAGCCGGTCATAGCCCTGTCGTCGGTGATTCTTGTAGGAACCCCGACTCGCGGTCGGCATCATGCTTCTGATTGGCACTGTAGGCGACAGCATGCATGTCATCGTCCGGGGTATCGCGTCGATCTGGTTGCACAGTTGCCGTCGTTATCGCGTGCACAAGGGTAGACAGTGCATACATCTCGTCCACACGTACAGGTGAGTAGAGTTCCTTACCGACCCATAGCTTGCCTAGCGGCTGCGTACCGTTATAGTTGGCGAGCAGCCAGCGCTGCGCTTGCGCCAATGCTTGACGCTGCGCAGGCGTAAGGGATGCGTACTTGTGGATCAACAGCAAGGTCAACACACTGTAAACTGTTTCCAGCACAGCATCCTGGCCTGCATTATCCCAATATCCGTCGGGCAGTTGATCGGCGCACAAGGCTTCGGCTGCGCGGCGCAAAGCGTCCGGATGCCCGAGCGGGCCGAGCGCAACCACTGCTTCCATCATCGTAGCACGCCAAGAAGAGTGCCACTTATC
>CAZZNG010000371.1:0-383 GCA_964655505.1 uncultured Litorilinea sp. | reverse complement strand
ATCCAGCGACCAGTGCGTCCCTGCCGCTCAAGCAAGAACTTCTCCGTCTCTTCGCAATCAACGTCAAGCCACGTCAGCGCATGAATGGCATGTGCATTGGAAAAGACCGATGGATTCAACTCATAGACGAAGGTATAGAAGTGGTCATCACGCGCGAAGCGCAGCACCCATTGGGCACGCGACTCATAACCGGCGGCACGCAAAACAGCAGCGCCGACACTGCTCACATCGACATCAGGCTCGAAGCCTTCGCCAAAGTTGATCCCGTTCTCCTGGATCATCACCGCTTCTAGTTCCTGCATTTTCGCCTGAACAGCCGGGCGCAGGTCGGGGTGATCCAGCAGATCGGTCAGCAGCAAGGCATACAGCCCGTAGGTGAGTTC
>CAZZNG010000370.1:0-4465 GCA_964655505.1 uncultured Litorilinea sp. | reverse complement strand
ATCCCCAGGCGACCGGCTAGTGAGGGATTACCCTATTAATTCCTCAATGCCCATCCAACGCCCTGCAAGATCGTTAGCGAACCGATTCAGCGATGCGCACGGCGTCATCCAGGGGGAGGCCGCTCTCCAGCCGATAGGTAAGGGTTCCGTCGTCAGGGAGCGCCTCGGTCCAGATCAACACATTGCCTGCCACCAGTTGCGTCGCTTGATAGTCGCCCTGTTTGAATTGGAGGATGTGCTCGCCCTGCATCCAAAGCGCGGGCACGTCGTGGACATGGGTTTCTTGAATCAGGGTGTGGCTCATCAAGCTCTTTTCGACAAAGGTATCCGGCCCAAAGAGGGTCAGGCTCATGCGCACGCTTGGGGCTTCTTGCCCGTCTGCTTGCGTTAGCCAGACCAGGATCACGGCTGGGCCGCCAAGTTCCTGTAGATAGACTGCATGGGGTCTGCCTAGGTCGGACGGGTACGCGGGCAGGCGGATGGGGAAGTTCACTTGCTCGCGTGCCGCGGCCAATGTCGTCTCGCCTGCCAGCGGTGGATACGTGGGCAAGGGCGCAACCGTGGCTTGGGGAGTCGGCTCGGCCAGGCGCAGCCCCACCGCGCCAAGCTGCCAAAGCTGGCCGACTGTGTCTTGCACCGTGTCTTGCACTGTGGCGCGCACAGGGGGAACCGCCCACAGCCCAACCAGCAACAGCAGCGCCGCCGCTATGTAGGCCAGGCGGCGCATGGGCGCACGTTGGCCGCGCCCGCTGCGCGCCAGGGGCGCGGGCCGCAAGTCGGGCGTGGGGGGATAGGGGAATTGGGCCGCGGTTTGGGCCAGGCGGCTTTCCCAACGGTCGGGCCGCGATTCGTTCATTGCTGCCACTCCTCCCACAAGGCGGGATCGTGCGCGGCTAGTTCGCGTTGGAGGGCTTGCCGCGCACGGTGCAGCCGCGATTTGACTGTGCCCTCCGCGACGGCCAGCGCGGCCGCGCTTTCTGCGGTGGAAAGGTCTAGGAAATAGCGCAAGTAGATGACCTCTTGTTCGGGCTGGCGCAGCCGCTGCACAACGCGCCAGAGACGGTCTGCTTGGCTCTGGGCTTGGATGGCGGGATCGTCGCCCGCGGCCATGTGCGCGGCGGAGAGATGCAGCGACGGCTCGTCCAGCAGACGGGTGACGGCGCGCCAGTAGCGGCGCAGGGATCGCTGCCGGTTATAGGCCAGCCGCCGGGCGATTTGCAGCAACCAGGGGCGCAGCGGCTGGGTGGGATCAAAGCGATGGGCGGCGCGGTGGGCGCGCACAAAGGTTTCCTGGGCCACATCTTCGGCATCCTCGGCATTGCCCAAGATGAGATAGGCCAGGCGAAAGATGGGCTGTTGATGGGTTTGGACAATCTGCGCCCAGGCGGCTTGGCTGCCGTTGCGCGCCTGGGCCATCAATTCGGCCTCGTTCACGGTTTCTCCGCGCCGTGTTCTATGCGGCGTTCTATAGACTATACACCGCGGCGCATGGGTTGGTTCCCAGAAGGTTGCTGCGCCGCGCGATGACGCGTTAGAACAGTTGACTTAGCGGCTTCGCGCTTTCATGGTACACTGTGTCCCAGTGTCAATACTGTATGCCTTTTGTTACGAGATTGCATAACGCGCAGCCCACAAAGCAGGGGGCGCGTCGAGGGACGCCACGATGCCAAAACCCAAAGTACTCACCATTTCCACCAACAAGGGTGGCGCGGGCAAGACCACGACAGCGGTGCATTTGGCCGCGGGACTGGCGCGCCAGGGCAGTCGCATCCTCTTGGTCGATCTGGACAAGCAGGGTCACTGTTCGACCTTTTTGGGCCGCGACCCCGCGCCGCGGCTCTACGATTTATTGGTCAAGGAGCGCGATCTGGATGAGCTAATCGTCGAGGCCAGACCCAATCTACACCTGCTTGCTTCCAATTCAGAGACATTGGTGGCGCAGGATTTTGCGCGGCTGCGCAATGCACAGGCCGATCTCTTGGAGCACGCGCTGCTCGACAAGGTGGCGGGCTACGACTTCATCCTCTTTGATACGCCGCCGCAGGGGCTTTTGCAGGAGTGCGCCATCTACAGCGCAGACGTGTTGATCATGCCGACGCCGGTGGACTACCCCGGTATGGACGGCGCGGCGCAGTTCGTGCAGGTGGTGCAGCGCTTGCAGGAGCGCGAGGGGTTGCAGCCCCAGCCGGTCTATGTGATCCCCATGTTTGTGGACATGCGTACCAGCGAATCCAAGTACAACCTGCAACTGCTGCACGAGCGTTTTGGCGAAAAGGTGCTGGCGTCTGTGCCAGTGCGCACGCGTATGCGCGAGGCCATCGCGGAGGGCACGACGATCTTTGAATACGCGCCCAGCGAGGACATCGCCAAGGTCTATTTGGAGATCTGCAGCAAGATCCGCGAGATTGTGGCGCAGATGGATCAGCAGGAGGCCGCCGAAGAATCCGAGCAAGGCGCAAACAAGCAAGCCGAAAAGGCGGACGACCATGGCTAGGCCCGCACGTCGCCGCGAGCGCGATCCGTTTGAGCAGAGCGGCCAAGTTACTGTTGTCAGCCAGTTGAGCAGCGAGCTTTTCTATGACTATGATCTGCTGCCGGAGGAACACCGCGACGCGGTGCGCCGCGCGGCACGCACGATCAAGCCGCTGCTCAAGCGCACCGCGGAGGATATTTTCATCATCGGCGCGGAACTGCGCGACGTCAAGGCCATGCTGCCCCACGGCAAATATACCGAGTGGCTTTCGGTGGAGTTTGGCCTGTCGGACCGGATGGCGCAGCACTTTGTCAATGTGCGCGAGCGGCTTGGTCCCAAGAGTGACAAGTTTTCAGTGCTGCCGCCCAGCACGCTCTATTTGCTGGCCGCGCCCTCTACACCCGACGAGGCGATCCAGGAGGTCGAGCAGCGGCTCGACAGCGGCGACCGGCTGACCGTGGCAAGCGTGCAGCGCACGATCAAGTTCGCCAAGCGCCAGCAGCACCCTTCGACCATGACGATCGAGGGCGAAGTGGTGGGCGGTTCCAAGCGCACCCCCCCTCTCGCGCCGTCGCGCAGCGATGTGCAGGCGTTGATCACGCACATCGACGAGGCATTGGAAGCGCTGGACAAGCAGACGGTGCAGCTTTGGAGCAGCATCTTCTCCAACAATGATCTGGGCCGCCTGCGCAGTGAGTTGCTGCGGCTGCGCGCGGAGGCGGAGCATAAGATCGAAGCGCGGTCGCGCCAGGACTTGCCCACGTAGCGCCCTTCCGGGAAGATCAATCGATGAGTTCGACAGCCAGGCTTTGCCTGGCTTTTTCTTTTATGTAAAATTGACGGGCTGGATAACGGCGCATGGGGAACCGGGCTAGCCCGTGCAGCGTAGTAGAGAGTAGCCCGGCGGCAACAGGTATGATCTTCCCGGATGCTTGAATCTTCCCGGAAGCTCCGAGCTTCCGGGAAGGTGAATCCCGACCATGATTGGACAATAAACAAGAAAGCAATCGCGAATGAATGAGATAGAACGCGGGCCGCAAACCGGCAGCGCGGGCACAGCCACAGGGGTGGCGTTGGCCGTCGAGAATCTGCACAAGCGCTATGCGCGCACGCTGGCTGTGGACGATCTGTCGTTCAGCGTGAACTACGGCGAGATCTTTGGGCTGCTTGGCCCCAACGGCGCGGGCAAGACGACGACCATCCGCATGATCCTCGATCTGATCAAGCCCTCATCGGGGTCGATCGCGGTGTTGGGCGGGCCGATGAACCCGGCCAAGCAGGAGCGCATCGGCTATCTGCCCGAAGAGCGGGGGCTGTATGACGACATGACGCTGTGGGATACGCTGATTTTTCTGGGTCAACTCAAGGGGCTTTCGCGGCGCACTGCCCAACGCCGCGCCGAGGAAATGCTGCGCGAGGTGGCGCTGTGGGAGGCGCGCGATCGCAAGATCGACGCGTTGAGCCGCGGCATGAACCAGAAGGCGCAGTTTGTGGCCGCGACCTTGCACGAACCGGAGTTGATCATTATCGACGAGCCTTTTAGCGGGCTGGACCCAGTCAACACGCGGCTGATCAAGCGGCTGGTCTACCGGCTGCGCGACCAGGGCGCGGCGATCATCATGAGCACGCACCAGATGCACCAGGTGGAGGAGATGTGCTCGCGCATTCTCTTGATCGACCGGGGCAAGCAGGTGCTGTATGGGCCGCTGGCCGAGGTGCGGCGGCGCTTTGCCGACCACGCGGTTGAGGTGCGCTTGGCCGCGGGCCGCTTGGATCATGTGCCGGGCGTGGCGCGCATTGTCGAACAAAATGGAACCTACCGGCTGCTGCTGGATGAAGCGACCGAACCTGCCGCGGTGCTGAGGGCGCTGGTGGATCTGCCGGGCATAGAGGTCGAACGCTTTGAGCGGGTCGAAACGTCGCTGGACGAGATCTTTGTGCGGGTGGTGGGCCGCGAGGTCGCGCCGCACGAACTGACATCAGGCGAACTGG
>CAZZNG010000369.1:0-4526 GCA_964655505.1 uncultured Litorilinea sp. | reverse complement strand
ATTCGCGGGTTGGACGTCGTCATCGTGACGACTGCAGAGACGGACGAAGAAGCGCGCCGGTTGCTGGCGCTGATGGATATGCCGTTCCGCCGCTAACGATCCAGCGCTGCAGGCGGGATCATTGCATGGCGGGATCATTGTAGGGAAAGGGAAGACACGTGGCGAAGAAGTCTATCATTAACCGGGAGAGCAACCGCAAGTATGAGGTGCGCGTGCGCAACCGCTGCAAGGTTTGTGGGCGTCCGCGCGGCTACATCCGGCGGTTTGGTCTCTGCCGCATCTGCTTCCGCCAAGAAGCGCTGCGCGGGATGCTGCCCGGTGTCGTGAAGTCGAGCTGGTAAGCGAAGCGGTGGTGTTGTTCCGGCGCGGCCCTGCCACCGGGCTGCTGGGCGCGAGCGTGTGCTGCGGCGAAGCGAGCGGCGGAACAATTGAGTCGGCGTTTGTTATCATTAATGGTCTGCTTTGCCGGCGCTGTACAGTGCGATTTATGTGCTGTGCGGGTTGGCCGGGAAAGGGATCGACAATGGTTACTGACTACAGGTTTCTGCATTCTACCTGCCACGGCACAACTCATGCTGTCCCAGGGCAACTTGAACTGCATTGCAGGGAGCTTGCAAGAGTGACCAAGGAGCAAGCAAGATGAACACTGATCCGATTGCCGATATGCTGACGCGTATCCGCAATGCAACAATGGTTCAGCACAAGCAGGTCGTCATTCCCAGCTCGAACCTCAAGGTCAGCATCGCGCAGATCTTGAAGGCCGAGGGGTTCATCGACAGCTTTGCTGTGACCGATGAGAAGCCGCAGCCAAACCTGGTGCTGCGTCTGAAGTACACGGGGCGGGGTGAGTCGGTCATTACGGATCTGCAGCGGGTGAGCAAGCCTGGCAAGCGGGTCTACACCGGCTATCAGAATATCCCGTGGGTGCGCGCCGGGTTGGGGATCAACATCATCTCCACACCGAAGGGGTTGATGACTGGCCGCGAAGCACGCCGGGCGAAGCTGGGCGGCGAGATTCTTTGTAATGTCTGGTAGGGGCTAAACAGGGCTTTTACCGGCACATGTCGTAGGGCGAATCATTAGATCGCATACGGGAGGTGACCTATGTCACGGATTGGACGCAGTCCGATTCCGATTCCGAACAATGTAAAGGTTGAGGTTGCCAAGGGTAACCTTGTGACCGTTACCGGCCCCAAGGGGACGCTGTCACAGCAAGTCAGCCCTGCGCTGGAGGTTGTGCAAGAGAACGGTCATCTGTTGGTGAAGCGGCCAAGCGACAGCCGCGAGCACCGCTCGCAGCATGGTCTGGCGCGTTCGCTGATCAACAACATGGTGGTCGGCGTCACCGAAGGCTTCTCACGGCGCATGGAGGTTCACGGGGTGGGCTACCGCGCGGAGAAGCGGGGCAACGACTTGGTTTTGCAGGTTGGCAAGAGCCACCCGGTGGTCATTCCGCCGGACGGCAAGTCGATGGCCTTTGAGGTGGACAGAGATGGGCGCGGCTTTGTCATTTCCGGCATCGACAAAGGCGAAGTCGGGCAGATGGCAGCGGTCGTGCGCAAGCAGCGTCCGCCGGAGCCGTATCAGGGCAAGGGCATCCGCTATGCCGGTGAACAGGTCCGCTTGAAGGCGGGCAAGTCCGGTAAGGGCGCCAAGGGCCGCTAAGGCGCAACGAGGAGATAGAGAACGATGGCAAAAGTCAATCGTCGTGTTGCGCGCCTGCGCCGCCATGCGCGGGTGCGTCGACGCGTAGCAGGTACAAGCGAACGGCCGCGCCTGAATGTCTACCGCAGTCTGAAGCATATCTATGCTCAGATCATCGACGACAGCACAGGGCGCACGCTGGTCTCTGCGTCCACGCTCGACAAGGGCTTGCGCGACGAGATCAGCCAGTTGGAAGTGCATGAACAGGCCAAGGCAGTTGGCCGCGCAGTTGCCGAGCGGGCAAAGGCCGCGGGGATCGATACGGTCGTCTTTGACCGCGGCGGGTATTTGTATCACGGTCGTGTGAAGGCTGTGGCCGAGGGCAGCCGCGAAGCAGGCTTGAATTTCTAGTCACGATTTTGGACGAGTTGGGAGAACCATATGGCACGTGGAGAACGACGAGAGCGACGCCGAGAGCGTGAGCGCGAAGAGCGTGAAGAGTTAGATGAGCGCGTCGTCCACATCGCCCGCACGGCCAAAGTCGTGCAAGGCGGCCGCCGTTTTGCCTTCCGGGCAGTGGTGGTCGTGGGCGATCAGAAGGGGCGCGTGGGAGTTGGTATTGGTAAGGCGCGTGAAGTGCCTGATGCCATCCGCAAGGCTTCGGAACGGGCGCGCAAGGCAATGGTCCAGATCCCGCTGCTGGGGACGACCATCCCGCACCAGGTCGAAACCAACTTCGGTGCAGGGCGAGTGCTGCTGAAGCCGGCCAGCCCCGGGACGGGCGTTATTGCCGGCGGCGGCGTGCGCGCGGTGGTGGAAGCCTGTGGCGTGAAGGACATCTTGAGCAAGTCTTTGGGCAGCGATAACATCTTGAACGTGGTGCAAGCCACCTTCACGGCGCTGCAGGAGCTGCAAGACTTCGAGCAAGAGGCCCAGCGTCGCGGTGTGGAGCCGCGGCGGATCGCACCCTTCTGGCATCGGGAGGAGATGCAGCAAAATGGCTGATGCGAAGACAATTCAGGTGACGCTCGTGCGCAGCCCGATTGGGTATGAGAAGTCGCAGAAGGCGACGGTGCGCGCGTTGGGTCTGACGAAATTGAATCAGACGGTTGAGAAGGAAGACACGCCCGTTATCCGCGGGATGATCAACAAGGTTTCGCATCTGGTACGCGTCGAGGAATAGGTGCGGGCTGTCTGCCTGCGCCTGCCCGCACCCGATGCTGCCGGGTCTATGAATGGCTCGGCGCAGCGCGGTGGCGAGCGGACGCGTGAAATGCGCGAAATGAATGACTGATGGCGGCTGTGTGCAGTCGCACAGCCAATTTGAATAGGGATTGACGAAATGAAACTACATGACCTGCGCCCTGCTGAAGGTTCGACGAAAAAGCGCAAGCGAGTAGGTCGTGGGACTGGGTCGGGCAGAGGCAAGACCAGTACTCGCGGCACGAAGGGGCAAAATGCGCGCGCCGGTGGCGGCGTGCGACCAGTTTTTGAAGGCGGCCAGTTGCCGCTGGTGAAACGTCTGCCCAAATTGCGCGGCTTCAACAATCGCTTCAAGGTGTACTATACGGCGATCAATTTGGACCTGTTGGATCGGCGCTTCGAGGCGAATGATGCGGTTTCCCCGCAGACGTTGTCGGATCGGGGCTTGGCCGATGTCAATGACCCGATTGTGATCTTGGGCCGCGGTGAATTGGACAAGCCGCTGCAAGTGCAAGCCCACCGCGTGAGTAATTCGGCGCGCGCCAAGATTGAAGCGGCAGGCGGCTCGATTGAGATTCTGCCGTGGGAAGTCAACAAGCGGCTGCCGCGTTCGTAGACTGAGCAACGCGCACAGGCTATGGTTGCCGCGCGGAGGGGCTCTTCGCTGTGGCAACCATAGCCTGCGCTTAGGGAGAAAACCGCTATGCTTGACGCTGTACGCAATGCTTTTCGTTTGCCCGACCTGCGCCAGAAGCTGTTGGTGACGATTGGCATCTTGGTGCTTTATCGGTTCGCGGCGCATATCCCGCTGCCCGGTGTCGACCGGATGGCGCTGGAGATGCTCTTCCGCGGCACCGACACGAATATGCTCCTGAGCTTGCTGAATTTTTTCAGCGGCGGCGGGCTGTCCCAGATGGGGATCATGGCGTTGGGGGTCTACCCCTACATTACGTCATCGATTATCATGCAGTTGTTGACGCCCATTGTGCCGCAGTTGGAGGAGTTGAGTAAGGAAGGTGAGCAGGGACGGCATCAGATCAACCAGTATACCTACTGGCTGACTGTGCCGCTGGCGATTTTGCAGGCCATTGCCCAGGGCACGCTCTTGAGCCGGCCTGTTGGCGGTGGTTTGGTCGTGCTGCCCAACTGGGGCTTCACGGGCGACAGCCTCCTGCCGTCGTTGACGATTATTATCGGCATGACCGCGGGAACCATGTTTGCCGTCTGGCTGGGACAACTGCTTACGGAACAGGGCATTGGGAATGGGGTATCCTTAATTATCTTTGCCGGGATTCTGTCGTCGGTGCCCTATCAGATCCGTCTGCTTTCGCAGCAGCCGGTTTTGCTGATTATCTTCATTCTGATCACCATCCTGACGGTGGCGCTGATTGTCTGGGTGCAAGAAGGCCAGCGTCGTATTCCCGTGCAATATGGTAAGCGCGTGCGCACCATGCGCGGCAACCGGATGATGATGGTTGGCGGGCAGAGCACCTACATTCCGATGCGTGTGAACACAGCCGGGATGATCCCGCTGATCTTTGCCCAGAGCTTGCTGATTTTGCCCAGCACGCTCGCCAGCTATTTCCTGACTGCGCCGGGCTTCATGGGGTCGCTGTCAAACTGGCTCTATAACGCCATGAGTCCGACCAACTTCTTCTACTGGCTGATGTACTTTCTGT
>CAZZNG010000368.1:0-4530 GCA_964655505.1 uncultured Litorilinea sp. | reverse complement strand
TCCCCCGGGCTTTGTTTGGGGCACAGGCAATTCATCTCACCAAGTCGAAGGCAACAACACCAATAACCAGTGGTGGCGCTTTGAGCAAACGTCCGGCGCAATCGTCAATAGCCATACCAGCGGCCGCGCCTGTGATTGGTGGGGTGCGGGGGCTGTGGCGGATCTGGATGTGGCCGCGGAGATGGGGCTGGGCGCGCACCGCATCAGCCTAGAGTGGAGCCGGATCGAGCCTGCGCCCGGCTGTTTTGACCACGCGGCCCTTGACCGCTATCGCGCGCTGCTGGGGGCCATGCACGACCGCGGGATCACGCCCTGGATCGCGCTGCATCACTTCACCAACCCGCTCTGGTTCGAGGATGGCGGCGGCTGGGAACGGGGCGATGCTGCGACGCGTTTTGCGCGCTATGCCACGGTCGCAGTGCAGGCGCTGGGCGATCTGTGTGACCACTGGCTGACCCTAAACGAGCCGATGGTCTACCTCGGTCAAGGCTGGGTGCGCGGCATTTGGCCGCCACGCCGCCGCGACCCGATCTTGGCGCGCCGTGTCTTTCTGCATCTGCTCGACGCGCACGCGGCCGCGTATCACACCATCAAACGGCAGCGGCCCGATGCGCTGGTCAGCGTTGCCAAATCCATGCGCGGCTTTCACCCGCTGCGGCCCTCTCACCCGCTCGACAGCCTATCCGCCAAGTTGCGCGGCTATCTGTTCGAGGATCTATGGCTGGCCGCGGTGAGCGATGGGCGGTTGCTGCCGCCGCTGGGCAGGGGGCAACGGGTGGCGCGGCTGGCCGATACGATGGACTTCATGGCCGTTAACTACTACTGCCGCCAGCCGATCCGCTTCACGTTCTCTCCCGCGCTCCTCTTTGGCCGCGAAGCGCTCCCTGCGCAGGCCGAACTGTCGGACAGCGGCAGCCGCGGCCCCTACAGCTACCTGGACCCGGACGGCCTCTATCAGATCTGTCGCGCGCTGCAAGCCTACGGCAAGCCGATCTACATCACAGAAAATGGCCTGCCCGACGCGGCGGATGTGCGCCGGTCGCGCTGGATCGTGCAGCATGTGGCCGCGATCCACCGCGCCCTGCAAGCAGGCTGTGACATACGCGGCTACTTTCATTGGACGCTGGTCGACAACTTCGAGTGGAACGAGGGGTGGACGCTGCGCTTCGGCCTGATTGAACTTGACCCCGCCACGCAGGCGCGGCGCACGCGGCCCAGCGCCAAGCTCTATGGCGACATCATACGCGCCAACGGCCTGACCGCTTCCATGCTGCGCCAGACCGCAGGCGAGGGCTGTTCACACACCGCGACCGTATATCCACCATCCCCTTAGTCAGCGCCTTCGCCGGAGAGCGCTTGCGCCAACGCCAGTTCAAAACCGCCGTAGGGTGACAGCCCCTGGGCCGTATAGCCCACGCTGCGCGCAGGCTCATCGCCAAACAAACAGGCAAATTGCAGGGCATAATCGGTACTGTCCAGGTAGGGAGCGATGACCTCCGCGGTGTACGCCAGTTCTTCCGCGTCCAACTGGGGTGTATAGCCGCCAAAGCGCCGCGCAGCGCCATCCATCCGCATAATATCGCGCAAAGTGACGGGCGGGCCATGCTGTTGCAGGTGTGCATAGCGGTAGAGCGTGGCGCGCGCCTCTGCCACCACGTCTGCCGCTGTATACGTCTCGCTCGACCAACAAGGCAGCACCGCGAGACGGCGTTTTTCGTTGGCGCGCAGCGCACGCGCGTCCACAGCCATGCGCGCGGCGGCCTCGGTCAAATACCGATTGGTCCACCCGCCGCGCGCATCATCCAACAGCGTCACGGTTGCGCGCACAGTTTGCGGCAAATCGGCGAAAGAGGCTGCGGCCTCCTCGAACGCGGCTTTGGCAACTGCATCGGCATCGATTGTCAGCAGCGCATTGACTGCGTCCAAACAGTGTTCGCGCCCCATAGGGTTGGCGGCTGTGATGGGCAGCACCACATCCAGTTCGCCTTCCTCGTTTTCACCCAGCATCTGCGCCAGATACCAACGGAAACGGTCCATGTCGCGTGGCTTCTCGTATAGCTCACGCAGAACAGGCAAGGTGGGTATGTAGTCAATCTGCATCATGCTCTATCCTGTGGGCAATTTGGGCGAATGGTAGCCCGGCTCATGCGCCACCCGGTACAGTTCATAGGCCAATGCTTCGGTGTAGCCCACCAATAGCTCCAGCGTGCGGACAAAGGCCGCGCAATCAAAACCATCTGTGGGCAGATCGACCAGCAAATTGGCGTCGCCGTCTGCGTCCACGGCAAAGCGCGCCAGGCGTACATGCTGGTTGACCGCGAGCAGCGCGGCGTGATAGGCCGCGCGCGCGGCTGGATCGCTGCCGTGGACAAAGGGGCTGACCGCGAAGTGGACCCAGCCGTCGCCCAACATGACGTAGAGGTCAAAGTCGTCCTCGCGCTCAGTGGCAAAGGTGCTGCGCCAGATGCCCGGCTCGACTTCCTCGTAGGCCCATTCCGCCGCGGCCCAGCACGCTTCAATTGTTGGGGCATCGACCATGTTGTTTCCTGACCTATTTCCTTACATGCTTTCTGCAGCGTATCGTTTGCGGGACAATCCTCGTCAAAATAAATGCCGGGCAGTCGCATGAACCTGCACACCTAGACAGTGTGCGTTGACAGTATGCGTTGACAGTGTGCGTTGACAGTGTGCGTTCAAACTGAATGCGGTTAACATATACGCGTTTAACCTGTGGCAGCCAACGATGTCACACCGGCTCGACGCCGAGCGCAGAGCGAAACCTTCGCAGCGAAATCGCCGCGAACCGGCTTGACAAGCTCTAAAATTCTGCTATAGTAGGCGTCAATTGACAAACGAAAGACGATGATCCAGACGAGTAGTCGTCAAAGCGAGCTTCAGAGAGTCTCCGGTTGCTGGGAAGGAGATAGCAGCGCAGATGATGAATGGACTGGGGAGTTGGACGCTGAACCCCTGAGGGAAGTAGGCGTTCCCGGTCGGCCACCGTTAACAGGCAACCAGTATCGGAGTCGTTGGCTCCTGTACTGATGAGTGAGACTGGCGAATCCTTGCGTTTCACGCAGGGATTTTTTGTTGGCGGCGGACGCGTCGCCTGCCAGTCTAAGCAGGGTGGCACCGCGGGGTTGTACACAATGGCCTCGTCCCTACACAGCACCATGTGTGGCGGACGCGGCTTTTTTTTGTTTTCAACCACTCTGCACCGAACGCGGGAGGTAGCTATGCAAGCGGTTTATCATCCATCCCTAGACGAAGTTCGCAAGAGGGCCGGCGAAGGCAACACCATCGCCATCTATCGCGAGATCCCTGCCGATCTAGAGACGCCGGTTTCGGTCTACCTCAAGCTGCGCGCACGCCCGAACGGCCCCAGCTTCCTGCTCGAATCGGTTGAGAAGGGCGAGATTGTCGGGCGCTACAGCTTCATCGGCGTCCACGCGCCCCTGTCGGCTGTGGCCTATGGCGACCGCACGATCCTCGGCGCGGCGGGCGGGACTGTGCTGGAAGAGCGCTGCGGCGACCCGCTGAACGCGGTCAAAGAGGCGCTGGCAGGCCGCAAACGCATCCATGTGCCGGGGCTGCCCAGCTTTACCGGCGGCGCGGTCGGCTATTTTGCCTATGACATGGTGCGCTTCATGGAGCGGCTGCCCGACACCGCGCAGCGGGCCCTCGACGTGCCCGACATGGCGCTGCTTTTCGCCGACAACCTGGTCGTCTTTGACCACGTGCGCCACCGGCTGATCATCATCGCCAACATGCGCACAGAGGATGATCTGCGCGCCGCCTATGCCGATTCCATCGCGCGCATCGAGGCGATTGTGGCGGACTTGCGCCAGCCGCTGACGCCGCCCGTCACGCCCGTCTATCACAATGACGCCCAGTGGCAGAGCAACTTCACCCAAGAAGCCTTTGAGGAAAACGTACGCAAGGCCAAGGAGTACATCGCCGCGGGCGATATCTTCCAGGTTGTCTTGAGCCAGCGGCGCAGCCGCCCCACCCCCGCGGACCCCTTCACCATCTACCGCGCGCTGCGTATGCTCAACCCATCGCCCTACATGTTCTTCCTGGACTTTGCAGGGATCGCAGGCATCCACGGCGAGCCGGTGCGCTTGATCGGCTCCAGCCCGGAGATGCATGTGCGGCTGGAAAACGGCACCGCGTTTTTGCACCCCATCGCGGGGACACGCTGGCGCGGCAAGACCCAGGAAGAGGACGACGCGCTGGCGCGAGAATTGCTCGAAGACCCCAAAGAGCGGGCCGAACATGTGATGTTGGTGGACTTGGGGCGCAACGATCTGGGCCGCGTGTGCGAATATGGCACGGTGCAAGTGCCGCAGATGATGGTGATCGAACGCTACAGCCATGTGATGCACATCGTCAGCGACGTGCGCGGCAAGCCCAAGCCGGATCAGGATGCCTTCAGCCTCTTGCGCGCCACCTTCCCAGCAGGCACAGTCAGCGGCGCGCCCAAGGTGCGGGCCATGGAGATCATCGAAGAGTTAGAGGGCAACCGCCGCG
>CAZZNG010000367.1:0-4548 GCA_964655505.1 uncultured Litorilinea sp. | reverse complement strand
CGCATACAGCCGCCTCAAATACGAATCGGGTGTGCATCGGGTCCAACGTGTCCCGGTCACCGAGAGCCAGGGACGGATTCACACCAGCGCAGCCAGTGTGGCCGTTCTGCCCGAAGTGGACGATGTGGACATCGAGATCAAAGACTCAGACATTCGCATCGACATCTTCCGCAGCAGCGGCCCCGGCGGCCAGAGCGTGAATACGACCGACTCGGCAGTGCGCATCACCCACTTGCCAACCGGGATCGTCATCTCGTGTCAAGATGAAAAGAGCCAGCTCCAGAACCGGATCAAGGCCATGCGCATCCTGCGTTCACGCCTCTATGACCTGGAAGAACAGCGCCGCATGGAAGAGCAGGGGGCCGCCCGCCGCAAGCAGATCGGCTCCGGCGACCGCAGCGAGAAGATCCGAACCTATAACTTCCCCCAAAGTCGAGTCACCGACCACCGCATCAACAAGACCGTCTACCGGCTGGACGCGGTGATGGACGGTGATCTTGACGAATTTATTGACGAATTAGCCGCCACCGAGCAGGCAGAACTGCTCCAAGCAGTCGATACGGAGGCGGCGTAACAGGAGGTAGTTTTGGCAATTCTACAGTTAGATCGGCAGCAGCCCGTTGAGTGGAAGCTGATGCCGTGGACTCCCGTGGGCCGCGCGCTCGTCGCAGCGACCCAACGTCTGGAAGAAGTTGACCTCACCACGGCGAGTCTGGATGCCCAGGTGATTCTGGGCCATGTGCTGCAGAAAGAACGCGCTTGGTTGTTTACCCACTATGACTATAAGCTGACCCCGACGGAGGCCGAAACCTATGCGGAATTGGTGGCGCGGCGCGCCGCCAATGAGCCAGTGGCCTATTTGGTGGGCCGCCGCGAATTCTATGGGTTGGAGTTGGCAGTCGATCCTCGAGTCCTCATTCCCCGGCCCGAAACCGAACTGCTGGTGGATGCTGTGCTCGATCACATCGACTCGCGGCCCGACAAGGCGGTTAAGATGGTCGATGTGGGCACAGGCAGCGGCGCGATTGCCTTGGCTGTCGCCGCCAACTGCCCATCGGTCCAAATCTATGCCATCGATCTCAGCGCCGACGCGCTGGCGGTTGCACGCACCAATGTCGAGCGGCTGGACACGCGCCGCCAGATCACGCTGATGCAAGGCGACTTGCTGCAGACGCTGCCTGAACCTGTAGACATCGTTGCGGCCAATCTGCCCTATATCACAAGCCGCGACTTTCCCAACCTCATGGCCGATGTGCGCGACTATGAACCGCGCCTCGCCTTGGAAGCAGGCCCCGAAGGGCTGGATCTGATTGCACGCCTGTTGGATCAAGTGCCCGATCATGTCAACCCCGGCGGCGTCCTCTTCCTCGAAGTAGGCCACAACCAGGGCGAAGCCGTGCGCCAGTTGGCGTTGGAGCGGCTGCCGCGCGCGCACCATATAGGGGTGCATCAAGACTATCATGGCTATGACCGTCTGGTGGTCATTGGCCTGTAGCATAGAAGAGCAATAGACAGCAGCCCGGTCGCCATGGCCGGGCTGTCTGTTTGGAGAAGGTTGAATGCCCGCAAGCTCGAAAGCCAGGAGAATAGGCTAGCGGATCCGGTGAATGATTCGGTGTGGCGCGCTGCACGCGGCCGGCGGAACAAAGCCGGATGATTTGCCCACACCCATCAAAGGGTCTATACTCGACTGCGCGTAAACACGCACAATTACGTATGATACCGGCCACGCCTTTGCCCCCTGTGAGCCGGAGATGGAAAAGGAATTGCCAGTGACTGCCCAACCTGATATTGTCTTGCTTGTGTTGGATACACAGCGCGTCGACCGGCTCTCTGCCTATGGGTATGCAAGCAAGACATCGCCCCACATAGACGCCTTTGCTGCCGATGCCACCCTCTTTCGCCAAGCCATCAGCCCCGCGCAATGGACCGTGCCGACCCATGCGTCCATGTTTACCGGGCTTTATCCATCGGCCCACAACACACGCCAATCCTTTTCCGTGCTGCCCAAGGAATTGCCGACCTTGGCCGAGCGGCTCAGCAGCGGCGGCTATCACACAGCGGCCTTTTGCAACAACCCCCTGGTGGGCGTAGTGGATAATGGGCTGCGCCGCGGCTTTCGCAGCTTCCTAAACTACTCCGGCATCTTTACCTCGCGCCCCAACCAGGCAGGCGCGGGCCGCCATACGCTCTTTGGCCGTTATCGCCAATGGTTCAAGCGCAACCTGGCCGAGCGCATCCACAAATTCCAGGATGCCTTTGCTCGTTCCGAAACCATGCTGGAGTTTGCGCTGACCACGCCCTTTATGCTCATGGTCTGGCAGACGGCTTTGAGCTTCAAGGGCAACACCACCAAATCGCTCAACGACGCGGCCAGGCTGTTGATCCAGCGCAAAGGGGTCAAGCCCGACCAGCCGGTCTTTACCTTTATCAATCTGATGGGCACGCACATGCCCTTTCACCCCAGCCGTCACCACATCGAACGCTTTGCGCCCGGCTTTCTGCATGACAAAGCGGCCAAGCGCTACTTGCAGCGCTTCAACAGCGACGTGCTCGGCTGGCTAACGCCGATTGGCGCGAAGATGGGCGAACGCCATCACGCCATCATCAACGGCATGTATGACGCCGAAGTCGCCACCCAGGACGAGCAGTTGGGCATCTTCTTCGACAAACTGCGCCAGGCCGGTCGCTTCGACAACACGCTTTTCGTGATCGTCGCCGACCACGGCGAACACCTGGGCGAAAAGCACTTCATCGGCCACAACGTCACGCTTTACAACGAGTTGACCCATGTGCCGCTGATCATCCGCGACCCATCGGGCACGCTGCCCCAGGGCACAACATGGGACAACCTCGTCTCGACCCGGCGCATCTTCCACACGATCTTGGCCGCGGCAGGGCTGGCGACGGACGAGGAGCAGATCTACAGCTTCACCAATGGCCCCGCACGCGACCCGGACGAGGGCACGGTCTTTGCCGAGGCCGTTACGCCGCAAAATGTGCTCAACATCATCACCAAACATGCGCCCGAATTGGTGCGCGAATACCGCTGTGACCAAGAGCGCCGCGCGGTTTGGCATGGCCGCCACAAGCTGATCCTGACCGGCAAAGGGATGGTCGAACTGTATAACTTTGTCGAGGATCATGAGGAACAGCACAACTTGGCTGAAAGCCACCCGGAGATTGTGCAAGCCCAGCGCGAACGGCTCCAGCACTTCACCCGCACGACCCAAGCCGCGGCCTACACAGCCGGTCAAGTGGCTGAAACCGACGACGCACAACTACGCAGCCGGCTGCGCGCCCTGGGCTATCTCGAATAGCGCTTTTACGCGGTGATAGAGACGCAGCCATCGCCGCCCGTCCGTGAATGGCGAACGGGCGGCCTATCCATCCACCACCACGCAAGCGAGTACGAAATACGCGACTATGTATCCACCGGTTGATCCTGTCCTCTTCCAACTCGGCCCGCTGACCCTTCGCTGGTATGGCCTTCTCATCGTCACAGGCATCTTGCTGGCTGCCACGGTCGCGGCCCGCTATGTCGAGCGCAAGGGAGAAAACGGCGATACCCTGTGGGATCTGCTGCTCTGGGTGCTGATCCCCGGCTTGATCGGTGCGCGGCTCTACTATGTATTCATCCAGTCCCCGCGCGGCCCGGAAGGGTTGGGCTATTACCTGGATCACCCCTGGGCCATCGCCCAGATCTGGAGCGGCGGCATTCACATCTTTGGCGGCCTGATCTTTGGCGGGCTGGCGCTCTGGCTGTATGGCCGCTGGCGCAAGCTGCCGCTGGCGATCTACCTGGATGGCATCGGCCTGGGTTTGCCCCTGGGCCAGGCCATAGGCCGCATCGCCAACTTCATCAATCAGGAGTTGTACGGCCCGCCGACCACGCTGCCCTGGGGGCTGCGTATCGACCCGGAACATCGCATCCCGCCCTATAACAACCTGGAGATCTTTCCAGAGAGCGTGCGCTTCCACCCGCTTTTTCTCTACGAATCGCTTTGGAATTTCCTCGGTTTTGGGCTGATCTTTTGGATCTCGCGGCGCTTTGAAAATGAACTGCTGCCCGGCGACCTGCTCTTGCTTTACCTGATCTGGTATCCCACCGGGCGCTTCATGATCGAGTTTGTGCGCACCGATTCCTGGTTTTTTCCGGGCACGCCCTTCAACGTGGTGCATCTCCTGGCCGGTATCACCGTCATCGTCAGCATCGCACTGCTGATCGTGCGTCACCGCCGCGCCCCGCGCCAGCTTCCGGCCTAGCCCTGACCATGTGCGCCAACCATGTCTTTGACCTCGTCGTGCTCGATCTCGACGGGACCATTCTTGACCTCTACCACCACAAGCCCATCAGCGGGCGCGTGGCCCAGACCATCGCCGCAGTGCAGGCCCTGGGCATTCCCGTTGCCATCGCCACCGGGCGCACCCTCGACTATGTGCGCGAGCATGTTGCGGCCCTGGGCATTGTCACCCCGGTCGTCACCACCCAGGGCGCGGTCATCGGCGACCCGGTCAGCGGCAAGATCCTGCAAGAGACGACCATCC
>CAZZNG010000366.1:0-4596 GCA_964655505.1 uncultured Litorilinea sp. | reverse complement strand
GAGTAGGTCATCGCCAACCTGTCTACCCCATCTCTCCCCCTCGCCTCTTCCCTTTTTATTAGTTAACTCGGTTAACTTGGTGGGCAGAAGGCTTGGCACGTTAGCAAGATAAATCCACGGTAGTCATTTCTAGCGCAGCCATCTTGAATGGATTTCGCAGGTTGCGCCGGACTGCGCTCTCATGTTACAATCAGCAGTACGCTGAATGACTACCTTTTTGAATGAGTTGATGGACGAAGATAACCCTCCGAACTCTAGCAGTCGACGTAGCCTGCTGCAGAGCAATCGGAAGCAATTAAATCATTTTGCACTTATTAGACCAGGCAGCTTGCCCGTTGGTAGGCGTGCCTGGTCTTTTTGTCTTTCGTCCGGTCCCCACATCACCCCGTACAACGTCATCTCGTACAATGTCATCTCGTACAACGCTATGAGGAGCGCACTGTGAAGGTTGCCAACGTCATCCTGGCCGCCGGCTTTGGTACCCGCATGAAATCGTCCTTGCCCAAAGTCATGCACCCGCTGCTTGGCCGACCCATGGTCGAATGGGCTGTGCGTATGGCCGAGGCTGTGACGCAGCGCCCGCCGGTTGTCGTCGTTGGACACGGGCGGGAACTGGTCCAGGCGCATTTGGGGGATCGTGCCCTGTACGTCGTGCAAGAGGAGCTATTGGGCACAGGCCACGCTGTTCAGCAGGCCGCGCCGGTCTTGCGCGGGCAGGTTGATGCCGTGGTCGTGACCTACGCCGACATGCCCCAACTGCGCGGCGAAACCGTGCAGCAGTTGGTGGACAGCTTCCAAGCGGCCCGTGCAGCCGGAGAGCAGCCCGCACTCGCCATGTTGACGGTCACACGCGACGATCCACAAGGCTTTGGTCGCGTCATTCGCAATGCCGCCGGTGAGATCCAGGCCATTGTCGAAGAGGTGGACTGCACGCCGGAGCAGCGGGCGATCAAGGAGCTGAATCCCGGTGTCTATTGCTTCGATGCCCACTGGCTGTGGGAGAACGTGGACAAGATTCCCCTGAGCGCCAAGGGGGAATATTACCTGACCGATATGATTGGGATCGCCGTGGCACAGGGCAAGTCGATTGTGGGACAGCCCGCGCCCGCCGAGGAGGTGGATGGGGTGAACAACCGTGTGCAGTTGGCACAGGCTGCTCGCACCCTGCGCGCCCGCATCTTGGAAGAGCACATGCTCAACGGCGTGACCATCATCGACCCGGCCACCACCTACATTGAGGACACGGTTCGCATTGGACAGGACACGACTATCTGGCCCAACACCTATTTGCAGGGGCAGACCACCATCGGCGCGCAGGCAACGATTGGCCCCAGTTCGCAGATCGTCGACAGTGAGATCGGCGATGGCTGCAAGGTCATCTATTCGATGATCGAAGCGGCGCGTATGGAGGCGCACTGTGAGATCGGCCCATACGGCCATCTACGCAAAGGGGCGCACCTGGCCGAAGGGGTCCACATGGGCAATTTTGGCGAGGTCAAGAATAGCTACTTGGGTTCCGGCGTCAAAATGGGCCACTTTAGCTACATCGGCGACGCGCAGATTGGCGAGAATGTGAACATCGGCGCGGGGACGATTACATGCAACTTCGACGGGGTGCGTAAGAACAGAACCGTGGTCGGAGACGACGCGTTCATCGGCAGCGACACGCTGCTGGTCGCCCCGGTTGAGGTTGGTTCGGGCGCACGCATTGGCGCAGGGTCGGTGGTCACGCGCGATGTGCCCGCGGATACCTTGGTCTATGGCGTGCCTGCACGTCCTGCCAAGCCTGCTGCAGAGTCGGCTGAAAAGCCCCAAAGCGACTAGATTTCTTGCCGCCATTATCACGACTGTTGTTCTTTGATAGGGATTATTTTAGAGGTTATTTTAGACAGTGGTTGTCTTAATTAGAGGAGTTGAGTGTGGAACCTGACCCGATACCGTTCTCTATTTTCGTCCTTGCCCTCGCGATGGTAGGAACCATGTTCGCCGCCGAGGCGAGCTTGTTTCACATCGCGCGCGCCGAGTTGCGCAAGCTGGGTGAGGACGGAAATGAACGGGCCAAATTAGCCGAGCAACTGCTGCAAGACCGGGAGCGTGTCCGGCTTACGTTGAGGCTGCTCAAGACCGCCGGTCTACTCAGCGCCGGTGGCGCATTGGTGCGTATGCTGCCCGATTCTGTCGGCTCGGCCGGGCTGCTCATCGCTTTGGGCATTTTGTGGCTGGGGTTGTTGGTGGGCCAAGCAGCCGGACGCAATTGGGTGCAGACGCAGACGCGTGCCTTGTCCGTTTCGTTGGCCTTGACGCCAGTGATCCGCGCTGCGGTGCTGCTGTTGTGGCCCTTTACCGCGCTTGCCCAGCGCATGGCGAACGGTGAGGATGACGAGAAATCCGACGAGAACAACAGCCAGACCGTGATGTCGGAGGAAGAATTGCGCCGCTTGATCGGCGTGCGCGAGGTTGAACAACCCCTGCAGGCGACCGAGATGCAGATGATCGCCAGCATCTTGGAGATGGAGGATACCGTCGCCCGCGAGGTCATGGTCCCGCGCATCGACATGGTGACGCTCAGCGTCGAAAGCACCCTGGACCAAGCGTTGAGCACCGTCATCGAAGCCGGTCATAGCCGCATTCCTGTCTATGAAGACGATACCGACCATGTGGTTGGCTTCCTCTATGCTAAAGACCTGCTGGCTTGCTTCCATGAGCAGCGAACGGATGCAACGCTGCGCGAACTGCTGCGCCCGGCCTACTTTGTGCCTGCCAGCAAGAAGGTCAATGTCCTGCTGCATGAAATGCAGCGCGACCGGGTGCATATCGCCATGGTCGTCGATGAATACGGTGGGATTGCCGGGTTGGTAACCATCGAGGATATCCTCGAGGAGATCGTGGGTGAGATTCAAGACGAGTATGACGCGGAGGAGGAGACCTATGTTCAGGTCGTGGAGCCTAACGTCTACCTGCTCAATGCACGTTTGGATCTCTATTCTTTAGCCAAACTGCTGGATACAGAACTGCCTGAAGAAGATGCCGATACTTTGGGCGGGTTGATCTACAGCGGGTTGGGCCATGTGCCCGTGCCGGGCGAGACGTTGGAGATCAACAATTGGCGCTTTACCGTGCTGTCGCTGGAAGGCCGCCGCATCGAGGCGGTGCGCGCCGAACTGCTTGAGCAACCCGCGCTCGAGACAGACGAGGTGATGGAGGCTGAGCGCGCCGCAAACACAATGGGCAGTGACGCAGAGGCCGTTGCAGGCGCGGTACAACGTTCGCACCATGAGGACGCCTCCAAATCAACGCTGTTCAACTATTCGGCGTCTGACTAGGCAACCGTCAGCCGACACACCCAGTTGGCGAACATCGATTTTGCCGACTGGGACGAGAGAATGTGGAGTGGAGCAAAATGGCCCAGCCTTCGGCTGCGCTGGTTGAGCCTAAGCTGTTAATTGAGCAGGCATTGGCAGCGCGCCAGCACGCCTATGCACCATATAGTCACTATTTGGTTGGGGCCGCGGTGCTGGCCGACGATGGGTCGATTATCGTGGGCTGCAATGTCGAAAACGCTGCCTATCCGGCCACCATCTGTGCCGAACGCGTGGCGCTTACCAGCGCGACGGCGCAGGGCAAGCGCCACCTGGTAGCGATTGCAGTGGCAACACAGGACGGCGGGTCGCCCTGCGGCATCTGTCGCCAGGTGATGGCCGAACTGTGCAGCCCGAATACGCCTGTGTACATCAGCGACGCCAGCGGCAGCTATCGCACCACCACCGTTGGCGAACTGCTGCCCGATAGCTTTTCCGGCGACAGCCTCGCCTAGCTCTCTGTTCACGATTCCGCTTTCGCTTTCTTTAATTCTTTAAGCAGTGTGCTTTGCGCGCCGGAGAGGTTACCGAATTCCTCTCCGGCGTTTTTGCTTGCATCTCTCCTTGCCTATGCTATCATTTCGCTATGAACGTACCTGCTCTATTAGCCACTTATCAACTGCGCCAGCGCGAGTATCTACTGCGTATCACGCGTGCTATGACCTCGCGCCTCGACCTGCCGAGCTTGCTCAAACTGATCTTGAGCAGCGCGGCGGAAATGGTCGGCTGCCGTGCGGGGCTGATCGCGCTCTCGCGCCATCAGGTGCTGCTCAACGAGCAGGTAGACGACCCAACCCAATTCCAGATCCGCGCGGTCTACAACCTCCCTCCTCAATCATGGCCTGCCTTCGCGCCGCTGCTGGATGTCGCCTCGCTGGTTCATAGCGCAGACGATATCCCGCAAGTTGCGAACCCGAATGGCGACGAGTACGACGAGCTAGATGCAGCCGAGCCGGGCGACTATGCGCCCGATTACCTCGATCTGCAAGCGCGGGTGCGCATGGTCGAAGAAAAGCTTGGCATTGCGCTGGGCCAGGTGGTGGGGCTGCCGCTGCTCTTTGAAGACGAACTGCTCGGCATTATCTATCTCTTCCGCAGCGAGTACGCCTTCACCGAGATGGATTGGGAGTTTCTGCAAGGCTTTGCCGACCAAGCCGCCATTGCTGTACGCAATGCGCGCCTGTATCACCAACTCGCCACCGAGCGCAGCCGTCTGGCAACCATCATTGAGAACAAC
>CAZZNG010000365.1:886-4635 GCA_964655505.1 uncultured Litorilinea sp. | reverse complement strand
CCGCGGATCAGCAGCACCTTGGGGGGGTCGTTGCTGTCAATCGTCAGGGCAACTTTGGGATTTTGGCGCAGCGCCTTCACCTTGGGTGCGGTCGACGGCGTCCCTAGCACCACCTCCTCACCCGTCCAATGGAACCAGATGGGCACGACGCGCGGTGTGCCGTCCGTCCAGACATAGGCCACCCGTGCGGGGTTGGCCGATTGCAGCAGTGTCTGCGCGACCGGGCTGTCGAGTAACGCGAGATCTCCTTGTTGCGATGCCATGTTGTTCTCCTTTTTCAGCCATCCAAGAACAAGATCACAACTACCCAAGATCACGATCACATCGGTCTAAGAGCACAACGGTCTAAGAGCACAATGGTCTAAGAGCACACAGTCTAGGATCACACGGTCTACGATCACAACAACCCGCTAGCCGCGGCAGCGCTGTTTCATGCCTTCAGGCCGGTCAGCTTCACGCCCTGGATAAAGGTGCGCTGGGCAAAGAAGAAAAGCACCACCATCGGCACGGTAAACATGGTCGCCGCGGCCATTAACTGGTTCCAGGCCACTGAATGCTGCTGTTGATAGTCTTTCAGCCCCAACGCCATGGTATAGCGGCGTGGGTCGGTGAGATAGATGAGCGGCCCCTGGAAGTCGTTCCAGGCCCAAAGGAAGGTAAAGACAGTGATCGTCGCCAGCACGGGCACAGAAAGCGGCAGCATAATGTTCCAGTAGATACGCACTTCGGAAGCGCCGTCCACGCGTGCAGCGTCGGCCAACTCCTCTGGAATGGTGCGGAAAAATTGGCGCAGCAGGAAGATGTCAAAGGCGTTGCCGAAGAAGGTGGGCACGACGAGGGGCAGAAAGGTATTGCCCCAGCCCAACGTGCCGGTAAAGAAGAGGTAGAGCGGGATCATGGTGACCTGGAAGGGCAGCATGAGGGTCGCCAAGACGAGGTAAAAGACCGCATCGCGACCGGGCCAGCGCACGCGCGCAAAGCCATAGGCCGCGAGGCTGCATGAGAAGAGCGTGCCGATGATCGACACGATGGCGATGATGCCGCTGTTTTGGACATAGGTCCAGAAGGTGACGCCTAAGCTGGGACGGCTGGCCGTGCGAATGGCGTCGGCGTAGTTGCGCCAGCGCGGGCCGACCTCTAGCACCGGCTGTGCGAACTTCATGCGGATCTCCTGCGCTTCGGCGCTGGGGTTCGTCGGGTCCAAAAAGGTTCCGTAGCCCTCGGCAATGTTGACAAGCGCCAATTCCTGCGGCGGCTGCCCTTCGATCTCAACTCGATAGATGGGCAGCTCCTCGCCGTTGAGATTGACCGTGCGGTTGTCGTGGGGCAGCCAATTGGGCGGCACGCGCGAGATATCCTGGTTGGACTTGAGCGACGTGGAGAACATCCAGAGGAAGGGAACCATGAAGAACAAGCCCACCCCAATGATCAGCAGATGCGCGAAGAAGCGGCCAGTGGCTTGGCGCAAGCCGCGCGGCCGCGCGGCAACGCGGGCGTCTGTGGCGGCACTCGGCGGAACAGCGATCTCGGCCACGGCTTACCCTCCTTCGTAATAGGTCCAGCGTTCGGACGAACGGATCAGCAAGATGGTGCAGATCATAATGATCACAAAGAGAATCCATGCCTGGGCGGACGCAACGCCCATTTTCAAGTAGATAAAGGCTTGCTGATAGAGATAAATGCTGTAAAACAAGGTCGAATTCAGCGGCGCGCCCAAGACATCGTCATTCGGCCCCGCGGCCGCGTCGAGGATGTAGGCCTGGGCAAAGTATTGGAAAGCCGCGATGACGCCGATGATCAGGTTAAAGAGGGTAATGGGGGAGATCAGGGGGATGGTAACCGCCCAAAGACGCTGCCACCAGCCTGCGCCGTCCAGTTCCGACGCTTCGACCAGGGTCTGGGGGATATCTTGCAGACCGGCCAAATAGATGACAATGGTGTTGCCCATGCCCCACAGCCCCAGCATGATCAGCGCGGGCTTGGCCCAAAGGGGATCGCCTGTCCAGTTGGGGCCGCGGATGCCGATATTCGCCAGCAGGCTGTTGAGCAGGCCGCTGTTGGGGTTCAGAATCCAGACCCAAAGCATGGTGGCCGCGACCACCGGCACAATGGAGGGCAGAAAGTAGATCACACGGTAGAAGCTCTGCCCCTTGACTTTGACGTTGAGCAGCAGCGCGCAGCCGAAAGAGACCAACAAGCCGAGCGGCACACCCAGCAGAACCATATAGGCTGTATTATAGAGCGAACGCCAGAAGAGTTTGTCGCGCATCAGCCCGCGATAGTTTGCCAATCCGATCCATTCGCTCGGCTCTCTAAAGTGGTGCTCAGTGAAGCTAAAATAGAACGAGGCAAGCATCGGATAGAGGTTAAAGGCGAGAAAGCCCAATATCCAGACGGAGATGAAGCCAAGCCCTGTAACGAGATTGCGCCGTGTCTGCTTGCTCCAGCCACGACGACGAGAACGACCAGCGGTAACGCCCTGGGCAGCCATTGTGGTTCTCCTACAAAGGGGGTGGTGCGATCCATGCAGGGGCAGGCCACGCTGCGGACGCGACCTGCCCCGCTTGTGCCGTCGAACCTACCGGGCAGGTTCTATCACGGCACGGGTAAGCGACTAGTTGCCGAGTGCTGCGTCAAGCTGCGGCTGAAGCTCGGCCTGGGCTTGCTCCAGCAAGGGCAGCGGGTCAACACATTCGAGGAAAACTCGCTCTTCGATCTGTGCCAGCGCGGTATCCACTTCGGCGTTGATGGGCGAGAAGATCGGTGCGACCGCGTTGGGATCGTTCATCAGATCGATAAAGGTGACGAACTTCTCATTCTCCTGGAAACGGGGATCTTGCGAGGCTTGCATGCTGGTGGGCAGGTTGAAATTCACCACCATCTCATCCGCCACGATCTCCGGCTGCATCATCCACGCCAGTAGGTCAAAAGCAGCTTCTTTATTCTCGACATTGGACGGGATGAAGGCGACTGTGCCCTGGACGACGTTGGTGTTGGCTCGTTCAGGGTAAGCAGACGGTGGCGGGAAAGGCGCAACGCCGTAGAACAGTTCCGGTTTGTACTGCTGGATGAAGTTTGGCCCCGGCTGCCATTCGCCTTCGACCTGCATGGCGATCTGGCCGCCATAGAAGCCCGTGTCGGGCGATGTGTAATCGCTGGAGGCTGCCGCCAGGAAGCGTGCGACTTCGTCCGGGTTGTAGTCACAGTAAAACTGCTGTTCCCAGAGCAGCGCATCGACCACCGGCTGTGAAGTCAGTTGCAGTTCGGTGCCATCTTCGTTGTACCAGTATCCGCCCATCATGGCGACGTAGAGTTCCAAATGGGACCAGGAGAAGTTTGGAATGAACCCGGCCTGGATGATCTGGCCGTTGTCATCCACCTGGGTCAGCGCCTTGGCAAACTCGGCGAGTTCCTCCATGGTTTGGGGCGGGCGCTCCGGGTCCAACCCAGCGTCCTCGAAAAGATCCTTGTTCCAGAAGAGGGCATAGGTATCGGTTCCCCAGGGCAGGCAGTAGTATTTGCCTTGATAGATGCACTGGCCCTCGGCGGCATCGGACATATCTTCCAAGTCTATCGCACCACCTTGGAGGAAGTCGTCCAGTTCGGTAATCAGCCCTTCCCGCGCCCAGGAACCAATCGGACCGGCGGACCCTCTGACCTGAATATCCGGGCCATCGTTGCCGGAAAGCCCGGCGATCACCTTGTCGTCCTCCATGGGGGCAGTGACCTCCACCCGAATGCCTGTTTCC
>CAZZNG010000365.1:0-876 GCA_964655505.1 uncultured Litorilinea sp. | reverse complement strand
GTAGCGGTCAAATAGCTCTTGCAGTTGCGCGGGGTTGTCTCCCCAGGTGATCCAGACACGGAGCACTTCACTCTGCCCCGCGGCTTGTTCACCGGTGGAGGCCGGGGCTTGATCGGTCGTTTCGGTCTGCTCGCCCGTGGATGGGGCCGGTTCCACCGGCGCGGGGGGTGTGCAAGCCGCCAACAGCAGCAGAAGCAGCGCGCACCAAGGGAACAGCAACCGCCATGAACCATGCGACACACGCATACGACGACTCCTTTCTGGAACGTGATACAGCAGAGGGGTTGATGAATTTGGATTGTGTTAGCCAGACCGGAATGTCACCATGAGGGGTTCATGATGATCATGCACGGGTGCGATGGAATGCTCTGTACCACTTGCCGGCGCCCACGCGAGGAGTACGCAGGATTGCCGTCGGCGTCTATCGTGGTTACCCTATCACATTTCCGGCGATGATCAAAACGATTTCGCGGGGTTCCTGGCCGCGCCAAACTTCCCGCAAGGGAGGAGAAAGGAGATAACGCTAGAAACTAACAATCCACGGTCGTGATAAGTAGTCGGTGATGGTGTAGGTCATCAAAATCACAAGCCAGGCAAGGCCCGCAGCCGCAAAGAGCCAAACAAGCCGGCTGCTCTGGCGCAGGTGCATGAAATAGAGCGCGACCAGCACAGCCTTGATCCAGGCGATTGCCAGGGCCACGGCGACGTCCCATGCGCCGAGATCAAGCGGCGCGACCGCGACGGTCAACACCAGCAAGATCATCAACGCGACATAAACGACAATATAGACCGTGATTGACGACGATGGGTGTGGCGACGTGTGTGACGGTGTTTGTGACGGTGGGCGTGACGACGTATGTTCCATCCGGCTACCTC
>CAZZNG010000364.1:0-4654 GCA_964655505.1 uncultured Litorilinea sp. | reverse complement strand
GCCGGTTGGTTAATCGATGACCGGCCTGACTGCCGGTTGATTAATCGATAACCGGCGCGGCAGCCGACAGTTTAGATTGTTGACCGGCCCTGGGGCCGGTTGTTCAAAATTAACCAGTAGACGCTAGAACGGAGATACATGTCTGAAGAAGCGATTGTATTAGAGGGGAAAATCGTCGATACGCTGCCCAATGCGATGTTCCGTGTCGAACTAGAGAATGGGCACACAGTATTGGCGTATCTTTCCGGCAAGATGCGTAAGTATTACATCCGCGTGTTGCTGGGGGATAAGGTAAAGGTCGAGATGAGTCCGTATGATTTAACGCGCGGGCGCATCACGTATCGCTACCGCAATTAGGCCGGTTGGATCAAGCCGGTATTGGTGAAGGGTCGTGTTAGCGGCGGCCCCTGCTAGGGCGTAACAGGACGATGCGCGCCCGCTAGGGAGCAGCCGGTCGGCAGCGACAATGACAATTACATAGGAGCAGTGCCGTGGCAATCTCCGCTCAGTACTGCATGCCAAAGCCCGACGCAGTGATAGGCTCTTCATGAGTTGAATCTGGCGCTTGGGCTTTGTGTTTTCCTGGGGTTTATGGCCGATGCGTATGGAATCGGCATGGGATTGGCTGGTTTGAGCGGAGGTTATTGCGCGTTCAGGGCTGTGTAGGCGGCAATGGCCCGGCGCGCGACTTCCTGCTCGGAGGGATAGGTGAGCAGATCGGGCGCTTGGTGCATGGGAACCCAGTAGGGGCGAAAGTCGGCCTCATCGTGGGGCGAGCGCGGGGCCTGCCCATCGCCTAGCTTGCGCAAGAGATAATAGTGTTCTGTACGGCGATAGTGGCGCGTCTCATAGTCGAACTCGACGAGCTGTTCGCCCAGATCGCTGACGATGGCGAGTTCGCAGAAGCCCGTCTCTTCGATCGTCTCGCGGATGGCGGTTTGTTCGTGGCTTTCGCCGGGGTCTACATGTCCCTTGGGCAGCCGCACTTCGCCGCGGCTGGGCCGGTCGAGCAGCAGCATTTGCCCGTCGTGGATGACGACGCCGCCCGCGGCGACATAGGTGATGGTCTCCATGGGATTCTTGCGTTGGCTCGCTTGGGTTGGACTCTTCGCGCTCGATTGATGGGTTCGGTTGGCGTCAGGCCGCGTGGGGCACGATATAGAGTTGATCGGCCAGTTCGCTGCCCAAGATTTGGGTGGCGCTGCCCCCATGATGATTAGTATGGTGGGCGTGGCCTGCGCCATTGTTGCCGGTGGCACTATTGTTGCCGTTAGCACTGTTGACGCCGTTGCCACTGCTAGAACCGCCCGAACCATTTTGCTGCGCGCCGTTGGTTGAATCGGCAGGGTGCAAGTTGAGCAGTTCGAGCGTAATCGGCCCATTGAACGGCGCAACATCGAGCAGGCGCACTTCGCGGCCCGGCGTCAGCTTAAGCTGCGTGAGATAGCGCAGCACGCTCGGCTCGCGCGAGGCGACACGGCGCAGCATACCGGATTGGCCGGGCTGCATGGCCGTGAGCGGGACAAGTTTCTCTTGGGGCATGGTCCCATCTTTGTGCGGGATCGGGTCGCCGTGAGGGCAGTGGGTCGGATAGTTGCAGAGCCGATCCATGCGATCTTCAAAGGCGCTGCTGATGGAATGTTCCAGACGGTGCGCTTCGGCTGCCACTTGGTCCCAAGTAAAGCCCATGACCTCGATCAAAAAGACTTCGAGCAGCCGGTGGCGGCGCACAAGTTGCAGCGCGGCCAAGACACCTTGCTCGGTCAGGGTGATGCCGTCGCTGTTGGAGCGTTCGGCAAAACCTGTGTCTTGCAGACGTTTGAGCATACTGCTGGCAGCTGGCGGCGACACGCACATGTGCTCGGCCAGCGCGCTGGTCGTCACACGGTCGTTCTCTTGGGCAAGATGGTAGATGGCGGCCAGATAGTCAAGCATGCCATCGGTTGTTAGTCCGCAAAATGTCTGCATGGCAATTTTTATCAAGTACCTTAGAAAAATTTGTTAGGATTATAAGGTCAATCGGTTTGAGTGTCAACTCAAGTTAGCGGCGTTGCGCATTGTAATTGCTTCGTCGCTTACGTAGCAACCCCTGTAGCAACCCCCAGCGAGTTGTGGAAGTGTGGCGGTTGCCTGGCGCAAATCATGCATTATGACAAGTATTTGCGTTGCATTAGAGGTAGATATGATTGGGAATCTTTTCTACGCGGCATGACGTCTTATGACTGTAAGATGGTGTCAGCTTGAGGCCACAAAGAGGCATATAGAAGTAGCTCATTAGGACGTTATTACATGTTCATTATTGCATGTGCAGCGACACGCCTTTGCATGCAATAGCACACGGCAACAGCGACCGTCATGCAGGGAACGACACTCTTTGAACCGGCACATAGACCGCTCTATAGACTGACACTTCATAGACTGACATATGGAGAGCGGCGACAAGCAAGGGCGTGAGCCCGCGAAGGGCCTATGTGGTCTGCAAGCAGGGTCAACGGATGGGCGTTTGCGCCAAGGTGGATGCATGTGAATGGCGGCGAACGCATAGGAGGAGTAGAACGCTGCGCTTGACGCTATGCCGTCGAGCGTCGCAGTAGGTGAGGGAGTCCCGCCCCCTGCGGGGAATAGCATTTCACAGAGGGTACTCACGTACAGAATATTATGAGATTTGATCGATTTACTGAAAAAGCCCAAGAAGCGGCAATGCGGGCATATGAGATTTTGCAGCGCTACAAGCACACCCAAGTCGACACAGAGCACGTTTTCTTGGCGCTGCTTGAACAGGGCGACGGGCCTGTCGTCCAGATTTTAGAGAAGCTGGGCGCTTCCACCGACGTGATTGCGCGCAAGCTTGAGGCGATTTTGGAAAATGCGCCCAAGACCGGGGCGATGCCCTATGGCGCAGCACCGCAGGCGCAGGTCTTTATTACCCCGCGGCTGAAGCGGGTGATGGATATCGCCAACGAAGAGGCCAAGAAGCTCCAGGACGAATACATTAGCACAGAGCACATCTTCCTGGGGATTGCCAGCGAGCGCAACACGCCTGCCGCGACCATTCTGCGCGAGGCGCAGATCACCAAAGAGCAGGTGATGATGGGCATTGAAGAGTTGCGCAACGGTCAGCGCGTGACCGAGCCGAATGCGGAGAGCAAGTATCGCGTGTTGGAGAAGTACGGCCGCGATCTGACGCAGGCCGCGCGTGAGGATAAGCTTGACCCGGTGGTCGGCCGCGATGCCGAGGTGCTGCGTGTGCTCCAGGTTTTGAGCCGCCGCACCAAGAACAACCCGGTGCTGATCGGCGAGGCCGGTGTGGGCAAGACCGCGATTGTCGAAGGCTTGGCCCAAAAGATCGTCAACAACGACGTGCCCGAAACCTTGATGGGCAAGCGGGTGATCTCGCTGGACCTGGGCGCGATGTTGGCGGGAACGCGCTTCCGCGGCGAATTTGAGGAACGGCTCAAGGCGGCCATCGAGGAAGTGCAGCGCAGCAACGGTGAGATCATTCTGTTCATCGACGAGCTGCATACGGTGGTCGGCGCGGGCAACGCAGCCGGGGCAATGGATGCCAGCAATATGCTGAAGCCTGCGTTGGCGCGTGGTGAACTGCAATGTATCGGCGCGACGACGCTGGACGAATATCGCCAGCATATTGAAAAGGACGCCGCGCTGGAACGGCGCTTCGCGCCCGTCTATGTGGACGAGCCGGACGTCGAGGACAGCATTGCCATCCTGCGTGGGCTGCGCAAGCGCTATGAGGATCACCACCAGGTGAGCTATGACGACGAGGCGCTGGTGCAGGCTGTGAAGTTGAGCCACCGCTATGTGTCCGACCGGCGCTTGCCCGATAAGGCGATTGACCTGATCGACGAGGCCGCGGCCAAGCTGCGCGTGGCGATGTATTCCATGCCTGTTTCGCTCAAAGAGACCAAGAACAAGCTGGAACAGTTGATGGCCGACGAGGAAGCGGCATGGGCTGCGCGTGATTACGAAAACGCGGCGCAGTACAAGACCGAACGGGTGCGGCTCGAAGAGCAGTACAAGACAGCGGTCGAAGAGTGGCGCGGCGAAAAGGGCCTGGATGATGTGGTTGGGGCCAAGGACATTGCCGACATTGTGAGTGCGTGGACCGGCATCCCGGTGAGCAGCATGTTGCAGACCGAATCGGAGAAACTGCTGCACATGGAGGATGCGCTGCGTGAGCGCATCGTAGGCCAGAGCCGCGCGATCGAAGCGGTCAGCGATGCCATTCGCCGTGCGCGCAGTGGGTTGAAAGATCCACGCCGCCCGATCGGAACCTTCCTGTTCCTGGGGCCGACCGGCGTTGGCAAGACGGAACTCGCCAAGGCATTGGCTGCGTTCATGTTCGACGACGACGAGGCGCTGCTGCGGGTGGACATGAGCGAGTACCGCGAGCCGCATACGGTGTCGCGCCTCTTTGGTGCGCCGCCTGGCTACGTGGGCTATGACCAAGGCGGGCAGTTGACCGAGCAGGTGCGCCGCCGCCCGTATCAGGTGATCCTGTTCGACGAGATCGAGAAGGCGCATCCAGAGGTCTGGAACTCGCTGCTGCAGATCATGGATGACGGGCGCTTGACCGACGGCCAGGGCCGCACGGTGGACTTCCGCAATACGGTCGTGATCATGACCAGCAATGTGG
>CAZZNG010000363.1:0-4661 GCA_964655505.1 uncultured Litorilinea sp. | reverse complement strand
GGCTGCTGGCACGTAGTTAGCCGTGACTTATTCCTCAGGTACCGTCCTCGCTCTTCCCTGAGAAAAGAGGTTTACAATCCAAAGACCTTCATCCCTCACGCGGCGTTGCTGGATCAGGGTTGCCCCCATTGTCCAATATTCCTCACTGCTGCCCCCCGTAGGAGTCGGGACCGTGTCTCAGTTCCCGTGTGGCTGGTCATCCTCTCAGACCAGCTATCGATCATCGCCTTGGTAGGCCGTTACCCCACCAACAAGCTAATCGACCGCAGGCCCCTCTCGCAGCGCCAGAGCTTTCTCCATCCAGACTCCCGTCTACATGGAGCTATGCGGTATTAGCCACCGTTTCCAGTGGTTATCCCCCGCTGCCAGGCAGGTTACCTACGTGTTACTCACCCGTTCGCCACTTTCCAGACCAACCGAAGTCGGTCCTTCACGTTCGACTTGCATGTGTTAAGCACGCCGCCAGCGTTCATCCTGAGCCAGGATCAAACTCTCCGTAAAGACCCTTATGCTCGAAACCCTCAGCCAGCAGTGACCAAAGTCACCCACCAGCTAAGAGTGTGCTTTAGGACTCGCACTCTGTCTTATCACTCTTTAGTTGTTAAGGTCCGCTCCCGCTCTCGTCTTGCGGCGGGAATTGTTATCTTACCACACCCCCGCCCGCCTGTCAATTGGCACAACGCTTGTGCTGCGTTACGCTTGTGTTAGCGCCAGCGCCCTTTGTCGCCACCTCGCTAACCAACCCCGGCCAACTGCACCCAAGAGCTTCGCTTGTTAATTCATGCCCGCTTGCGCTAGGCACAAGCACCGACTTTATCACACCCGCCGCAGCCTGTCAAATCCCAAAAGCCCAAATGCACTTTTGCTCCTCAACCCAACCGCTGCAGGCGCTTCGTCCGTGCCCGCCAACCACAAACCGCACCAGCCGACACGAACACCTACTCTACTCCACCCCACTCCCCCAAGTCAAATCTGAAAAGCTCTATCTGACTCTAGGTTCTTTGGGTAAATTCTTCAGGTACTACTGCGGTTGCGCTTGGCTTCCGCAGCTGTGTCCATTAGCGGACACGAGAGGGGAGTATATCAGGTCATCCGCACCGCGTCAAATTCGCTCAACACGATTTTGCATTACGTTCTATCATACGTATCTCACGTTGAATTCTTCCCTCGCAAAACCATGTTATCCCCCTGGATTAGACATAGGCAGCCTGCCGCTCCCCAACCCACTTTGCGACCTCCGCCACCGTACCTGTCCAGACACGGCTCCGCTGCCGGTCAAGATACGCGGCCAGCTCCGCCAAATCAGTTTCAGTCACACTGAGATGCCCCTCATGAACGCCGTGGAAGGTCAAAATCGCCCACTGTCCCTCCTGCACCGTCTGTTCCACCATGCCGATCATCTCGGCTGCGGTCATTCGCTCACAAGGAAACGACCAAAGATAGCCCAAGTCGCAGTAGTGCGGATCGTTGGCCCGTTCACCGCGCCCGCGCCCGGCCACACAGCGTTCAACCACCAGGGGCACATAGCTGCGTCGCTCCCTGCCTCGCCCAATGAACGGCTGATAACACGGATAAGCGAACGAGACCGGCCCCTGATCCGGCAGCACCTCCTGGATTCGGCGGTTCGTCTCATCGATCTCCCACGCCATCTGCTCCCAACTCACCTCCTCCAGCGCCAGCCTGCCATTCTCCGAGATAAAAGAGAAGTTCTTCGAGCAAGGATGGCTCACCGTGTGATTGCCAATCTCATGGCCTGCCGCGGCAACCTCCCGCCAAGCCGCCAACATCGTGGCGTAATCATCTCGAGGATTCACATAGAACGTCGCCCGAAGATTATGGTCATTCAGCAGCGGCGCCGCCACTTCCCGCTGCGAGCGCATACCGTCATCAAAGGTTAGGGAGATCGCCCCCTGCGCCCCATTCGGCCACTCAAAACCCGCCATTCACCGAATCTCCTTTTATATATAAGCAGTATCTATGCTCTTCTGCGTGCTCAATATGCAACGCACACACGCCTATACGGGTCAAAGCCTATTGGCGAAGCACACCGCGCCCCTGCATCTAGCCTGGCGCGCCCACCGGCTTGCCCGACAACTCCAGCGGAGGCGGCGGCCAGTGAATCCCGCGCTGCCCCGACAGACCACGGTCAGGCCGCGGCGAATAGCTTTCGTCCGGCAGCCCCACAAGCGCCCCATCTTTCACCCAGGCTTCATCCCCTCCATACATTGCGCCGATCAACTGCTCCGTCAAGCGCGCCTGCACATCGGCCACAGCCGCGGAACCAGCCAAGTCCTCAAGCTCTTGGGGATCGTTCTGCAAGTCAAACAGTTGCACTCGGTTGCCGGTCGGATAATAGATCAACTTATACCGCTCATCGCGCACCATGCGCGTTGCCATGCGATCCTCGCCGCACTCGCCATACAACACCTCGCGCCGCTGCTCGCCCACCATCGAAAGCCCGTCCACCGTCTCCGGAATCGGCAACCCGGCCAAATCCAGCAGCGTCGGCATCACATCCTGCCAGCCCACCAGCCGGTCGTCCACAGCATGATGCCCCACCCGGTCATCACCGGCTGGCCCCAACAAAATCATCGGCACATTGGCCGACGGCTCATACATCAGCCGCTTGGCCCACAGCCCATGTTCGCCCAACATATCACCATGATCGGCTGTAAACAGAATGATCGTGTTGTCCAAGATCTGCTCTTCGCGCAGCGTGCCGATCACAAGCCGCAGTTGATGGTCGATGTGCGTGCAAAGCGCATAAAACGCGCGGCGAATGCCCAGGATCTGCTCCGGCGAATACCGCCCCCACACCTGCTGCACCGCGCGCACCGGATACGGCGCGTCATCATCCGCCGCCCAACTGCCAATCAACGGCATCGGCGGCGTAAAATCGCGGTACAGGTCCAAATACGCTTGCAGCGGCACAAGCGGCGGGTGTGGATGGTTATAGGAGAGGAACCAAAAGCCTGGCCGCGTGGGGTCGCGCCGCCGGATCATGCGGCACATCTCGCGCGTCGCCCAATTCGTCGGATGCGTCCGTTCCGGCAAGTGCCAGGGGCGATATCCATAATCATTGTTGCTCATGCCGTGCCCATAGCTCTCGCCCGGATAGCCTTGCTCCGCCAGCCAAATATCATAGTCGTCAATCGCGCCCAAAATGGGTCGGCCCTCCTCACACAGGATCACATCGTCAAACCCGATGCGGTCCCGCTGGGGAAAGACGTGCAACTTGCCCACAGCATAGGCTTGATAGCCGTGATCGCGAAACGTCTGCGCCACGGTGGGCAGCGCGGGCATCGGCTCCATCACCTTGAACACCCGATCCCCATGCGTGCGCGGCGCGGTTCCCGTCATCAGCGTGCGCCGCGCCGGAATACAGACCGGGCACTCACTGTAAGCGTTCGTAAAGCGGCGACCAGAAAGCGCCAGTTGATCGAGCGTGGGCGTCTGGATTGCCGGATGCCCAGCCACGCCAAGCAGATGCGCGGGCCAATGGTCCGTGGTAATCAGTAGGACATTCGGTTGTGACATGCAATTTGCTCCGGCTGATATTTGCTGGTGGGGAACTTCCCCTGATGGGGAGTCCCGGGGAGGTTGCCTATCTAGCCAGAACCTTAGACCAGCTAGGCGATTTTCGCAACTCAGCCAACAGCGCAAGAGGCAGACCCGACCAGTCCCGCGCAGGGGACGATTGAACAGAAGAAAGTGGCACAGCAGAAGGGGTATAGACCATGTCGGCTATCACGCTCAGATGGTCCGAACCATCAATCACAACCGTTCTAAAATCGCGCGGTGAAAAGTCAGGCGTGCTAAAGATATAGTCAATGCGGATCAGCGGAAACGGCAGCCATGCAACCGAAGAAAAAGGCGCTGGATAGGTCAGCCCCAGCCCGCGGCCGCCCGCGCGCTGCGCGTCCACCAATCCGCTGCCCACAATCCGCTCGTAGTTTGCCTGGCCGTCAGCCGTATTGAAATCCCCCATCACCACAAGCGGCAGGTCCACAGTTTCCAACTCTGCCAGCAGCGCGTCCACCACCACATTCTGATGTACGCTGCTAAAATTCGTCACCAGCGGGAAACGTTCCCAACTGACCAGATCATACGCCGGCGCCCACACATGCACATTCACAATATGCACCGGCTGCCCTTGCCAGTCGATCACCACCTGTAAACATTGACACCCCAGCCAATTGACATCTGTCACCTCCTGCATGATCGGCCAGCGGCTCAGGATCATCAAGCTGTCATGGCCCCCAGCAATGGCATACGACTGATAAGGGTAGGCATCGGCCACCGCGCGCACATCGAGCAAAATCCGCCCATTTACCTCTTGCAGCGCAATCACATCCGGCTCCAACGCGGCCACGGCTTCTTCAAACGCGCCCATCACATCATGATCGCGCCATGTATTCCAACTCATCACGCGCAGCGTCCGCGCATCACCCGCCGCAACCGCACGGGCTGGCTTGGGCAGCCAAAGCGGGCCGTACGACAGAATGAACACCATCAGCGGCACGCCAAGCGCAGCCGCCGCCCATCGCTGCCTCGTCGCCAAAGCAGCCGGCAGCAGAACGACCAACGGCAAATAGAACCAGACCCCGAAAATCTGGCTCACCTCAAGCGGCCAAAAACGTGCCGGATCAACCAGCCAAAGC
>CAZZNG010000362.1:0-4689 GCA_964655505.1 uncultured Litorilinea sp. | reverse complement strand
GTAGATGCCCGGCTCAATGGTGAACATGATCCCCGGCAGCAGCGCGCGCCGATCTTCGGTCTCCAGGTTGTCGATATTGACGCCTAGATAGTGGCCGGTGGGGCCGAGGCTGTGGCCTGTGCGGTGGATGAAATAGGGGCCATAGCCCGCGTCGCTGATCACTTCACGCGTGACATTGTCCACCTCATGACCATGCACCGGCTGGCCCGCGGCAAAGCGCTCCTGGATGAATTCGACCGCGCGGTCGCGCCCCGCGGCCACGACTTCAAAGACCTCTTTGACCTTGGCGGGCACGACCTTGCCGCAGTAGGCTGTCCAAGTGGAGTCGGCCATCGATGCCTGGGGGTTGTCGCGCTCTTTGGTCCACAGGTCAATGAGGACCATGTCGCCTTCGCGAATGGGGCTGTGATCCGCTGCAGTAGGGAAATAGTGCGGGTCGGCTGCGTGGGCGTTGACAGCCACAATACAGGGGAGGGGTTCCATGCCCGACCGGGCGAACTGCTGGGCGATGAACTGCTGAACATCGTACTCGGTGACGTCTGCGCCTTGACGCAATTGACGGGCAATGAAGTCAAAGGCGCGGTCTTTGGTCGTTAGGCAGATTTCAGCCGCGCGCCTATGGCTTGCGACTTGTTCGTCGGAGAGGACAGCCAGCGCCAGTTGCGCCACGTCGGCGCTGCTGTGGATCTCTGCGCCCGTCGCCTGTTCAACCACCTCTTTGATGCCCGCGTCAATGCGGCTGATAAAGGGGATCGCGTTGCCGGGGCTGTACTCCATGACGATCTTGGGCGCACGTTTCCCATCTAATGCCAGCAACTTGGGCAGCATCGAGGCCATCTCCTGCCAACTTACATAGCGCAGCCGCTCGCCCTGCAGGGTTTCGTCGGCCTGGTTGAACATGTGGCCTTCGATGCCGTGGACCAGCCAGCGCGGCGCGCCCTGGGCCGGGATCCATAAGAACCAGCGCCTGCTGCCGCCGCTGTCAAGACCAGCCACGGAAATGGCAATGGGGTTTAGATCCCGAAAGTTGTAGAGTAGCCATCCATCAAAGCCCTGATCACGCAGATAGGACTGAATTCGAGAGACGTCCATGCAATGCTTTCTGATTATGGTTGCAATCGGTGAAGCACCAGCCCGCGTGGGTACGCGCGGATACCAGTAGACAGCCATATGCTTCGCCTGGCGCATAGGTCTGTCTTCAAGGCAGCGGTATACGGGTTTACTACGGCTGCAGTCTGTTTGCTGTCACCGCTGTGAGCGTAAATTGTACCTATTATGACAAAATGATGTGTCCGATGCAAATTGTCATCGATGCAGCCTCCTTCAAATTTTGTAGATTTTAGGTCATGCCTTTATGCACTTGAAGGAGGAAACTGGAACCGATAAAACGCCGCGGCATTGCCGCCGAAGAGGGCCGTTCGTTCGTCGGGCGAGAGCGGCTCGGCGCAGCGCTGCATGGTGGCGAGGGCTTCTCCATAGCTCCCGCCCAGCAGTTCCACCGGCCAATTGCTGCCCCACATCATGCGTGACACGCCAAAGTGTTCAAACAAGAAATCGGTGAACGGGTGCAGCCGTTCCTCGCGGCTGTCGGGATAGGAATAGAGCAGCAGCGAGGAGTATTTGATGTGAATATTGGGATAGGCGGCCAGTGGGCGCAGCGCCGCGGCCCACGCATCAAATTCCCCTTCGCGAATGGGCGGGTGGGCGCAGTGGTTGAGGATGATGCGCAGCGTCGGGTGCATGGCCGCGATCTCGCCCACCGCGGCAAAAGCCGCATAGCCCACCAGCAGGTCGAGGCTGAGATCGCGTTCGGCCAGCAAGGCAAGCCCCGCTTGGGTGGCGGGGTTGCTCGACCAAGCAGCAGGTTCGCCCGCGGGGGTGGTGCGCACGCCAACGAAATAAGGGCTGGCGGCGTACGCATCGAACCAGGCGCGCAGATCGGGCTGTTCCAGCGAACAACCCACCACGACCGCGCCGACAATGGGAGATTTGTCCGCCAGATCGAGCCACCACAGATTCAGGTCGTGGTCGTCGCGGGCCGCCTCGACAATGACCCCCGCGGCGACGCCGTGGGCTGCGAATTCCGGTGCGAGGTCGTCGGGCAGAAAGGAGCGCTGAAGGGTAGGTTTGCCCTCCAGCCAGCCGGTGCGCGTATAGTTCGCCAAGTCCCAGAAGTGGAGGTGGGTATCGATCATTTTGTCGCTCATGATGGCGTATCTCCTGTGTATGTGCTGCTGCTTCCCTGTCTAGCTTTCCTCTTGCCAGGGAAGCGCATAGCTCGGTTGATTGACATGGCGCGCCAGCCCCAATTCAAGCCGGATGGTCGTTGCTGGAGGCAGTTCGACGGTCAGCGTCTTGGCGTTGACCGCGATGCGCTCGGTCGTGGTGGTCAGCGGCGGCGCGGCATAGCGCTTTTGCGAACCGGGATAGTCGGAGGTGCGCGCGCTGTAGGCGGCCTCGGTAAATTGATGCTCGCCAAAGCCGCCCGCCTGGATGACGACCCGGCGCGACGCAAAGGGGCTGAGGTTGACCAGTGTCACATGGACTTGCTGCGCGCTGACATGGTCGACCAGCGCGGCCACATCTTGGGGCAGGCCGGGGCGCTTGCGTTCTGCATCAAAATAGCGCAGGCTGCAATGCAGCAGTCCGCCGTTGTAGACGATCTGCGGCGCGCCCAGCGTCAACTGCACCAGCGCTTCGGTCACAACTGGGTTTAGCTCCTGCCAGTGGTGAATGTACACGCCGCGCAGGTCCTCGTCGTCGGCTTCGATCAGCGCCAGCCGCCGCGCCACCGCACCATAGGCCGCCTGGAGGATTTGCAGGGGATAGTCGGGGTTTTCGCCGGCCAGGAAGCGCAGCCAGGGGCGTTCATGCCCGCTCTCCTCTTTGGTGCGGAAGGTGACAACTGTGCGCCAGTCCAAGGACTCGGCTTGGCGGATGCGTTCGATGCGCTGCCAATCTTCCTCCGTCTGCGAGACAGCCCACACCGCGGTGGGGTAGATGGGCGACAGCGGCTGATAGTCGAACCAGCCCATGTCCCCGTAGCGATAGGGCACGACCCAGGTTTGGCCCTCCATCGCCTCGTCTTCATCCGCCAGCGCGCCGATCCAGTGGTGGCGCAGGCTCATGCTCAAGGTGCGCGGGTCGCGGTATTCGCCCAGCGCGGCAATGGCATCGTACTGGCTGCGCGGCAGGTCGAGATAGCGCGGATCGCGGGTGATCAGGTAGCTGTTGACGCCTGCCACGGTCGCGGCCATGCCGATGTTGTAGTAGCCGTGGGGCCAGGTCCAGCCATAGAGGCCGCCATACCATTTGCCCTCCATCAACTCGCCCACGATGCCATTGGGGCCGACATTGTCGGGCAGCAGCCCGCCATTGGCTTCAGCGCGTTCGATCCAGCCGTCGACATAAGTCGTGATCCAGGTGCGATATTTCTCATCACCTGTTAGCAAATAGGCGTTGGCGATCAAACTGGTGACCAGCAGGTTGGTCGCCACGTCGCCGCGGCCCATGCGTGCGGCCATGACTTCGCCCATGCGCCGCGCCTTTTCTTCGTCTTTTAGGTCGTCGTAGTGGTCTACCCCCGGCACGTCGTGATAGGGCAGGCCATAGACGCGCATATTCGCGGACCAACGATAGGACCGGTCGCCGTCGGTGAAGCCCCAGCGCGGGCCGCCGCTGCCGTTGTGGGCGGCGCGGATGATGTTGTGTTCGGGGTCATAGTTGGGCGCTTCCGGGTCTTCGTTGAGGTAGAAGCCCGCAAAGCGGCGCGCCCGCGCGCGGTTGGTGGCGTTGGTGGGGTCGGCCAGGCAGAGAAAGTAGAAATAGATGTAGCTCTCAGCTTGATGAAACTGGTCGTAGCCCAACTCATACTCTTTGTGCACCAGGCCAAATTCGGTCAACTGACGGGTGATGGCATCCCATTGGCGCTGGCCTAGCTCGAGCAGGTGATCGCCGCCGCCGAGCAGATAGAGCAGGGGCCAGTTGAAGGAGCTTTCATAGAAATCGTCAGCGCCATCGCGCGAGCCGTACCAGGTGTCATTCCAAATCAGTGTGCCGTCGGGATGGGTGTATTTGGCGAGAAAGGGATAGACCGCTTGGTCCATCACATCAAAGAGCTTGCGCTCTAGCACAGCCCAGGCCGGCGGCGCGAGGCATGGTTCCGTCGCGGTGATCTGGGGCGACAGGGGCGCGGCGGCTTGGCTCACAGCAGGATCGGCGGACATGGGTTTACCTCCAAAGGATTTGCGGGTCGGTAGCTTTTGGGCAAGTGGCTTGTGGGCAGGGTATCCGGTTCTGGTGAAGGAAATGAAACGGGTGACCGATGTGGACACCGGTCACCCATGTGATGCTGTTCGCGCCTGCGCGGGATGGCCGCGGCGAGGCTGAATCGAGATGAAATCTAGTCCAGCGTACCGTCGTGTGCGCCATCACTGTTTGCACCGTCACTGTTTGTGCCATCCTTATGTGCGCCATCCTTATGTGTACCATCAGGATGTGTGCCGTCAGGATGTACCCCATCGCCATTGGGGGTCAAATGCTTGAGTTCTGTCTCGACATTGCGCAGGTGATCGAGCATGGCCTGGCGCGCGGCGAGGGGGTCGCGCGCCATCAGCGCACTGACAATGGCCCGGTGATATTTCAGCGATTTCAGCGTGACGCCCCGCAACGCCACGGTGCGACGCCGCC
>CAZZNG010000361.1:0-4691 GCA_964655505.1 uncultured Litorilinea sp. | reverse complement strand
CGTGGCGAATCCACGCGACGATGCCTGCCTGCGTGATAACGGTCGATCCTCTAGGAAGCCGTGGTTGTTGCTACTCTTTTACTGGATAGTACCTTCTGCCAACGGCCTGCGGCTGTTGTCTTTACTGTTGCGCATTCTTTAGTATCTTTGTTTAAGGTTAAAAAAGGATTAAAAAAGAGATCTCTTTTATGAATATACCCATAACATATATCTATTCATAGGTGTATGCGCGTATCTTGCGATACAATAAACACGTCCGCGGGACAATGCTAGAGGTAAACCCCCCAAAAATTGATATCAAGATATTGGCTAGTTTGCACAACAAAATGGGCTTTGGTGCGGCATAGAGGGCTGTGCGGGCGCTGTTATTGGGGGTGTTGCGGCGTTCAAGTAGGCGATCCTGTGCAAACTGTACAAGAATGGCGCAGCGGGTGCAGTGCAAAATAAAGCAGTGCAAAATAAAACGGCAGGGAGTTTTACACCCCCTGCCGCATAGAGCCGTAATCAATCTGCACAATGCCCCGTTACGGGCATCGGCGAGAACAGGGCCGCATTAGTTCGCGACGATGTTGACCAGCTTATTGGGCACAACCACCACCTTGCGCACAGTCTTGCCGTCGATCCACTTCTGGACGGTATCCAGCGCCAGGGCGTCGCGTTCGATCACTTCGCTGGCTGTGCCGGGCGCAACCATCAGTTTGTCGCGTACCTTGCCGTTGACCTGGATCACGACCGCGATCTCGTCCTCGCGTGCCTTCTCTGCATCGCCCACGGGCCAGCTTTGCAGATGCACGCTGCCGCTCTGGCCCAGGTGATGCCACAACTCCTCGCTGATGTGGGGGAAGATGGGGGCCATCAGCTTCACCAGCGTGATCTGTGCCTCGTTCCACAGCGGCGTCTGTGTCACGCTGCTCTCTTTGGCCTTCAGCAAGTAGTTGTTGAACTCCATCATGGCCGCAATGGCCGTATTGAAGCGGAAGTGCTCCAGATCATCGGTCACCTTGATGATCGTCTGGTGCAGCTTGCGCTCCAGGCTGCGCTCATCCACAGCGCCATCGCCGCCGTTGCGCCCGCCTGCTGTGGCCGGCTCCGTCATCATGGACCAAACACGGTACAGGAAGCGGCTCACCCCTTCGATGGCGCTGGGGTCCCATGGCCCGCCCAAGTCCCACGGGCCGATGAACATCATATAGCCGCGCACCGTGTCCGCGCCATAGCGGGAGACGTACTCGTCAGGGTTGACGACGTTGCCCCGGCTCTTGGACATCTTCTCGCCGTCCGGCCCCAAGATTGTCCCCTGGTTGAACAGCCGCTTCATCGGCTCGTCGAAGTCGACAATTTCCAAATCGCGCAGCGCCTTGGTGAAAAAGCGCGTGTACAGCAGGTGCATGGTGGCGTGTTCGATCCCGCCGGTATATTGGTCGACCGGCAGCCAGTACGCGCCCTTTTCCGGGTCCCACGGCATATCGTCCCGGTGCAGCGGCTCGCCTGCCTTGTAGTTGGGCGATATATAGGCATATTGATACCAACTGGAGCAGACGAACGTATCCATCGTGTCCGTCTCGCGCTCCGCGTCGCCGCCACACTGGGGGCATTTCACATAGCGGAAGCCCTCATGATACTTCAGCGGGCTTTCGCCGGTCGGCTTGAATTCCGCATCATCGGGCAGGCGTACCGGCAGGTCTTCATAGGGAACCGGCACAGTCCCGCAGGTATCGCAGAAGATGATCGGAATGGGCGCGCCCCACATGCGTTGACGGCTGATCAACCAGTCGTGCAGGCGGTAGTTGACCGCGCGCTTGCCCTTGCCTGTCTCCTCCAGCCATGCGGTCACCTTGTTGGCCGCGCCGTCGACCGGCGTGCCGTCGAAGTGGCCGCTGTTGATCATCTCGCCCTCGGTCTTGGATGAATAGGCCTCATCCATCGGCCCGGTCGCGCCGTCCGGCCCGGTGATGACGCGGCGGATCTCCAGCCCGAACTTTTGGGCAAATTCGAAGTCACGCTCGTCATGCGCGGGGACAGCCATGATCGCGCCTGTGCCATAGCCCATCATCACATAGTCCGCGATCCAGATGGGGATGCGTTCACCGTTGACCGGGTTGATGGCATAGCCGCCGGTAAAGACGCCTGTCTTTTCCTTGTCGGCTGCTGTGCGCGCCACCTCGTCCAGTCGTTCCGCTTGGGCCTTGTATTCAGCGACCGTCGCGGCCTGCTCTGGGGTGGTCACCTTGTCAACCAGCGGGTGTTCCGGGGCCAAGACCATAAAGGTCGCGCCCCACAGCGTATCAGGCCGCGTGGTGAAGATCACGATGGGGTCGCCCTGCTCCGTGTGAAAGGTCACTTCCGCGCCTTCGCTGCGACCGATCCAGTTGGCCTGCATGGTCTTGACGCGCTCAGGCCACTCCAGTTGATCCAGGTCGGCCAGCAGTTCGTCGGCATACTTGGTGATGCGGAACTTCCACTGGTTCAGCTCCTTTTTGATCACCGGCGTGCCGCAGCGTTCGCAGCGGCGATCCTCGCCCCAGACCTGTTCGCGCGCCAGGGTCGTCTGGCAGTTGGGACACCAGTCTACCGGCGCAAATTCGCGATAGGCCAAGCCGTTCTCATAGAAGCGCAGGAAGAACCACTGCGTCCACTTGTAGAAGTCCGGATCGCAGGAGATCGCTTCGCGATCCCACGCCCACATGGCCCCCATCTGGCGCAGTTGCTGGCGCATGCGGTCGATGTTGTCATAGGTCCACTGTTTGGGGTGGATGTTGTGCCGGATGGCCGCGTTCTCCGCGGGCAGCCCAAAGGCATCAAAGCCGATCGGGAAAAAGACGTTATAGCCCTGCATGCGCTTGAAGCGCGCCGCGGCATCGCTCGGCGTGAACGCGTACCAGTGCCCCGTGTGCAGGTCGCCCGACGGATAAGGGAACATGGTCAGCGCGTACCACTTGGGCCGGTCGGTCAGCTCTTGCGTATCGTACAGGCCCTCTGCTTCCCAGACAGCCTGCCATTTGGGTTCAATTTCTTGTGGATTATATCGTTGCGACATGGGTTGCTCCTGTCGGTTTATTCAATCACAGCCTGCTAATCTCACGAATCTTGGGTCAAGGTAGCTTGGCCCAAGACATCTTGGAAAGAGTGCGGTCGCATCGCAGTAAAAAACGTGAAACGCAAACGGGAGCGACGTGGCGCATTCGCGCACGCACCCATTCACACTTCACGTTGTAGAGGCCCGCATGAGGCCAAAGCACAAGCTGCCGGCCGCGGGCTATCTAAGCGCGACCACGCCACCGACGGCAGCGCCCGCGGTCATAACAGGGGAAACGATGGGGTCATGGGGTGGGCGGTTGATGCCAACCGCTGCATTTGTCATAAATCTACCCATCATATTGTTGAGTATAGCACACCCTGGCAAGGGTTTTGCAAGAATTTTGTGTGCATTTTAAAAGGGTTCCGGCCTTGTACGCCTCATCAATAACGAACAGCACCGGAACCCTATCATGACCATCCACCAATCATCCACCAATGATGACGGAATTACGCCGTAACCGCTTCGCTCAATGAGACGGGCGTGAGCCAATTCCACTTGTCTTCTGCCTCGCCGCGGATGATGCTGAAGAAGACATCTTGGATCGCCTTGGTGATGGGGCCGCGTGTGCCGCTGCCAACGGGCATACGATCCACCGAGCGCACCGGCGTGATCTCCGCGGCTGTGCCGGTGAAGAAGATCTCATCGGCCAAGTAGAGCATCTCGCGCGGGAGGGTCATTTCGCGCACGGTCAGGCCCAAGTCCTGGGCGATGGTCATGGCGGAGTCACGCGTGATGCCGCCCAGGATGCTGTTCGCCAAGGGCGGGGTATAGAGTTCACCCTTGTAGATCAGGAAGATGTTCTCGCCGCTGCCCTCGCTCACATAGCCGTTGATGTCCAGCGCAATGCCTTCGGTAAAGCCGTTGTCCTTGGCTTCCATGACGATGTTCTGGCTGTTGACATACTGGCCGCCGATCTTTGCCAGCGCGTTGACCGTATCCGGGGCCATGCGCCGCCAACTGCTCACCTGTACATCCACGCCCTTTTCAAGCCCCTCGTCGCCCAGGTAAGCGCCCCAGGGCACAGAGGCAAGGATCGCATCCACCGGGCAGTTGCGCCCGTCGACGCCCAAAGTGTTGTAGCCGCGGAAGAGCAGCGGGCGCACATACGCGCTGGCGTGCTGATTAGCGCGCAGCACATTCGCCGTGATCGTCATCCACTCGTCCAAATCGGTGATGGGCGATGGAATGCGCGCGACTTTGGCGCTGAAGAGGAGCCGCTCAAAGTGTTCTTTGCCGCGGAAGATCGCAGGCCCTTGATTGGCCGTATCATAGACCCGAATTCCTTCAAACACGCTGCTGCCATAGTGGAGCGCGTGGGTAAACACATGGACCGTTGCCTTTTCCCAGGGAAGGATCTCCCCGTTCATCCAGATATAATCGGCCCGCATCGCCATGGGACACTTCTCCTTTTTCGCTGCAATTTGCTTTGCTGCAACACGTTACAAGGCATGGGACAGCGCTTGGGTGAGCCGGAAGCGCTTTCTGTAGGGATTGAATGGCCGCGATTATACCAGGTGTTGCACAGCTTTGTCATGTTCGGCGGCAACCGGCGGCATATTGGCCGCGTTTTGCTGCTTGACCAAACACCAACCCGGAAGCAGCAGGCCTCCGG
>CAZZNG010000360.1:0-4773 GCA_964655505.1 uncultured Litorilinea sp. | reverse complement strand
AGCAGCGTTACGGTTGTGGCCGGGTCCTTCAGGTCAATATCACCGGCCTTGAGCGCGTTCAGCACATCTTCTGGCAGCGCGTCCACATCCACCTTCAGCCCCACGCCCAGAGCCAACTCCGGGCTTACGCCCGGCCCTACACCGCCCAATGCCTCACCCTTGATGGCATCGTGCAGGCGCAGCGTATCCCCCCAATAGGCCTCATCGCCAAACGTGTCATAGCGAAACGCCGAACGTCCTTGATCAAACAACACACGCGAGTTCTGTCCCACGATCTTGTCAAAGCCGACCGCGGTGCTTACGCCCACAGCCCCCACTAAGAGCAATGGAAGGAACAACTGCCATACACGCGGGGTAAAATGCTTCATTGCACGCATCTTGGATCCTCCTATGATCCTCCTATTCACATGGTGATCGCAGCGCTTGTCTCGCAACATGGGGATACAAGAGGCTGCTGGCGAGACGCAGGAGACGCGGGGAGCATGGGACTGCCATAGGGTGCAGCCTCATGCTCCCTCTGCTAAGTGGGCATCGTCCGGGGATGACTACGGCTTGCCCAGCCCCACGCTGAGCCGCGCCAGCGCCAACGCGCCCAGCGACAGACCGAAGTCGCGCAGGGCCACATCGAAGAAACCAGGGACCAACAAGAGGTTGAGAATGATCCCCCACAACCAGACTGCAACCAGATAGCCGCCATAGCGGGGGCGCAGCAGGACAACCACCCCCGCGGCGATCTCGACCACGCCGACGAGGTACATAAAGACGTCGCCGCTGAAGGGGAGCATGTTGAGCGCCAGCGGTGACAGATAGCTGCTCCAGTCCACGAGCAAATTGGTGAATTTGTCCAGACCGGCAACGATGGGCGCGACGACAAACGCCATGTGCAAAATAGTATAAGCTTGCTGAACCGAACTATCCTGCCGTTCCTGCACACCCTGATTGACCAATGTAGTCGCCATCTTTCAACCTTCCTTTCTAGGCAAGTGCCTGTTGTAAACGAGTGTAGTAAGAATGGACTGTAGCAAGTGAGTGGGGAGGCACAGTGTTTGATCGATGGCCGCCCCGCGACGACTAAGCGGGGCGATCTCTTGTGGAAAGCAGTTCGCGCATGTAGGCCAGCCAACTGCGCGACCCTTCCGGCCCAATTGCAGCCAAGGCCGCGCGCGAGCGAGAGGCCAAATGCGCTTCCACCTGCTCGCCGATATCCTGCAGCATCACAGCCAGCGCAATGCTGTGGCGGATGAACCAAGCCGTCATGCTGACCAGCAGCCGCTGGCGCGAGCGCACGCTCGACGTCTCGCCTCGGGGCGAAATCTCTCCGACCAAGACGGTTTCTTCGTCGGGAACCAGCATCAACCAACGGGATTCCTGCGTCTCGACAACACGGTTGCGGAATACCTGCCCCCGACAAGCGCCGCATTCCTGTGGGCAAGCAGCCAGACACAAGGTGGTGAGTTCGACCCCGCGCGCTTCGGTTTCGACTAAGTCATCGGCCAAGTGGCGCGCCTCGTCGGGCCAGGTCGCCACCAGCAAATGGCGCTTCGCGCTTTGGATGACCGCGTGGGCATGGGCAAGCAGGTTGTCATAGCCCTGCACATGCCATACATACCCCTCTTCAACCGGGCGGCTTAGCTCTTCCAGTGTCTGCTGCGCGGTCGTGACTGTCTGGGTGAAGCGGTGAGTCATGGCTTGCAGCAGTTCCGTTGGTTCCACAGGCTGATATTGGGTGCTGTCGCCATCTTCCATTCGCACCACAGCCCCGCGTTCCTCTAGCTTTTGCAGGACGAGATAGATATTCGCCCGCGGAATCCCTGACACTTTGGCAAGCTCATACCCATTCACAGGATGATGCTGGAGCAGCGACTGATAGGCCCTCGCCTCGTATTCGCTAAACCCTAATTCTTGGAGCAAAGTGATTGCATCGGCCATCGATTATCCTCTATTTGAACGATCCTGATTTAGTAGTTGCTTTAACAACTACCAATATAACACGCTTTGGACGCTTGTCAACCCCCTTTCGCCAAATTGGATCGCGTGCCCTGGCTTGCACCAGTAAAAAAGCGCCAATAAAAAAAGACCTTCCGCTAGTGGCTTGGGCGCGTGCTTTTAGCCACAGCGGAAGGTCTTTATCGGTTGTTCACAGCTCTAAAACGAGCAAGCGAGTTATGTCACCCTATGTTCGTCAGAAGGCACTCACCAATCACCGGCGTCACGGTGTGGACGACTCCGGCGTGTTGATCGACGTGACCACGTCGAAAAGGCTCTCTTCGTCGGCCAGAGCCGGGTCGATCTCGCCCACCAGAATGACCAACGCGCCGCCAGCCGTGCGCAGGTCCAAGTAGAGAGCAACCGGCGCCATCGTTCCCGCGCTGAAATCCCCCTCGCCCACCATGCGAATGATCACCCCACCTGCACGCGGATAGGTTGTGGTGAGATCCGGGTCAAAGATCAGGCTGTCGCCTCGTTCGCCGAGCAGATCGGCCAGTCGAGCGGCGATCTCGTCGAGCACTGCCGGGTCGGGCGTGCCATCCTCTGTATCAAACAGCTCTCTCCTGCTTGCGTCGAACGACGTGTCCAGGGTTGTGTCGGTGCTGAGCATCATGACATAGCTGATTGTCGGGTCCATGAGGATCACAGGAAGCTGCTCATCGCCCGTATCAGCTGCGAACCAGCCATCCGGCAGGGAGACGGAGATAAGTCCCTCATCATCGGTATAGACCAGCGGCTCGCCGTCAGCCTGGGCATCAGCCTGGACATAGGTGATGAGCGACGGGTCAAAGGCAAGGCTGTCCACAACTTCTTCGGCCTCCTCGGCATAGCGGTCGAACTCATCAACCGTACCCGCCACCAACAGGACATAGGCCTGGCTGCCGGCAGAGATCACAAAGAAAGCGCCTGTGGCTGGCTCGCCGTCGATCTCGGCATTAAAGTCCAGCCGCACCATGGGCAGCCCTTGCGCCGTGAACGCGGACGCCACCCCTTTCATCTCGGCATCGGGAATCCACTCCTGCAACATGTCGCCGCCCGCGACACGGAAAAGCGTCAAGGCGATAAAGCTTGGAATGTCCGCGCCAATGTCGACCATCACAACCGCAAACTCGCTGCTGGGCGCGCTGGTGGCGAAAATCGTCTCTGCATCGGGCGAGATCGTCTCCCACGCAGCAGGCACAGTGACGGTAACGCCTGCATTGGCATAGTTGAACCAATCTGCCCCAGCAGCAGACGCTTGCGCCGGTTCCGATCCGTCTGCTGATCCCTCTGCCGGGTCTTCTGCGGGTTCTTCTATGTCGTCTTGGGGGCGCGTGACCACCCCAGGAGGTGGCGTAGGCGACTGGCTGTCGCTGCTAGAACGCTCCGCGTCGGTCTCGTCGGTCTGTGCGGCATGGCCGCGTGCGTTGGCCGTCAGCGCCCTCTGTGCAACGTATGTGGCCGCGTCCTGCACGATCTGGCGCAGCGCCGTGTCCTCTTGAGCATGGGCAGTTTGAGGCGCAAGCAGCAACGCCAGCGCCAGCAGCGCCGCCACCTTGCGACGCCACAACTGGATTATGCCCTGTCTACATCTGAGCGCGGCGGCTGGGCGTCTGGCTTGCGTGTACATAACTCGCCTCCTTATGCTGATACGGCCTGATGGTGTAACGGCCTGACGTGTAATCAATGGCGTGTGAAAGAATGCAGCGCGGGGGTCAGCGCTCATTTTGCTGGCCGCCAAAGACCGACGATGAGACACCCTCGCCGTGATCGACGGGCAGCGCCACAAAAAATGTCGTGCCCTTGTTGGCTTCAGTGCGTGCCCAAATCTGCCCGCCGTGGGCCTCGACAATGGCTTTGGAGAGAAACAGGCCAATGCCTGCGCCCGCGGTGCTGCGGCGCAGCGTACTGTCGACCCGGTAGAACCGTTCAAAGATATGCGCCAGTTCCTCTTGGGGGATGCCGATGCCTTGATCGGCCACAAAGATGACCACGCGGGCCGCGCTTTCGCCGTCAGTGGCCCGGTTGGTCCAGCCGCCCACCCGGATCACGCCGCCATCGGGCGAATACTTGATGGCGTTACTCAACAAGTTGGTAAAGACCTGGCGCAGCCGTTCTTCATCGCCCCAGATCAGGGGAAGCGCCTCTGGAAAGTCGATCTCGATGCGGTGTACGCTGCTCTGCGTGCGATAGGCCTCTGCCACCTTGGTCACCAAGTCCTGCACATCGACATCGGACTCGTCCAGCCGAAGGCCACCGGCTTGGATGCGGCTCACGTCGAGCAGGTTGTTAATCAACCCTTCGAGCCGGTCTGCTTCCTCCTCGATGATCTGCAAGCTCTGGCGCGCGGTTTCAGCGTCCCACTCCGCATCAGGCCGCGCCAAGGTCTGGGCATAGCCTTTGATCAGCGCCACCGGCGTTTTGAGTTCATGGCTGATGATCGAGGTGAAGGTGGACTTCATCTCCTCTTCTTCGCGAAAGCGCGTGATGTCGTGGACATTGACAATCACGTTGACCAAATTGCGGCCTTCATCAAAGAGCGGGGTGTAGATAACCGAGACGGTGATGCGCCCGCCGCCGGGCCGGATAATGTCCCCTTCACAACGACGGCTGGAGCCGTCGAGCAGCAGATCGAGCGATTCCGCGTTGCAGACGTCGTCGCCGGTCACATTGTCGAGCGCCAGCACTTCGCTGCAAGGCCGCCCCAGGGCCTCTTGCTCGGTCATATCCACCATCGCGGCCAGTGCTTGATTGATCACCATGACCTGTCGCTTGGTGTCCATGATCATAATGCCATCGGCGTTG
>CAZZNG010000359.1:0-4806 GCA_964655505.1 uncultured Litorilinea sp. | reverse complement strand
CCGTGCATGTGATAGCCGTGGCGCTCCCAAAAGCCGGGTCGGTCGCCCGCCATGAACTCAAAGCCGCGCAGCCACTTGGCGCTTTTCCAGAAATACTTCTTGGGCACAAGCAAGCGCATGGGGTAGCCGTGCTCAGGATCCAACGGTTTGCCTTCATAGAGGTAGGCCAACATGGTGTCGTCGTCGTCCAGCACGTCGAGCGCGATGTTGGTGGTGTAGTCGTTTTCGCAATGCGCCATGACATGGGTGGCTTGGGGCAAGATGTCGATATGGCGGATGAACTCGCGCCAGGGGATGCCCGTCCAGGTGGTGTTCAGCTTGCTCCAGCGCGTGACGCAGTGGATATCTACGGTCTGCACTTGGGTCGCCATTGCCATCAAATCGGCCCAGGTAAAGGTCTTCGGCTCGCGCACCAGGCCAAACACGCGCAGATCCCAGTCGTCTAGGTCGGGATAAAGGGGTATCGCGCCGTAGTGCAGCACGGGAAAGCGCTCGGTGACAAACTGGCCCGGCGGCACGCGCTCACCTTGTGGCGTTTTGGGCACATTGGTCACGCGCTTGAGCCGTTCGACGCGCTTAAAAGGGTTCTCAAATTCCATTCTATTGCTCTCCAACAAACCGGTAGTTGAACGCCGGGGAAAAGTCGGGCTGTACGCCAGGGGAACAGCGTAGATCGCCTTAGCAAACGACAATGTAAGCAATCTTACGATATCATACCTACCTCAGCAGACAGCAGCAAAGGCTGGAAGCAGGTGCAGGGTAGGCGGGTCTAGCGCATGGGTCGGGCCAAGTCTGTCGCCGCTCGCGGATGAAGATGTTTGAAACCGAGCATCCTCTATCGAGCATTTTACTCTCGCGCGCACAATGCAACAATCGCGCGTAAATTGCCCCCGCGCCCTGCTTTGTGCATGGGGGTGGCTTTGTGTATGATCGGGCCATTGCCAACCGGCGCGTACTATCAAGCGCAGCCTTGCGCCGCGCCCACCCGGCGCGCCATATTGTATCACCAGACCGTATCACCAGACTCGTAGCCAACAAGAGAGTAGTCGATCATGAGCAGCCGCAGCCTATCCCAGCCGATGGGACTCCATTTCGAAGAATTTTCCCCTGGCGACAGCGTTGTCAGCGCGGGGCGCACCATCACCGAAACCGATGTGGTCAACTTTGCCGCGCTGTCGGGCGATTGGAACTTGATCCACACTGATGCCGAATATAGCAAGGGGCACATGTTCGGCCAGCGCGTTGCCCACGGCTTGTTGATCCTGAGCGTCGCCAGCGGCCTGGCTGTACGCATGGGCTTTTTAGAGGGAACCACCCTCGCCTTTCGCAGCGTCGATTGGAAGATGCAGCGCCCGGTCTTTATCGGCGATACCATCCGCGTGCGCATCACCGTCGAAGAGACCAAAGCCATGAAGCGGCTGGGCGGCGGCCTGGTCAATTTCAAGGTCGAAGTGATCAACCAGAACGACGAAGTCTGCCAGCGCGGTGTCTGGGAAATGCTGGTCAAAGGGCTGGAAGCATAGCGCCCCCTAGCCTAGACATCTCCCTCGCCACGCGATCCTCCGGCCATCACACAGCATTGATCACACAGCTTTGATCACACTGTCTTGATCGCAGCGTCTTGCTTGATTCGCCCTATTCATTCACCCCTATTGACTCGCCCTATTCAAACCACCGGGAACAGACTATGTCCACACCTATCCATACCCGCCCCGTCGACATCATGCGCGCGCTTGTGCGCTTTGACACCACCAACCCGCCCGGCAACGAGGAGGCGTGCATTGGCTATGTGCGCGATCTGTTGGAAGAAGGAGGGTTCAGCACGTCGCTCTTTGCCAAGACACCCAGCCGTCCCAACTTGATCGCGCGGCTGCCTGGCCGCGGCGAAGCGCCCGCCATGGTCTGGCAGGGGCATGTAGACGTGGTAACCACAGAGAATCAGGCCTGGTCGCGCGATCCCTTTGGCGCGGAGTTGATCGACGGCATTGTTTGGGGCCGCGGCACGCTCGATATGAAAGGCGGCGTCGCCATGATGTTGGCCGCGCTCCTGCGCGCCAAGGCCGAAGGGCTGCAACCCGCGGGCGACATCATCCTCAATGTGCTGGCGGACGAGGAAAACGGCAGTGACTATGGCGCGCGCTTCATGGTCGAGGAGCACCCCGAACAGTTTGAAGGCGCACGCTATGCCATTGGCGAGGGGGGCGGCGCGGCCCAAACCATCATGGGCCAACGCTTCTATCCAATCATGGTGGCGGAAAAACAGGTGCATTGGATGCAGGCGACGCTGCACGGCGCGGGCGGCCATGCCTCCCAGCCGCTGCGCGGGGGCGCGATGGCAAAGTTGGGCCGTTTGATCACCGCGCTCGACGCGCAGCGGCTGCCTGTCCACGTCACGCCCGCGGTCAAGCAGATGATCGAGGCCATGGCCGCGGCGCTGCCCGATCAAGGCGACGAGCTACGCAAGCTGCTCGACCCCGCGCAGACCGACGCCACGCTCGACGCGCTGGAGGCGGAGGGAGTTCGCGCCGCGCGTATGCTTGACGCACTCTTGCACAACACGGTCAATGTCACCGTGGTGCGCGCCTCCACCAAGACTAATGTCATCCCCAGTTCCATCCAGATCGAGCTAGATGGCCGCTTACTGCCCGGCCACACCAGCGCGGATATGCTGGCCGAGGTGCGCGCGGCCACGCGCGAGGCTGTGGGGCCGGACGACACCTGGGAACTGGAGGTGATCCGTCATGACCCGGTCGAGGGCGAACCGGACTTGAGCCTCTATCCGCTGCTGGCTGAGTTGATCGAGGAGGCCGACCCCAGCGGTGTGCCCGCGCCCTGGGTGGGCGGCGGCTTTACCGATGGGCGCATGTATGCGCGGCTGGGGATTCAGAATTACGGCTTCTTGCCCCAAAATCACCCTGCCGACTTCTCCAGCGCGGGGTTGGTGCATGGCGCGGATGAGCGCGTGCCCGTATCCAGCATCGAATTTGGCACGCAGGTGCTCTATCGCCTGCTGGAACGCTATCACGTTTGAGCGTCCGGGGCGGGATGGTTAGGCAATGAGATGGTCGTCCGCGGCAAGTTGCTCCAGTGTGAACGCCTTGCCGTCAAAGCGGACAACCGTGATCGAGCAGTTGCCAACGTGTTCGGGAAAATCAGGCCGGTCGCGCGCCAGCATGTCGAGCGAAAAGGTGTTGAGCAGAAAGTCGGTGATGGTTCCACCGTGCGTGCTGGCGACGACCGTGCCCTGTGGAAATTGGGCATAGGTGGCGCGCAGCCACTGCTCCATTCGTCTGCCGTTGGCGCGCGCCGACAGCCCCACCACCGGCACATAGTCTCGATCCGCATCACACTGTCGCCACATGGCGATAAATTCCGCCCGCGTTTGGCCGGGCAGATCGCCGTAGTTCGCCCGCTCGCGCAGGCGCGCATCTTCAGTCAGCGCGCAGCCCACCTGCGCCGCGATGGCCTGGCCCGTCTCGCGGGCGCGGGCGAGCGGGCTGGTGTAGACCGCATCGACCGGCAGTCGGGCGAAATACTGCGCCGTGATCTGGGCCTGGCGACGACCGGTTGCGTTGAGCGGCGGATCGCCGGGCAGCCGATCGGCTTTGCCGTGTCGAACCAAGTAAAAGAGCGTCATCGGCGCATTGTCCAATCTCGCAGTGTTCCAATCTCACAGCGTTCCAATATCACAGTGTGTTGTCACAGTGTATCGAATGGAGCCAACATGACCAACGCAGGAAACCAGGAATCGAGCCAACGCGATTCGACTGCAGCGGCTGTGGAAACCGTGCGCGCATGGCACAGCGCGCTCAATCGGGGCGATGTCGAGCAGATGGTGCGGCTGGTCACACCCGATGTAGGCTTTGGCGGCCCGCGCAGCCGCGGCGAAGCGCAGCCCGCGGGCGTGGATGTGCTGCGCGCCTGGGTGGACCGCGCCAACATCCGCCTGCACCCGCTCGATGTGTACGCGCGTCAGGGCGTTGTGGTCGCGCATGAACGGGCCGAATGGTTCGAGCCGAACAGCAAAGAGGTCGTCAACACGCAGACGGTGGCAACGGTCTTTACAATGGCGGACGGGTTGATCCGACGCATCGTGCGCCATGAAACGCTCGATGCAGCCTTGGCCGAGGCGCAACTGACGCAGGCCGATCTTGTAGAGGAATAGAGCCGATCGATGCTGTGGATTCTGCTGGCCGGCCTGGTGGTGCTGGCGATTGGCCTGCTCTTGCTGCGGCAAGGGCGACGTCAGGCCGCGGCCACTGGCCTGCCCGCGGGCGAAGTGGTCTATGATGACAGCGGCGCATGGGAAGCGGTCGAACAGCCGCTATTGAGCCGTCGCTATGGGCTGGTCGGGCGGCCCGATTACCTGGTACGGCTGCGCGCCGGGCGCGGTGAACAGATCATCCCGGTCGAGGTCAAGAGTCGCCGTCGCCCCAGCACCCCGGCAGAAAGCCACATCATGCAGTTGGCGACCTACTGCCTCTTGGTCGAAGATGTACACAAAACGCGGCCCGACTATGGGCTGCTGCGCTATGCCGACGCCACGCTCAAAATCCCCTATACCGATGAACTGCGCCGCGCCGTGCTGGAGACAGCCGACGCCATCCGCCGCGGCCGCCACGCGCGCGACCTGGATCGCGACCACGACGACCCGGCGCGCTGCGCTGGCTGCGGCTATCGCAACGCCTGCGGCCAGGCTGTCGAAGCGGCGCGCGGGGGCTAGAGCGGCATCACCGTGCCCGCGACAAGCTGCACCAGCACCCCTGCGATCCCGCCCAGCGTGATAAACGCAACCGACCAAGAGAT
>CAZZNG010000358.1:0-4866 GCA_964655505.1 uncultured Litorilinea sp. | reverse complement strand
CCGGATCGACAGCCAGCGCACGCGCCAAGCCGACACGCTGCTGCATGCCGCCGCTCAGTTGGCCTGGATAGGCATCCTCCCATTGAGAGAGGCCAACCACCTCTAGCACTTGGCGCGCCTTTGCCATGCGTTCCGTCTTGCCGATGCCCTGGATCTCCAGACCATAGGCCACGTTGTCGATCACGCGTCGGTGGGGAAAAAGGCCGAAATTCTGAAAGACCATGCTCACCGTGTGGCGGCGCAGGTGGCGAAGCTGGCGCTTGTCCGCCGAGGTCATGTCGACGCCATCCACGGTAATGTGCCCAGCAGTTGGCGTGATCAGCCGCGGGATGCAGCGCAGCAGCGTAGACTTGCCGCTGCCGGACAGCCCCATGACGACAAAGGTCTCGCCCCGATAGACATCAAACGAAACATCACGCACCGCAACCACATGGCCCGCGGCAACTTGCGGCGCGGCGTCTGCGCCTTGCGCCTGTAAAGCCGCCACCGTGGCGTGGGGCTGGGGACCGTAAACTTTCCAAACATGGCGACAGGCGACAATCACGCTGTCACGTACATCCGTCATGGACGAGTCCTTCATCAGAACGACCTACAAAGTGGGCTGTGTTCACTACTTTACTCGACGGCCCACACAAACGCAAACTATTCTACCGGAACGCTCCTCTGTATGAATGTGGATGATTCACCTAGATTCTTCCCGTATCCGTCGCTGCACCCGGCAGTGGCGCAGCACGCGAAACGGGGGCCTTGCGTGGCCCCCGTTTCTTTGAGTATCAGATCGCCTGGTTCACACGACCCGTTTTGCTGCTAGCGGCGGCGGCGGCGACCACCGGTGGTCGATGCCGGTTTGGGCGGTGTGGGCGACGTGGGCGCGGGGGCTTCAGCCACAGGCGTGACCTCATCCTCGGCCATATAGGTGCGATAGAGCAGCCCAGCCAGCGCCGCGCCCACAATTGGCGCGACAAAGTAGAGCCAAATATCGGCGTAGATGCCCGCGGCAACTGCCGGGCCAAGTGTACGAGCCGGGTTCAGGCTGGCGCCTGTCAGCGGGCCAAAGAACATGATACAAGCAGCCAGGGTCATACCGATGGCATAGGGGGCTAGGTCACCGGCTCTGCCGCTGGCGGCTGTGTGCAAGATGGTATTGACTAAGAAGAATGTGGCGATCATCTCCAACAGGAAAGCGCCGCCCAACGAGGTGACGTCATAGTTGACCACCGTCGCGCCCAGCCCGTTCACCGGGCCGCCAAAGACAAAGAGCAGCGCAAAACCACCGACGATGCCGCCCAGTAGTTGAGCAAGGATGTAGGGGCCGATTTGAGCCGCTTCAAACTTGCCGCCCGCCCACAGCCCAATCGTAACAGCCGGGTTGATGTGCGTGCCGCTAATGTGGCCGTAGGCATAGGCAAAGATGGTCACCGCCAGCCCGTGCGCCAAGGCCACTGTGATCAGCCCTGCGGGTGAGCCTTCAAGCCCCAAGACCGTACCGGCCCCTGCCCCCAAAAAGATGAGCGCAAATGTCCCGATGAATTCAGCGACTAATGCCTTTGAAAGTGTACTCATGAACTAACCCCCTCCGCGGCCCTGCCGCCCTAATGTTAAAGCTTTACAGTGTTAAAAAACAGCGATCTGAACAGCGCAATGCCTTGTAAACCGAGCCGACCAGGGGCGCGAGGTACACGCCTGGCCGGTGTTTACCACAGTGTAACCACCCGCTCCTGCCCCTCCTTGAGTTTGGCGCGATTGGGGCGCAGCGCAGCCACCACTGAAACCAGCGTGATCACGCCATAGACCACATAGGGCCAGCGCCGCGCGGCTTCGGCCTCGAACATATACATCAGGAAGATGGCAAAGGTGCTGGCGCCCACGCCAAAAGTCGCCACCGACGCGATGCGCGACCACCAAAAGAGCAGCGCGCCGATCAGCCACACCATCCCGCCCACAGGCGGATAGAGCGCCATGGTCGTGGCCGCGCCGGTAATGCCGCCCGCGCCGCCCTTGAAGCCCAAGAGGAAGGACCAGATATGCCCCACCACCGCGAAGCCGCCGGCCAGCGACTGGGCCAGGTGCAGCGCCGCGTCGTGCGTCATGGCCTCTTGCACAGACATGGCCGAAGGCACGGGCACGAGCAGATTAAAGAGCCATGTAATGAGCCAGATGGCGATAGCGCCCTTCAAGGCGTCGCCTAAGACGGTTGGGATAGCGGCCTTTAGCCCCGCGGCGCGCCAGGCATTCGTGCCGCCGATGCGCCCGCTGCCAACGGTGCGAATATCCACACCGTACAAACGGCAGACATAGAGGCCGACCGGAATCGAACCGAGCAGATAGCCGAGAATCGCCCCAAGGAGCGCCATCACCCACATCATTTTAACCAATTACCTCACTCTAGGCCCAAGGCAGCGCGCTGGTCGGCTGGTTGGCATACCGCTGCATGCGGATGGTCAGCCGTTCGCCGCAGCCGGGCGCAAGCCGTACAACAAAGTGCGAATGATTGACAGGCATCGTCTGGCCGTTGGAGACAACGCCTGTGATCTGGTGTTCAGCATACGCGCCCCCCTGCACGATTACCGTCTTTTCGGCCACAGGGTTCAAGTTGAGCAGCGTAACGTTTACCTCGTCGTCGCTCATCGAGTCGACCAGCGCGCCCACATCCTCCGGCAAACCGGCCCGGTGGCGCGCCGGGTCGAAATAGCGCAGACGGCAGTGGAGCGGATAGCCCACGCGACCGGTGGGCAGCCCGCCCAGCATCAACTGAATCAGTGTATCGGTCAACCCCGGCATAAGCCGGTGTACATCGTCGGACATCATGCAGTCGGGCGTGCGGTCGTCGCGGCGCACCTCGTCCATGCGCCGCCGCAACTCGGCAAAATCCGCCTTCAACCGCTCGACCGGGTAAGCGTCGTCTTTCCCTGCCAGATAGTCCAGCCAGCGGTTGGGCGGCGTCCACTGCAAGAGTTCCTCGTCCATTGTCCAGTAGTACGTTTCGAACGCGCCGGGGTTAAAAGGCTCCGGCTTGAAGCGATACCACCCTTCATCGCCGTACATATGGGGGTAGAGGGTTTGGCCGTTCTCCACTTTGGCGTTGGCGTTGACCTTGCGGATCATCTCCGCCCACACCTTCACATAGTCCATATTTCCTGTGAGCAGCAGCGCATTGGCAAAGCCGTAGAAGGCGCGGCGCTGGAAGGAAGGCCGGTCGGCCAGTTCGCCCGTCTGGGGGACGACGACCGTAAAGCCCCAGCCGTAGACGCCGCCCCACCACTTGCCGTCGCAAGCGCCGCCGGGCGTTCCGTCCAGCCCCACATTCGAAGGGACAAGACCGTCGTTGGCGCGGGTGCGTTCGACCCACGCGTCCACATACTCCAGCACCCAGTTGCGATATTTCTCTTCCCCGGTCAGCGTGTACGCCATCAACCCCAGCGTGGTCGCGCCCAGGTTGAGCGGGTGATCGCCCACGATATGGATATAGTCGTCGTGGTGGGCCAGCATCTCCTCATAGTTGCGCTCGCCGTGCCCAGGGGTAAAGCGCCCTTCGATCTCAATCGGGTCGCCTGCCCAGTCCAACTGCGTCGTATTGCGCATCAACGGGCCGCGGCTCCCGTTCCACATGCTGCGGATCAGCCGGTTGGCCGGGTCATAGTTCTTGGCCTGCGGGTCTTCGTCCATATACAGCCCGGCAAATTTACGCATCCGCCGCACCAATGCCGGGTCGCGCGGGTCGGAGAGCGTTTGCAGGACAAATGGGTTCAGCCATTCGCCGATGTGGAACCAATCGAAGTATTCGGGAAACTCTTTGTAGTAGATACCGTTGCGCCCAAACTCGACCGTCTCTGTTTTGGCTTCGGTATACTGGATGAAATGCGCTTCCCACGCCTTCTTGTACATCTCCATCAACGAGTCGCCGCCGCCCAACGCGTGCAGCAGCGTCCAGTTGAGCAGATTCTCCATGGCATCGTCGGGGCCATCGTTGGTGGACCAGCGCGCCACACAGCGCAGATAGCCGCGCATGTCGAAATAGCGGTCAAAGAACTGTTCGCAAGCCTCTGTCTCAGCCTTGAGCAGCGCACGTTCGAGCAGCGCCCACTCGGTCGGCTCATGCGGCGTTGTCACGTCGAGTACACGCACACGAGCAGTCGTCCAGGTCACAATGTTCCTCCAAAATGGTTTCTGCTTGGTACTGCGTTGAGAGAACTGTTGAGAAAATTGAAGTGAAACTGGGTTACAGCAGTAACGGGTTGGAAAGTTATGAACTTGTGTGATCGGCTTGTGAATCAGTCAGGATTTGCCCTAGCCCTGGGGAGTGCGGTTGGGCGCAATGACCGGGATGGAGGCCGACGATTCGGGCCGCGGCAAGTTGGCGAGTTCTTCCGGCGTCACGCCTTGGATATTCACCTCTGCGCGCAGCAGCACGCCGTCATCCATATAAAAGCTGTTGACATGCAGCGCGCCGTGAACCTGCGCGCCCTTGAGCAGTTCCACCCGATCCGCCTCGATCACGCCGCGGAAGAGGCCGCGGATGCTCACGGTCTTGGCGATGATGTCTGCTTGCACGCGCGCGGTCTCCGTCAAAACCACATTGACCGGCGTCTCCACATGCCCACCGTCCACCACCCCGTCGATGCGGATGCTGGTATCACTGCGTAGATCGCCCGAAAACGACGCACGCGGGCCAATGATCACCTCAATGGCGTCAGCCTCTTGCCGTTGTAGCCGTCCGAACATTCATTTTCTCCTTGTCGCAACCGCAAAACTCACTGCCAAAATTCACTAAGGCGTCACCCAGACGTCTTCACTGATAACTCTTGATTCTAACCTTCCCGGACGCTGCGCCCATCTCGCGAGCAGATGGGCATTGAGCAACATGCC
>CAZZNG010000357.1:0-4913 GCA_964655505.1 uncultured Litorilinea sp. | reverse complement strand
CTCCAGTCGTTCCTGCTCATAGGCATCATGCGCCACTTCTTCGGCAACTTGCGCGGGGATGGCGACCACGCCTTCGGCATCGCCCACCATAATGTCGCCCGGCATGACCAGCACGCCCGCGCAGCCGATGGGCACATTGATATCCACCGGGTGATGCAGCTCGAACGAGGTGGTGGCGTGTGCGCCTTTGACATAGGCGGCAATGTCGATCTTTTTGAAGCCGGGCGTGTCGCGCAGCGCGCCGTCGGTGACGATGCCGGCCGCGCCGCGCGCCTTCATGCGCGTGGCAAGGATGTTGCCCAGCGTAGCCGCGCCCACTTCGCCGCGCGCGTCGATCACCAGGACATCATTGTCGCCAACGGTTTCGACGGCGATGCGCTGCACATTGGTCGTGTTGTCATACAGCGTATCGACCATGTCTTCGCGCGCGGGCACATAGCGCAAGGTGACCGCGTAGCCGACCATGCTGATGTCCGGGCGCAGCGGCGTCAGGCCGCCGAGGAAGGTGTTGTGAAAGTTGCGCTTGATCAACTGGCTCGTCAAGGTGGCGGTGGAAACCGTGTGTAGTTTGTCAAACGCTTCTTGTGAAATCGTATAGGGTCGCGCCGGTAAGCTCATAGCGTCTTCTCTTGTCCGTTTTGTTCGTTTTACTGGTAGTGAGGCGGATAGGGCAGCCGGGCAAGGGAATACCCGGTGCGCAAATACCCCGGTATTGTAACATAGGTTGGCGAGAGCAGGGGGAGAACGAGGGGCATAAAAATGCTTGCCCCTGCCTCCTGCATCGGTTGGCGGGTTGGCTAGCGAGTTGGCTAGAGGGTGAACAGCCGCCCCAGCCAGTCTGCCAGAAAGCCAAAACCCATAATGAGCAGCAGGCCCATTGCGATGATCACGACGATCGCAACAAGCCCGCTGCGGTCTGTGCGTTGTTCAGAAGCGGGTCTGTGTGGATCAGGCTTCTGTGGTGGAGTCATTGTTTGTCAGGATCTGTTAGGAATACTCAACATAGCCGGTCTTGTTGCGTTCGACCCAGTCCCAGTTGATCGGCACGCCCAAGCCCGGGCCTTGCGGCACGGGAATGTGCCCCTTGTCGTCAATGGCATCCAGCGTGTCGGCGTAGTCGTCTGCGTAGAGGTGGGCGGGATGGCTGGCCGGGGCTTTGGGGTGGAGCAGCCCCATCTCATAGTAGTTGGTGTTGCGGATGGCGGCCATGCACTGGCGTTGGGCCGGGCCGGGACCGTGGAATTCAATGTCGATGCCCAGGGCTTCACAGGCATGGGCCAGCTTGATGACGCCGGTGATGCCGTCATAGCCCACGTCGCCGCGCACGTAGTCGGTGGCTTCGGCGATGGCAAAGTCAATGTGCGGCTCCAACGAGCGGACATGCTCGGTCTGTAGCAGCGGCGTCTTGATCAGTTGGCGCAGCTTGCGGTGGGCGAATTGGGAGATGCCGCCGTCGCGATAGGGGTCTTCATACCAGAAAAAGCGCTGCTCATCACACGCCCACCCGACTTTGACCGCGTCGCCAAAGGTGATGTATTCACACGCGGGGTCGAGCATGAGATCCATCTTGCCGCCGACGCGCTTGCCCACGGCATGGACGTTGGCGATCTCCTGCGAGATGGGCGCGCGGCCCCAGCCGTGAATCTTGAAGGCAGGATAGCCCATTTCCAGACACTGCTCGGCAAAGTCGGCAAAAGCTTCGGGCGAAGAGAGGCCATCGGGCTGATGGTCGCCATGATAGGTGCTGGCATAGCAGGGCAGGCTTTCTTTGTAGCCGCCCAAGAGTTTGTAGATGGGTGTGTTGTAGAGCTTGCCTGCAATATCCCACAAGGCGATGTCAATCGGCGCGATGCCGATGCGCGCCACTTGGCGCAGCGCGCGGCGCACTTCGGTGTAGATGAGTTCGCGTTCGAGCGCGCTGCGGCCAATCAAGAAGTGGAGAAACTGGGGCAGGGTGGAGTATTCGGCGTTGCTGCCCCCGGCATACTCACCCACAATCCCGGCGTCGGTGTGAATACACAGGATCTTGCCGCGGTTGGTGACTTTGCCGCCCGGTTCATAGACCAGGTTGAAGCCGTTGTAATCGCGCCCCATGTTTTCGAGCGTGTACTCATATTCGTGGATCTCGATCTTGGTAATCTTCGGGTCCGCCATGGTTCCTCCAATAGCCTGGTGGATGGAAAGGAAAGAAGTAAGGGTAAGAAATCAGGGTGAGAAGGTGGTTTGCGTAGATATCGAACTTCCGGGACGCTCCAAGCGTCCCGGAAGGTGATCAGACGAGATCGCGCTCGATGTTTACGCGCGCGGCCAGCGTTTGCAGTTCCTCTTGCAAGGCGCGTACCCTGGTTCGCAGGTCTTCGACCTCTTTCTTGAGTGCGGAGCCGTCCAGCTTGTCCGCGCTGCGCAGCGCGGCGATGATGCGATCCACCTCGGCCTGATCTTGCACTGAAAGGGGGCGGCGGAACTTTTCGAGCGCGGGGATCGCTTCGGGCGCGCCCAGCTTGCCCAGCGCGCGCGCCGCGGCCATGCGTGTGCTCAACAAGGGGTCGCGCAAGGCATCCGATAGCTGTTCGACAATTGCCTCACGCGCGCGGCGCTCTTGGCCGCGGCCCACGCTCGCCAGCGCGTCCAGGGCTGCGTCGCGCACACGATGGGGCGCAGCGCCATACTGGATGAGCGGCGCGATGATCGCGGCGGCTTCGCTCTGGCGCGATTCCCCCAACCCGGCCAGCGCGCCGCGGCGCGCCCGCCAAGCCGCTTCCGGGTCTTGCGCGGTCTGGGCCAGCAGCGCGAGCGGCGCTTGGTCCCGTTGCGCGCCCAGCGCTCGATAGGCTGCTTGGGTCGCCTCTGGGTGCAGCCCCGCGGCGAGCCGCTCTTGGACTGCCCTCGCCAGCTTCGCGTCGCGGTACTTGGCCGCGGCTTTGAGCAGTTCGATCAGGACGCGCGGTTCGGTTTCAATGCCGAGCTGCAGCGCCAGCCCTTCAATAGCTGTGGCATGGCCGGCTTCGCCCAGGAGTTTGGCAAATTCACAGCGCACGCCCCAAAAGCGTTCTTGGTGAAAGGCATCGACCACTGCCTGAATGTTGGCTTGTTTGCCCGTCTCGACCAACTGCTTGGCCGCCTGGATGCGCCCAATCACATCCGGTGCGCCGGTCAATTGGCGGCGCAGCATAGGATCGCCGGGGTTGAATTCCAGCCGGTGCAGCACCCGATTGGCCGGATCAAAGCGCACGGATGTAGGCTCGTCGGCCATGGGCACGACGACCACATGGCGCGGTTCGTGCACATGAATCGAGCGCACAAAAGTTTCGTTGCCAATCGTCCAGCCCACTTCAGTCTGGAAGGTAAAGGCCGGGATGCCCTTTTCCGCGTCCACTTGCTTCTGCTCGATGGTAAAGGTTCCTTCGTGCCGGGTGGCGTCATAGCTGAAGTCAACCTTTAAATCGGGAAAGCCGGGGCTGCGGAACCACTGGTCAAAGAATTGACCCAATGAACGGCCGGAGTGTTCTTCGAGCACGCGACGCAAGTCGTCGGTCTCGACAACCTGGTGCTGATAGCGGGCAAGATAGTCGCGCACCGCGGCCCAAAATGTGTCGGGGCCGAGCATATGGCGCAACATGTGTAATCGACATGCGCCGCCTTCGTACAGATGCGCGTCGTATAGGTCCCAAGAGGATTGGAAGCGGCGCGTGACAATCGGGCGCTTGTACTCTTCCGTTTCGCGGAAGTATTCCTGCGCGTGAAGGAAGTAGACATAATCGGCGTGATCTGCATCCTCGGCGGCCTCTTGCCAAGCGATTTCAATGTAGGTCGCCCAAGACTCTTTGAGCCAAGCATGGGCAAAGTCGCGGCAGACCACGGCGTCGCCAAAGTAGCTGTGCGCCATTTCGTGAACGTTGACGCGGTCGATAAACCAACTTCGCTCCGCGGCCAACGCATGATCTTGCACCGCGGTGTCGCTCCACGACACCAGCGAGATATTCTCCATCGCGCCGGTGAGAATGGGCAGGGCAAACTGGTAGTATTTGGGATAGGGGAAAGGCAGCCCAAACAGCTCGGTCATCCAGGCCAGCATGGCTTTGGTCGGCGCAAAGGTGCGCAGCAGATCCTCTTCTGAATGTTCCGGCCCACCAAAATAGGCAACGGGGATCGACCGGCCATGCTGTTGCAGCACGCCATCGTCGGCCTTGACCAACTCGCCGATGGCAATGGCGATTAGATAGCTAGGGCAGGGCTGTTCAAGCCGCCAATGGGCCGTTTTGGTGCCGTCGCCGTGGTCAACTTCTTCGATCAGCGCGCCGTTGGCGAGGATCGTATTGCGCGCATCGGCCCGCAGGTGAAAATCGAGGGTGGTGCGAACGCTCGGCTGGTCGATGCACGGCAGCCAGTGGCGCGCGCGCTCGGTTTCGTGGTCGCTTGCCATGTACGCCGCTTGGTTGGGATACTGGTCGTCGGGGGCCGCGAAATAGAGTCCGGCTTGCGGCTGGACGACGCGGTAAGCCACTTCGACCGCGCGCGTTTCCCCCGCGCTGAACGGTTCATCCCAGTTGATGCGCAGCTTCTTGCCATCGTAGTGCCAAGTGACCGCGCGGCCCGCGGGATCACGGATGGCTAGATCGTCGAAATCCACTGCATCCAAGACAAGCTCGCGCGGGCCTGCCTGCCGCGCACGCACGGTCGTGGTGACGCGCCCACCGGCAGAGCGCGCAAGGATGCTGATGTAGAGATCGATGTCGATGTGGATGGGTTCAAGTTCCAGGTCAGGGGGATAGTGTTCCGGAAGGGCCGGATCGTCAAACTTGGGCGGGACGACTCGTCGAGAGTGCCGTAGTAGGTCGCTCCAGTCACGGCTGATATCAGCCATTGCCATCCTTCCTTAAGTACTACCGATAAGGGCTCTTGACGGGATGCGG
>CAZZNG010000356.1:0-4934 GCA_964655505.1 uncultured Litorilinea sp. | reverse complement strand
GATGCCATGCTGCGGATCCCCAACCCGCCCGCGCCAGAGGTTCCCGTCGCACCGGATGAATCGGGCAATGTGGTTGTGCAGGAGAGCGGGCGCAAACCAACATTTGACTTCACGCCGCTGCCCCATTGGGACTTGGGCGAGCAACTGGGCATCATCGACATGGAGCGCGGGGCCAAGATCGCGGGCAGCCGCTTCTATGTGTTGCGGGGCGCGGGGGCAAAGTTGCAGCGTGCGCTGACCAACTTTTTCCTCGACATTCTGATCGAAGAAGAGGGCTTTACTGAGATCTACCCTCCCTTCTTGGTGCGCGAGCACTGCATGGTGGGGACGGGCAATCTGCCCAAATTCGGCGACAATCTCTATCGCGACGCGGAAGAGGATTACTGGCTGATCCCCACGGCAGAAGTGCCGGTGACCAATCTGCACCGCGACGAAATCCTGGCCGCGGAGGAACTGCCGCGTTACTATGTAGCCCATTCGCCTTGTTTCCGTCGTGAAAAGATGTCGGCGGGCAAGGATGTGCGCGGCATCAAGCGCGTCCACCAGTTCGAAAAGGTGGAGATGGTCAAGTTTGTGACGCCGGAGACAGGCCGCCAGGAGTTGGATACGTTGGTGGCGTGCGCCGAAATGTTGGCCGAGCGGCTGGAACTGCCCCACCGTCGCGTGTTGATCGCCACGGGGGATCTCTCGTTCGTGGCGTGCATGAAATATGACGTGGAGGTCTGGGCCGCGGGCAGCAATGAGTGGCTGGAAGTCAGCTCTTGTTCCTGGTTCCGCGACTTCCAAGCGCGCCGCGCCAACATCCGCTACCGCACCGAGGAGGGCAAGATCGATTTTGTGCACACGCTCAACGGTTCGGGGCTGGCGCTGCCGCGCATCGTGATTGCCATTTTGGAGAACAACCAGCAAGCGGATGGCACGGTGCGCGTGCCGCAGGCGCTTGTGCCCTACATGGGCGGGCAGACGGTCATCAGCTAGGCCCAGCTACCCCGCGCCAACCGGATCGTCTTGGCGCGCACTTCCCGAAGGCTCGCGAGCCTTTGGGAAGTGCATCATCCCCACACTGCCCTGCGGATTGCCGCTGTACGTATCTGCAGGCTACTTGCCTCCGTATATACATTGTGATCAAACTCACACCACTTTGACCGCGTGCAGGTTCCTGCATATACTTTGCCGCTGCGGTCCCTATCTACCATCTACTCCATCGCTGCCCCGAATCGACACTTTCTCCCGGTGATACCGGTGTGTATCGCCAGGGGATGGCTGTGCGTGCATTGGGCGGCCTGTGAGCACCGTGAGGTGTCTGAAGTCGAGATTTGAAGTCGCCAGAAGCGGTGCAAGTGGAGAACACACTAAAGAACAACAGTAAAGAACAGTAGAGACATGATGCCGAACTTGTTTGATTCATTGACACGCGCCTCGGCGCAGCCCAAGCCAATGCACGCGCTGTGGCAGACGCTGCGCGGGGGCATGGCCGCGGTTGTGCTTGGCAGCGCTGGACATGCGGCCGCGGCCCCAGCCCAAGCCGCGACGCCAGATCAAAGCTGTATGATGCTCAACCACGATGCAACGTGTCCACCTGGTATGCAGAAAAAGCCCAAGCCGGGCAATACCCCTTCGGCCAATGGCTGCGGCCCAGAGGGAGGCCGCATCAAGATTCCCCAGGGCTACGGCAAAGCCGACTACACCGGATCATGCAATCTGCACGATTATTGTTATGAAGATTGTAACGCGCCCAAGAGCCAGTGTGACGATGATTTTCTCAATGACATGATGAACGCGTGTGAAGCGGCGTATCCGGGAATAACGAACATAAATTTGCTCTTTCGTTTCGGCTGCTATGAGCGAGCCTATATCTATTACAAAGCCGTAGCGACCTTTGGCGACGATGCTTGGCTGGCCGGGCAAAAGAAGGCGTGCGAATGCTGCAACAAACCGACCAAGGTTTACTGCGCCTGTAACAAGACCTGCTATGACGATGTTGGCGTTTGTCTGCAAGAATGCAAGGTGGGCCTGGGCTGTTTCGCCGAAAAAATCTGTGGGCCAGCCGATCCCGATCAATGCCCTAATTAACTGCTAGATTGCTAGGTACTGAACGTGGAAATTGGATTAATTCTGATTCGATGGGTGTTGGCCGTCGTCTTTGGCGTGGCTGGCGTGGCGAAGCTGGCCGATCTGCCCGGCTCGCGCCAGGCCATGCGCGATTTCGGGCTGCCGGAAAGGTTGGCCGCGCCGCTGGGCAATCTGCTGCCTGTGGCGGAACTGCTGGTCGCGCTGGCGCTGCTGCCCGCGACGACGGCTTGGTTGGGTGCATGGGCTGCCGCGGGGCTGCTGGTAGGCTTCATCGGCGGCATCGTCGTCAACATGGCGCGCGGCCGCGCGCCCAACTGTCACTGTTTCGGCCAGTTGCATTCCGCACCGGTTGGCTGGCCGACGCTGCTGCGCAACGGCGTTTTGGCTGTGTTGGCGCTGACCGTGGTCGCGCAGGGGCCGCGCGGGGTGGGGCCGGGCGCGTTGGCCTGGCTGGCCGCGCCCTCCGGTTGGGGCTATGTGGCGCTGATTGGGAGCGTTGTCGTGCTGGCGTTGGTCGCGGGCCAAAGCTGGGTGGTCTGGAATCTGTTGCGCCAAAACGGTCGCCTGCTGCTGCGCGTGGAAGCGTTGGAACAGAAGCTTGGCCTGGCTCCTGCCACCCAAAGCGCAGGCGATGAGGCCGGGGCACAGGCTGTAGCAGGGCTGCCCATTGGCACACCGGCCCCGGCCTTTGCGCTGTCGGACATGGCGGGCGGGGTGACCACGCTGGCCGATCTGCTGGCGCGCAACAAGCCGCTGCTGCTGCTCTTTTCAAGCCCCGGCTGCGGCGCGTGCACCGATTTGCTGCCGGAGATTGCCACATGGCAGCGCACCCACGCCGAACGCATGACTATTGCCATTGTCAACCGCGGGGACGCGGACGCGGCGCGCGCCGCAGCCGAAGCGCATGGCCTGGTCGATCTCTATATGCAGGATGACAACGAAGTCGGCGAGGCGTTTGGCTCGACCGGCACGCCTAGCGCGGTGCTGATCGACAGCCAGGGCACGATCCGCAGCCCATTGGCCGCGGGCAGCAAAGCGGTGCGCACGCTGGTGCGCCAGGGCGCTAGCTTGGCTGTGGGCCAGATGTTGCTGGGCCGCCGCGGCGCGCCGGTTGCGCTGGATGAGCAGGCCGCGGGTGGGGCGATGATCGGCGCTGCCCTGCCGTCGATCTCCCTGCCTGACCTGACGGGCAAGGTGGTCACACCGGAGCGTTGGCGCGGCAAACCCACTGTGCTGCTCTTTTGGAATCCTGGATGCGGCTTCTGCCAGCGCATGGTGGATGAACTGCGCGCGTGGGAGGCGGATCGACCGCAACATGCGCCACAACTGGTGTTGATTGCCACCGGCAGCGCGGAGGAGAACCGCGCGATGGGGCTGCGCTCCACCATCTTGCTTGACGACAGCTTTGCGACCGGGCAGAGCCTGGGGGTGCGGGGCACGCCTTCGGCGCTGCTGATCGACGCGCAAGGCAATATTGCCAGCGAGGTCAAGGTCGGTGCGCCCAATGTGATGGCGCTGCTGCGCCCTGCGGCTGCCGCGCCGCAAACCCTGAATGCCCACCCTGTTGCGGCTTGACGAGCCGGCAACGTTTCGACGAGATGAGAAGAGTATCTAATGAGTGCTGAACGATTTGACGATCTAGCCCGTGCGCTGGCCCACGGAACCACACGCCGCCAGCTATTAAAGGGGTTTGCCGCGGGGTTGGGCGCGACGATCTTGACCACGTTGGGCCGCCATGCGCCCGCGGGCGCGCCCGCTGTGGCCCGTGCCCAAGTGGGGGCAGAGGAGGTCTTTTTGCCCCTGATTCGTGTCGACGGCCTCGACATATGCCCTGTCGCGTCCTCGTGTGCGGAGAAGATTATCTGTAGTGAGCGGGGCAGCAATTGTCGCTGCTTGAAGAGCGCCGAGGGGGTGATTCGCTGCGGACAGGTGCCTTCGTGCAGCGCGCAGAATTGTACGACCAGTGCGGATTGCGCCAACCTGGGGCCTGACTACTTCTGCGATTCGCTGGGCAGCGGCTGCTGTGGTGATGAACTGCAACGCTGTATTGCGCCCTGCCCTGCGCCGATGACTGAGTGCCCGGAAGAGCGGCTGTGCGGCAGCGCTTGTTGTCCAACAGGGTACATCTGCGAAGGCGGCAGGTGCGTCGATCCCTTGGCAGACGTTACCACCGAGGGAACATGGACAGGGACGCTGACCGACGAGGGCGAGAGCATCGGGATTCGCTTCATCATCGAAGGGGACAAGCCCGAAGTGGTGGGGCGCATGTTGATGCAAGACCCGGTGACCCTGGAATGGCTGGAGACTGGAACCATCAGCGGCGAGCGCACCAACCTCTTCGCTTACTGGAGCACCGAGGGCGGCAGCTTTATCGCGGGCGAGCTGGATGGGGACAGCTTTACGGGCTATTTCCAATTCGCTGACTACAACGGCGAATATGGCCCCCAGACCGAACTGATGATCCAGCGCAACGGCTAATCCGTGCAGCGGGCTGCCCCTGGTAGGCGGCCCGCTCAACCCATCGCGCAGCATTGTAGAGGGATTTTCAGGCCGGGATATTTGACAGAAAGGGCCGCCGCGCCTATACTGTTGTAATCAGTTCACTGCTGTAGTCAATTCGATGACGGTGCAGCTTTTCAAGTCGAGGTCGTCCACACCGGACGTTACACCAGTCGTGTACGCTAGCTGTGTGTCCGGCGTCCCGGAGGGATGGCCGAGTGGACGAAGGCGGTTGTCTTGAAAACAACTGTGGCAGCAATGCCACCGGGGGTTCGAATCCCTCTCCCTCCGCCATAAAGTTGGCCCATCGTTGCGTTGACCCGTGGGGAGGTCGCATAGCCCGGTCGAGTGCGCCCGCCTGC
>CAZZNG010000355.1:0-4949 GCA_964655505.1 uncultured Litorilinea sp. | reverse complement strand
AACAGCCCCAACCTGCGCTGGGTGCAGGCAGGCACAGCCGGTGTCGAACGACTTCTGAATGCCGGGCTGCCCGCGCGCGGTGTGCAGATTACCAATGCCACCGGCGCGCATGGCGTGCCCATCAGCGAATTGATCTTGAGCATGATGCTCGCCTTTGCCAGCGGCATCAACCTCCTGATCCGCGGCCAAGCCGCGCGCGCCAACCTGCGCGACACCATTCTTCACACCAAGTTTGAACTGGCAGGCCAAACCCTCTGCGTGATCGGCTTGGGCGATATCGGCGGCACGCTGGCAACCAAAGCCGCTGCCCTCGACATGCACGTCATCGGCGTGCGCCGCCAACAGACCCCCACGCCGGGCGTGACCACCCTCTTTCCGCCCGAACGGTTGCACGAAGCCCTTGCCCAGGCCGACCATGTCGCGCTCTGCCTGCCCTTAACGTCTGCCACCCACCACCTGATTGGCCGCGCGGAACTGCGCGCCATGCCGGCCCACGCCTACATCTACAACGTCGGTCGCGGCGGCTCGATTGACCCCGACGCGCTGCTGGTCGCGCTGCAAGCCGGAGAGATCGCGGGCGCAGGCCTCGACGTGACCGAACCGGAGCCGCTGCCGCCTACATCGCCGTTGTGGGAGATGCCCAACGTCATCCTCAGCCAGCACACAAGCGGCATGAGTCCCCACAACGCCGACCGCATCACGCGCATCTTTGCCGATAACCTGCGCCGCTTCATCGACGGACAGCCGCTCGCCAACCGGATCGATCCGCAACGGGGCTATTGAGCGGGCGCGCCCATTACAGACCGTCTATTAAGACCGTGTCGCGGTCTAGATTCTGATTGTTGCCATGCGTTCGCTATTCACTTTTTCTACGTCAAATCACAATGGGGATCGTGCTTACGCTCCTGCGCCCGCCGTTCCGTGGTAGGCTTCAGCCAGTTGTGTTGGAGGGCACAACACCAGACAAGATTACCGAAGTTCAGAACAGAGTATGGAAAGGAACCTACCATGCACTTGAATCTGCGCCGCAAGTTATATCCGCTCTTGGCCGGTATTTTTGCTCTTTCGCTGATGCTTAGCGCGTGTGGCGGTGGGAGTGATGAGATAACAGATCCTGGCGAGGCCCCTCCGGTTGAAGAGCCTGCGGCTCCTGCGGGTGGTTAATCCGCAGCGTTAGCAGCCACAGGCTGTAGTAGAAGCTGTAAAGCCCGTAAGCGCCAAGCTTGCGGGCTTTTTCATTGGTAGAAGCGCGCCGCCGACGTTCGCTTGTTATGCGAAACCGGCTACGCCACCAGCACATGCCGAGCGCCATGCACCGATGACTATCCGCATTTACGCCAAGCCACAGACCAGCATGGCCCATGCAGGGTGCGCAACAAACCCAAGCCGCGCATTGAGATGGAGCATCCCCGCATTGCCCACGGCATTGGCGGTGACAATCTGTGTATAGCCATGCGCCTGGGCATAACGGATATTGAGCAGCTTGAGCGCCAAGGCAATGCGCCGACGACGATAGGCCGGCAGCACCCCTGTCAGTCCTTGATGCAATAGACCAGGCACGCTGCGCTGGACAAGAAAACTCACGCCGACCGGGGTATCCCCGTCTAGCGCGACCCGATAGGCATCGGGCAAGAAGCCGCGGCCAGGGCTGCGCTGGTGCTGCCAAGTGGCGAACGGAGGCGGCTCCTTGTCCTCCCAGCCGCGCACTTGGTGCAGTAGCTCCCACTCTAAGTGATAGAACGCCTGGCGCATAGCCGCGTCCGGTTTCAGTTCAGCCCAACTGCGTAGCCTGATGCCGCTGCCCTCTACGGCCTCCACGACACCGTCATAGGAGGATAGATCGCGTGTACGGACGTCAAGCACACTGACTGATTCGCGGAAGGTCTCGACAAAGCCGCGCCGGACAAAGAAATGCAGATCCGCCGGGCGATCCACCCGCGCCGATGCCCGCAGGCGCTGCGCGCCGAACGAACGCATCTGCTCCAACAACCGCTCGTACAACTGGGTTCCAATCCCTTGTCCTCGCCACGCCTCTTGAACGAGCACATGCACGAAATAACGATCATCGTCAGGCGCAGCCGACTGCATATAGGCTGCATGTCCCACGATCAGCCCGTATCCGCTCGCCGATGGGCTGTCTGTGGGCACAGCAACGGCGACCCACCGCCCAAAGTTGCCCGCCTTCGCCCATTCGCGATCGCGGCGGGTGAGCACACCTTCGTCCACTGGAAACGCCATCCCAAAGACATCGTTGTGTAGCGCCACGACCGCAGGATAATCAGTGGCCGGATCAAAATCGCGCAGAATGATCGCTATCGCGGGTTGAGCCATGTTGCCCCCTTTGTCACGACACAAGCATACCACGCCATCATCGAGCGCGCCGGGCAAAATAAAATATTCTACATAAAAACAATATGCCCCCGCTGTTTAGCCTGCCTAGCCAACCTTATGCTAGACTAAAGCGGGTGCGTGCCGCTGGTGCGGCGCGTTGGCAAAGGTAGATCTGTAGCTTTTATAGTCAGATGGTCAGTCAGCGGGGTTTCACGGTCTGGACGTTGGGCGGCTTTGCGCTTCTCTGGGGCGTTGTCTTGCCCTTTGTCTGTTGGGGCGCATGGGCGTCTCCTGGTCATGCGCATGCCGCGCCCCATTTTGTCTTTGTTGAGCCGCCTTCGCTGCACCATCCACTCCACCATGCAGCCACAGACGAACATGCAGGCGCACACACAGCCGAATCCACCGAAGCAGATGAACGGCCAAGCGGCGTTGCCCACCCCGACAGTCTGATCCTATTGCTCCTGTTGAGCGTTCTGCTGCGCATGGGGCACATGCCACAGCCGCGCCACCACACATGGCCCGCACCCCCGCGCAGCCTGGGCAGCCAACCCAATTGGCCCACCGTGCCCACGCCCCCACCCCGCCTATCCGCACAGTTCACTTGATCCACCCCCACCTGATCCAACACGACATTGAAAGTGGATAGTGCGAAAGGATATCCAATGCAAAACCGTTTCTCCGCACAGCTACGCGTTCTGGCGCTTTGCCTGTGCGGTGTCCTGCTCATGAGCGCCTGCAACGCGCCGGGTGCATCCCAAGCAGCGACAGACGATCTACAAATCAGCCTAATTCCTGCGCCCGAAGCCAACGCGGGCAAGACACTCACCGTCGTACTGGCCGATGCCAACGGCGACCCCATTACCGATGCCTCTGTCTCGCTGGAAGGCAACATGAACCACGCGGGCATGGTCCCTGTCATCACCGGCTCGGTCACCGACGAAGCCGATGGCAGTGTTGATGGACACTACCAAGTGCCCTTTGCCTTTACCATGTTCGGCGACTGGATCATCACCGTCAAGATCACCCAGGCCGACGGCACAAGCGTGAGCCGCAACCTCGACGTTCAGGTGAGCGAAGGCTCCGTGACCGGGGCCGAAGTCGTCGGACCGGAGGGCAGCGGGGCCGGGCATGACACGCATGAGACGGGCGAAGGCGCGGCTGCCGATTCGTCCGGCGGCATCATGGTCGTTGACGCGCGCGTCCGGGAAGCGCCGCTGGCCGGGGGCACTGCCGCGGTCTACTTCACACTGCATAACCACACCGATGCCGACGTCACCCTGATCGGCGGCGAGACAGCGGCAGCCGCCGCGGTGGAGGTCCACGAAACAGTCGACGACAACGGCGTCATGCGTATGCAGCCCCTGGACGGTGCGGTCGCCGCCTCCCACGGCAGCGTGGAACTGATGCCCGGCGGCATTCATCTCATGTTGTTGGAATTGGCAGAGCCGTTGGAGGCTGGTCAATCCATCGAGCTAACGCTCCACTTTGATGGGGCCGACGACCTAACCCTCTCTGTGCCCGTCGTTACCGTCGAAGAGTCCATGCAGGGCATGGATGAAGGGGAACATAACCACTAGCATCCAAAAAACATCCCGGACGCTCGATGGACGTTAATAAATTAATCGGGTAATCCCACTCTTGCAGGGATGCACCTTCCGGGACGCTGCGCCCATCTAGCGAGCAGATGGGCATTGAGCAACATGCCATCTCGCGAGCAGATGGGCCTGAATCTCCGAGCGTCCCGGAAGATTACCCGGCTAATTTCTCAACATGCATGTAGCGTCCGGGATGTTTGATCTTCGTGATTTATCACAGATCGCGGCACAGGTGGCGCATGGCGCGCCCATAGAGCGTAAACTCGCGCTGGGGCACGAAGCCATGCCGCGCATAGAAACGCTGTGCGCCGCTGTTGGCCGCGTCGACTGTCACCTCAAGCTGCGCCAGTCCCCGCTCCCGGCACGCGTCGACCAAAGCCGCCAGCAGCGCCGCGCCGATCCCCTGGCCGCGTAACGCGGGTTCCACCATGATCGACAGCAATTCCGCGCTGGGTGCGTGCTTCTCGCCGCGCACCAGCAGCGGATAGAGCGCGGTCTGCACGCTGCGCAGGAGCAGCGCCGGATGCCGAACATAGCAGCGCAGCAGCGGCGACAGCAGCGTGCCCATCTGCCGCGTCCCCACCTCGGCAAAGAGCGCGCCCACGCCGGTTGCCGCGCTGACAAAACCGGCCAACGTCTCGCCCTCCGCGCGCGCCCCATACACTGCCCCAGGGGGGATGAGCGCGGCAAAACCAAAGCCCGCCTGGGTCGCGGGTAGGGCGCGATAGAGCGCGGCCAGCACATCCGGCCCCAAACTGGTCAAGAACGTGCCCGGCTGCCCGGCAATATGCAGCCGCGCAGCATCCGGCGCATGGGCCGCGGCAAGCGCCGCCAGCGTAAACGCTGGCGACGTGGAACCGTCTAGCCCCATGCGCCGGTCGTCCATCCACCCTGGCGCGGGCGGACACCTAGCCTAGTCGCGCTTGAACTCGCTGTAGTCTGGCTCGTCAAACTCGCTGACTCCCTTACCCGCCACGCGCAACATGCCCGCCACCTTGAGCGGCAGCCCGTAGAGGCGAA
>CAZZNG010000354.1:0-4983 GCA_964655505.1 uncultured Litorilinea sp. | reverse complement strand
GTCGAAGAGCACCACCGAATAGGGATGGCGGCGCACCGCTTCAGTCAACTGGCCGCCCTGGTCGAACCCGACATAGCCCGGAGGCGCACCGATCAAGCGCGCCACAGTGTGACGTTCTTGATACTCGCTCATGTCGATGCGCACCATCGCGGATTCGTCGTCGAACAGGAATTCGGCCAGCGCACGCGCCAGTTCTGTCTTCCCGACGCCCGTCGGCCCCAGGAAGATAAAGCTGCCAATGGGCCGGTTCGGGTCTTGCAGACCGGCACGGCTGCGGCGGATGGCCGACGAAACCACGGACACGGCTTCGGCTTGGCCGACGACGCGCTTGTGCAGTTCCTCTTCCATGCGGATCAGCTTGGCCCGTTCGCCTTCCATCAAGCGCGAGACAGGAATCCCTGTCCACTTGCTGACCACCGCGGCGATCTCTTCAGAGTCGACCTCTTCCTTGAGCAGCGCGCCCTTGGCTTGCAGTGTGCGCACCCGCTCTTCGGCTGCAGCCAGTTCGCTCTCCAACTGGCGCATGGTTCCGTAGCGCAGTTCCGCGGCCTTTTGCAGGTCATAGTCGCGCTCGGCCTGTTCAATCTGGATACGCACCTGGTCAAGCTGCTCTTTCAGGTTACGCACCTCGGTGATCGTCTCCCGCTCCGACTGCCAGCGCGCGGTCAACTCCGCGCTTTGCTCTTTCAGATCGGCTAACTCTTGTTCAAGCGCCTGTAGACGTTCACGGCTTGCCTCGTCGCGCTCCTTCTTGAGCGCCTCCCGCTCGATCTCCAACTGCATGACCTGGCGGTCGATCTCGTCCAGTTCTTGCGGCTTGGACTCGATCTGCATACGCAGGCGGCTGGCAGCCTCGTCGATCAAGTCAATGGCCTTATCGGGCAAGAAGCGGTCGGTGATGTAGCGATGGCTGAGTGTCGCCGCCGCGATCACCGCGCTGTCGGTGATGCGCACGCCGTGGTGCACCTCATAGCGCTCTTTTAACCCGCGCAAGATGCTGATTGTATCTTCCACAGTCGGCTCATCGACCATCACCGGCTGGAAACGCCGCTCCAGCGCCGCGTCTTTCTCGATATGCTTGCGATACTCGTCCAGCGTGGTTGCGCCAATCGTGTGCAGTTCACCGCGCGCCAGCATGGGCTTAAGCATATTGCTGGCATCCATGCTGCCTTCGGCTGCACCTGCACCGATCAGGGTGTGCATCTCGTCGATGAAAAGAATGATCCTGCCCTCGGAGTCGGTAATCTCCTTGAGGACTGCCTTAAGCCGCTCTTCAAATTCACCGCGGTACTTGGAACCGGCAACCATCGCGCCCAGATCCAGCGCAACCAGACGCTTGTCGCGCAAACTGGTGGGCACGTCGCCGTTGACGATGCGCTGTGCCAAGCCCTCGACAATGGCTGTCTTGCCCACGCCCGGCTCACCGATCAGCACCGGGTTGTTCTTGGTGCGGCGGCTCAAAATCTGCACCACGCGCCGGATCTGCTCATCGCGACCAATCACCGGGTCGAGTTTACCCTGGCGCGCATCCGCGGTCAGGTCGCGCCCATACTTCTTGAGCGCCTCGTACTGGGCTTCGGGGTTGTCCGTGGTCACCCGCTGCCGCCCGCGCACCTGGGCCAGTGCCTGCATGATGGCGTTGTAGTCGATGCCGTGTTGGGCCAGCACATCGCGCGCCTTGCCCGCCATCGACGCAATCGCCATCAACATGTGCTCGGTCGAGACATACTCGTCCTTCATGTTATCGGCGATCTGCTCGGCCTCACGCAGCACATTGTTCGTCTCGCGGCTCATGCCGACCTGCAAGGCGGATCCGGTGGCACGCGGCTTGTTCGCCATAAGCTGCTCGATGCTGCCTTCGACCAACGCAACATCAACGCCAATTCGATTTAGAATGGACGGAACCACGCCGCCCTGCTGCTGGATCAACGCCAGCAGCAAATGCTCCGGATCAATGCTCGCGTGATTGTATGTCCCGGCGATGTTCTGTGCGTCCAAAATGGCGGCTTGCGCCTTCTGTGTATATTTATCAAATCTCATCTATCTTCCCCCTCTATCTGGTTTGGCTCCCTCCTGAGACGACGCGCACCGGCGTTGTCCTCGGTTCGCCGCGCCTGTTCTCGTTAATACATGACGCTATTTGTTAATATTTGTTGCTATTATTCTACGCTTTGGTAATTAGAACTACGCAAGTGCAATGTTAGCGCTGTGTCTGGACAGTGTCTCTGGACAGTGTCTCTAGACAGTGTAGCTAGCCAATATATCTAGAAAGTCACTGCTGCTTTCTTCAGGCCAGACCAACTGAAAACGCCTGCCTTCCGGTGAAAGCAGGCGTTTGGTCTACTGGCGCAGGCTGCGTAGCTGTTCAAAGAGGCGTTTCTCCTCATCGCTCAAGTTGGTGGGCAAGGTAACCTCCACCTCGACAAGCAAGTCGCCGCGTTGTTCCGGGTTCTTCAGTTGGGGCATACCCAACCCGCGCAGCCGGAAAATCCTGCCGTTTTGCGTGCCCGCCGGAATCTTCAACGCCACCGGGCGATCCAGCGTCGGCACTTCGACCTCGCCGCCTAGCAGCGCGGTGTAGAGATCGACCGGCACCTTCGTCCGCAGGTTGTCGCCGTCACGCGTGAAGCGAGGGTCGTCCGTGACCTTGATGCGCAGATAGACATCCGCGCCATTCGCGCCGCCGCGCATCCGCACGCGCGAGCCAGTCCTCACCCCGCGCGGGATGTTGACCTCCATGCGTGTGCCGTCCTCGGTCTGCAAAATGCGTGACGAGCCGCGATATGCCTCTTCCAACGTTACGTCAACCGGCACTTCGTTGGCCTGCTGGGCGGCCTGACCGGGCCGCGGGTCAAAGTCAAAGCCATAGCGCGGGCCGGTGCGCGTGCGATAGCTTGTGCCGCCGGGGCGAGCGCCGCCTAGACCGCCACCGAAGAGGGCATCAAAGAAGGACGAGAAGCCGCCCGCGCCCATGCCGCCGGCTCCGCCAAACATCTGCTCAAACTCTTCGGGCGTCACCGTGCGCGTGTACGTGCCGCTGCCTGGGCTGCCGCCCATCCCGGCCCAACTGCCCCAGTCAAAGTCGCCAGGGCTGCCACCGGCACGCGTATACTGCTCCCACTGCGCGCCAAAGCGGTCATACTTGCTGCGCTTATCGGGATCAGAGAGAACCGTATACGCCTCGTTGATCTCCTTGAAGCGCGCCTCCGCGTCGGCATCGCCCGGATTTTTGTCGGGGTGATACTTCTGCGCCAGCTTGCGAAAGGCACGCTTGATCTCTTTGTCGTCGGCGTTGCGGTCAACGCCGAGAATGCTGTAATAGTCTTTATAATCCATAGGGTGCTAGTACCCTCCTAGCGCCTAGTTATTCGCTTTCACCATGTACTGCAATAGAACGACTGCAGAAGTTAGCAGCCCCCGAATTAGTCAAGCCGCTTATTGACCAAGACGCGCGCTGGGCGCAGCAGATCCTCACCCTCCATATAGCCGGTCTGAATCACCTCTGCCACCTGTCCGTCCGCCATATTGGGATCATGTACCGTGCCCACAGCTTCATGCAGATTGGGGTCGAACGGTTTGCCCTGGGCGTCGATCTGTGTCACCTCATAGCGCCGCAAGGTTGCCAAGAAAGCCTGATAAATGACCTCGATGTTGCGCACATACTCGCGTGCGTGGTTGCCCGTTAGTTCCTCGCCGTGGCGCAGCGCCAACTCTAGGTGATCTGCCAGCGACAGCATATCGCGCATGATCTCCTGGCGAGCCGCGGCAACCTCGTTGGCAAAACGCTGTTCCCAGCGGCGGCGCAAAGCGTCCAGTTCGGATTGCAAGCGCAAATAGCGCTCGCGCCAACTCAAGTCTTCCTCGTCCGGCTGTTCGGCCTTCTCTTGCTGCTGCAACGCGGCACGCGCCCACACCAACTCCGCTTCCATCTGTTTCATATCCGCGGATTGGCGGCTCAGCGCCTCGTTTTTAATCTCTAGCTCGCGGCGCAGGTCCGCGAGGGTCGCTTGCGCCTCCTGTGCGGCGGCTAACTGCTCTGCTTGCTCGGCGAACCGCTGCTGTAATTCCTGGTGGGCTTTTGCCAGCTTCTGATAATCCTCCAGGGTCACCCGGCCTACGTTGCCGGAGGGCGAGCGAGCCGGCTCGGTCGGCGCAACGCGCAGCCGGCCATAAGGATCGCGATAATAACGCATGATAATTGCTTTCCTCCTGCCTGCGCTTTGCTGTCCCGCTTCGCATACCAGGCCCGCATGTCGCGCCAGGCAAACGGGCGGAGCTTACGCCCCGCCCGCCATTCTCACATTACTGCTTGTTACTTGTCAATCGTCTGAATCGGAGTAGGCCCGCCGTTTGGTCCTTAGACCTGGCGATACTCGCCTTCGACCACGTCGTCTTCGTCGCCCGGCGTGCCACCCTCACCGGCTTCACCGCCCGGCTGGCCGCCATTGGCCTGTTCGCTGCCCTGCTGGTAAACCTGCTGGGTCAGCGCATGGCTGGCCTGCTGGAGTTGCTCCGTCAGTTGGCGGATCTTAGCCAGCTCGTTCTCGTTCATGGCGCTCTTCAGCTCTTCAATCGTGTTCTCGATGTGACCCCGATCGGTGGCCGGAACCTTGTCACCCAACTCATTGAGCGACTTTTCGGTCACGTAGATCAGGTTGTCGGCTGTGTTGCGCGCCTCGGCCAGATCGCGCTGCGCCTTGTCCTCCGCCTCGTGGCTCTTGGCCTCGCGCACCAGTCGGTCCACTTCCTCCTGCGAGAGGTTGGTCGAAGCGGTGATCTTGACGCTCTGTTCCTTATTGGTGGCCTTGTCCTTGGCCGTTACGTTCAAAATACCGTTGGCATCAATGTCGAACGTCACCTCAATCTGGGGCACGCCACGCGGCGCGGCGGGAATGCCGTCCAAGCGGAAATTGCCCAGCGTCTTGTTGTCGGCTGCCATGGGTCGCTCACCCTGCAAAATGTGGATGTCGACCGCGGTCTGGT
>CAZZNG010000353.1:0-5085 GCA_964655505.1 uncultured Litorilinea sp. | reverse complement strand
GGAAGACAGGGTACGCGGGTTGTGCCGGTTATGCCTTGGCAAGACATAACTGCGCCGGTGTGCATTGGGCACAGCAAGATGACGGATCATGATCCTACCTCGCGGATTGGTGCGAATGGGTACAAATTAGTGCGAATAACAGGCGCCCCAAGTTTGGCGGTTTGCCGGGTGGACCAATGGGGCTGATGGTCGACTGTTCGCCAGTATAGGGTTCGTATGGTTGCTTGTCAAGCAGTCAAGCAGTTGCGAATGAAAAATGCGGGTAAAATGAACTGGGGCGACAGCAGATGGCCTGCGCTGCTTGGTTGAGCACGGTATGTTGTGGTGTGTGTGTTGGGGGGATGATGAAAAGGCGATATGGTTTCCTGTGGGTGAGCATGGCGCTTGCCTGCCTGCTGGGGGGGCTGGTTCGGCCTGCTTTGGCTGACATCGGGAATAACACGGAGAACACAGGTAACACAGGTAACACAGGTAACACAGAGGCGTGCGCCTATTGGGTCGCGCCCCAACCGACCGGCAGTGATCAAAACCCTGGGACGCTCGACTTGCCGTGGGCCACGCTCAAACATGCTGCCGAAGCAGCCCGCGATGACCACTGTACTGTCTGGTTCGAAGATGGGGTGTACAGCGGGCTGAACGATCTGGAGCGGCGCTTTACGACCCCGACGACCTTTCGGGCTGTTCATGATTATCGCGCCGTCTTGGAAGGGCCGGGGCCGGTCATCGAACTGGATGGCGTGAAGAATATGACCTTTATGGGCTTTGAACTGCGCCATGACGGGCCTGGTGCGGGTAAGACGCTGATGATCATGGACCGGCGGGACGATATCTATTGGTCAGAGCATGTCAACTTCATCAACAACATCATCCACGATTCGTATAACAATGACCTCTTCAAGATTCACAACGGCGTGCGCTTTGTCACGATCCGCGGCAATGTCTTTTATAACCAAGGCGACGGCGAAGAGCATATCGACGTCAACGGGGTGACCGACGTTGTGATCGAAGAGAATATTTTCTTCAACGACTTCGAGGGCAGCGGGCGCGCCAACAGCGGCGACACCAAACACTACATCACGATCAAGGACAGCAACGGCAGCGACGACGACCAGCTAGGCAGCGAGCGGATCACGGTGCGCCGCAATCTCTTTTTGAACTGGCAAGGGGGGCTGGAAGCCTTTGTCAACGTGGGCAACGACGGCAAGCCCTACTACGAAGCAAGCGATGTGATCATCGAGAACAATCTGATGCTTGGCAACTCGACCACAATGATCGATACGGCGCTTGCTGTGCGCGGGGCCAAGAACATCACCTTCACCCACAACACTGTTGTGGGCGATCTGCCATCCAGAGCCTACGCGCTGCGCGCCAGCCGTGCCGGTTCCAACCCGCAGAATCGCAATCTGCTGTTCGCCAACAACATCTGGTCAGATCCAAGCGGGACAATGGGGGCGGGTATGGGGCAAGCGCCAGAGGACAATAACTTCGCCGGGGGCAATCCCGAGGATACACTGAATATCATCTTGGACAGCAACCTCTATTGGAATGGCGATCAGCCGATTCCGGGCGATAGGCTGGTTGTTCCCACGGTGGACGATGTGAATCATGTGGTGGCCGATCCGGGGATTGATGTGGATCATGAGGGGGTCATTCTGCCCCGCTGGCACGGCACGGCGTTTTCGAGCGGGAATACGACGATCCGGCAGGAGTTCATCCGCCTTGTCGAAGCCTACGCGCGCATTCCTGGCGGCAGTCCCGCGGTAGGCAAGGCGAACCCGCTGTTCGCCCCGGCAGTGGATATTCTGGGGCGCACCCGGTCGGAGGCTGCTGATCTAGGGGCCTATCAAAGCAGGCTGCCGGTTGCGCCTGACCAAACGCCTGCGGCCTTTCTGCCTTTGCTGCGGCGCTGACAGCCCTGCATCTGCTCTATCGCCTGCTGCTGTTATCTTGTCCGGACGTCTGGTTCGACTCTGCATGACTCCTCCAGAGGAGCCAGCGAGTGACCTTCGCCACCAGCAGGCGGGGCACAATCGACTGGTCAATACATTCGTCGACGCCCACGTTGTACAGGGATAGCAGGTATTGCTCTTCGACGGGCGGAACCATGGCCAGCAGCGGGCCGGAAAAACGGGCGCGAAGCTGTCGGCAGAAGGCTACGGTTTGGCGTGTCGGCGTGGAGACATTGACGATGATCAGGCGATAGGCGTTGAGCGTACCGCCATCCAACGTGCTGCCCGTCTGCATGTCAGCCGTAGGGGATTCGGACAAATCCATCTGAGGGGCAGCGATGGTCGTCACGATTTCAAAATGTTGCTCAAGTTCTTTGTGCCATTCAACAGCTACGGGGACCTGTTGGAAAATACATAGGATCTGATTCTTTACCATGCCAACTCTCTACAAACAGAGCAAGCAAACATATAAACGCAGCCTGAATGACACGCAACCTGTCAATATTTAGACTCGATAGCCCTCTGAATGTCAGTATCCATTATAAACTGTCAGATTCTTGACAGTCTGTGGGGAAGCGCCCGCGTCACTCGCTCTGCTAGGTGTAGGAGGGGCATTTTTCGCCCGGAGGTGGCTGGAAAGTAGATGATGACAGCTATTTAAAATACCCCGTCCCCCATTGACAGCTACTACTTTCAAGGATATGATTAAAAATACCACCTTATCAGCAGCCGACCGTTGTTGTCGGTCTACAACAAGACCCTTGTCATGCATGTTCCATACGGCCCTCGTCGAGAACACGGTAGAACTAAACAGACTGCTTCTACAATTTGTGTCTTTGTGCAGTCGCGCGTCAAGTTAGCGACTGGGCCAGGGACGGAATGGCTGTGCAACACTGTAGCAACACTGTGGCAACACTGTGGCAACAGGACGGTCCATGCTGAAAAGCGCCTATATCCCCTGTATCGAACGCTGAAAGGTAAGTGTAGCCAGAGTTGGATCCACTGTATCGGATGTATTCAGTTCTTGATCTATCTATACATATGGATGGCAAATTGATCTGAAAGCTGTTTCGCGTTGGTTCGTGAAGTTTTATACTTGGAGTGACAACGATGCCTCATGCAGTTATGCTCATCCTTGCCGATAACGTCGAAACTGCTCAGATCCGCGCGAGCATCCTCAAGCATCGCCTGATCGCGAGCACCATCGTCCGGTACGGTCCTCAAGTCAACCGTATTATGCTGCCAAAACGCTATAGTATGGCGTTGATTGACAGCCATTACCACAGCGATGCTGCGTTAGCACTGGTCCGACAATTGCGCAGCGAGTGTGCCGGACCCATCATGCTGCTGACGCATGAAAACAGCGTTACCTATCACCTCGATGCCTACGCCGCCGGTGTTGACGATTGTGTGGTCAAGCCGGTGAGCGAGTTGATCTTTCTGGCCAAGATTGCGGCTTGGCTGCGCCAAACGCCCGTGGCCCCCTCTGGGGAAGTCTCTGCAATCACCACGGGGGAGACAAGCCCGTCTGTCACCGCAGGCAGCAACGAGTCCTACGATGAATTCAGGCTCGACCCCAAGTTCCGCCGGGTGTCGACCCGTGAAGGCCACGCCATTAAGCTATCGAAGCTTGAGTTCCGCCTCCTGCAAATTTTCCTGGCTAATCAAGGCCGCGTGCTGGAGACAAGCCATCTGCTGCAAAAAGTTTGGGACTATGACAACGTCGAGGCGCGGCAACTGGCGAACCTTGTCTACCGGCTGCGGCACAAGCTTTCTGCCATTCCCTCGAAGTATGACCGCATCAAGACGGTCGAGCGCATCGGCTATATGTATGAGTAAACCCATATATGAGTAACCCGCGGCATGGGCGGGCAAGCAGGTGCAATGCAGCCCCGCTCGCCCGCTCATGCCCGTATCTTCCCCGCGCTGTTTCCCATCCCTCACCCTCCATTCGAATCATGACCCATTCTTCAACAACTGTATAGAAACCTGGCCCTGGTTGTCCACACAGCCGGGGCCTTTTTGAGATATCGTTCTCATTTTCCCGCCAAACTCCCCAAATTGAGACCGCCTGAGATTTATTTTGCGGTCAAGATTGAGATTTCCACGTTATAAAATCAGTCTTAGAGCGCGAGCAACTTCGGTATCAAGCCGCATGAGAGTCTGCGCTGATTCCCTCACGGATTCGTGTTTGAATTTGTTTGCTTGCAACAACATTCCTGTAAAAGCACGAGATTGAACGAAGTACGGGCCTGATCAACACAGCCGATCAGTCCTCGCAGTATCGTTGGCCGGTGAGTGCTCTTCAAATGCAACGAGATTGCTGCCAAACATGATGACGTACGACACAGATGCCCCTCGCTCCGCCTATCCAAGTGATCTGACCGATGAGGAATGGTCGGCTGTTGCCCACTTGGTTTCAAGGGCGCCCACAGCAGGACGCAAGCGCAGTGTGGATGAACGAGAGATCGTCAATGCCGTTCTGTACATGTGGCAGAGCGGCTGCTCTTGGCGAATGCTGCCACATGACTTTCCACCATGGACGATTGTTTATTACTACTATCGCCGTTGGAGCCACGACGGTACGCTCGGCGAGCTACGGAGACTCATTGGGATATATCGACGACAACCCGCACGTGATCCGATCTAGTAGTCCTTGGTGGACAGTAGCACGGTTGGCCGTAGATGTAAGCCCGGGGTGGTGAGACTTCTGCTTGTATATAGACCCTCGACTGATCAAGGCTACTCACAAAGGCCCTGGAGATGAACAACTTCAAACACCTACACCGCTGCACACGACTGATTGCTTCATTGGGACTGGCTGTTTTGTTTTGTCTGGTGGGAACCATGCAGACATTCGCGCAGCAAGCCATTGGTCCCTTCGACTACCGAGATTTCGATCTCTCCGACATAGGCGTCAGCAACCCGCAAGGGATCGCGTATGCGCCTGATGCAGACCTCCTCTTTGTTCTCCAAGCCGGCGAAAACAGCCCGTGGCAAATCGTGACGGTGACGCCTTATGGAGAACAGGTCAACGTCTTCGAAATCGACATCGCTCTGTCTTCCCCCATCAACATGGCGTATGACGAGGGGACAGGGCAGTTGCTGATCTACGACGGCGCGGCGCAGGAACTGG
>CAZZNG010000352.1:0-5127 GCA_964655505.1 uncultured Litorilinea sp. | reverse complement strand
CTTTCGCTTGCCGGGGCCAGCTTGGAGCAAGAGCTTTGGGTGCAGCGGCCCGGCCTGTTGCGCACGGAGACCGAAGCCGGACCAGGGGCCTTTATGGGAACCATTGTGGTGCTCAACGAAGAAGAAGGCTGGGTCTATTCACCCGCGCTCAACATGGCGACTGTCGTGGACCGCGCCGCGTACCAAGCAGACTTGGCGGGAGAGGCTGGCGCGGGGTCGCTGCTGGAGCGTATGCCCGACCGTATCTTAGCAGCCCTGGCCCAACAGACCACCATGCACCTGGGCAAGCGCAGCACCATCGCCGGTCGTTCCGTCATCGAACTCGAACTGGTCATCCCAGCAGGCGATCCCTCGTTTCCAGCGGGGCCGCTGCAAGTCTGGTTGGATGCGCAATATTCCTATCCGCTGGCGTGGCGCGACAGCAGCGGGCGCGCGCTGCGCTTCGAGTCGGTCAGCTTCAACGACCCCATCGAGGCGGAAGTGTTCATCTTTGTCCCCCCACCCGGCGCGGCGGTTCAGCGGGTAGAAGCCACACCGCAGCCCTAAATACCCAGCCCGACCCAGCAGCAGGAGTCTCGACATGGAAACATCGGTAGAAGAGCGCGCCGCACAGAGCGGCGACATTTCTTTTGCGCGGCTGATTACGACCTCGATTTCAGCGCGCCTGCTGATCGACATCAGCGTGCAGATGTTCAACCCCTTCTTGCCCATCTTTGCCACGGGGCTTAAAACCGATGTCGTCACCCTGGGCCGCGTTCTCAGCCTGCGCAGCCTCATGGGGCTGCTTGCGCCGCTCTTCGGCTCCTGGGCGGATCGCTATGGCTACCGGCGCGTCATGCGCATCGCGCTCATCACCGCCGCGCTCGGCCTGTGGATCATCGGCCTGAGCAGCAATGTATTCGCAGCCCTGCCTGGATTCATCCTGCTCGGTCTGGCCCTGGCGGGCTTTACCCCCACGCTCCAGGCATATTTGAGCGCGCGATTGCCCTACGCTCGCCGCGCGCGCGGCATGGGGATGTTGGAATACTCATGGGCATTGACCGGCATTGTCGGCCTGTCGATGATTGGGCTGCTGATCGATTGGGCCGGTTGGCGGCTCCCCTTCTTGCTCTTGGGCGCAGGGCTGATCGTCATGGTTTTCGTCTTTAGCACCTTACCCGCCGCGACGCATACCGCGCGCCCCCAAACAGAAACAGAGGCCAAAGCATCTTGGTCGCAGCGCGTCGCTGGCCTCTTTCACATCACCGAAAACGCCGATTCCACCTATACCACCATCATCGCAGCCGCGTTCAGCTACTATGCATCCATGCAGTTGATGATCGTCCACGGCGCTTGGTTCGCGGCGGAATACGGCTTTGACGCGCCACAGCTTGGACTGGCGGCCCTCATCTTTGGTTGTTTTGATCTGACAGCCAGCGTCTCGGTCAGCCTTTTCACCGACCGCTTCGGCAAGCGGCGCAGTGTGATCCTCGGCAGCGCGGGCGCGCTGCTCGGCTACCTGTTGATTCCCCTGCTCAACGTCGGCGCGTGGCCCGCGGTGCTCAGTGCAGCCCTTGCTCGCGGCTTCTTTGAGTTTGCCATCGTCGCCAACATCCCGCTGCTCAGTGAACAAGCGCCCAGCCAGCGCGCCAAAGTCATGACGCTCGGTGCAGCCGCGGGCCTAACCGCATCGACCCTCGCCACCTTTTTCGCCCCATCAACCTATGTACATTTTGGAATTGGGGGCGTCGCCGCCATCTCTGCGCTCTGCACAGTGGTGACATTGGTGCTGCTCATTTGGCGGGTGCGCGAGGGAGGGGAGACAGCAGCCGAAGCCTAGCCGCGACAGCCCGCGCCAGAAGGCGCGCCGATGGCGCTTACGATGCGGCGAGATACGCTTGAATGACAGGGGCAAAATCGGTCAGCGTGTGGATCTGCGGGGCGATCTCGCGGCGAGACTCGCCCAAGACCAGGGTCAGGGCAGGATTCTCGGTGTGCTTACCGTGGCTGCAATCCTCCACATTGCCGTGGTCGCTCCCCACGATGATCAACGTCTTGTCCAGGTCAGCAACCGCCAACAGCCCCCCAAGGAACTGGTCAAAAACTTGGAAATTCGCCACCGCGCCGGTCAAGTCTCTGCGATGGCCGAAAAGGTCTGTTTGCCAATGTTCAAAAAAGGTGAACGCGTGCGCCTGGGCCAGTTGCCAGAGATGCCTGCCCGCGGCATCAGGCGCAAAGATCGGCGCGTCTTGATAGCCCAGTTGATCGCGCCAGCCGCGATTGGTAAAGTCCGCGGCAAGCGCGTGCTCGGCGTAAAGCTCCGCGGGGCCAGCCAAGCGCTGACCGGCCTGTGTCGCGGCATAGGGAACCGCGCTGAGCAGACGTTTGCCCCGTTTGACCGCGGCAAAATAGCCGTCCGGGTAGGCATTGCAGAAGTAGGTGCTGAAGCCCTGTTCGCGCAGACGCACAAAGAGGTTTCCCTCGTCAATCACCGCGCGCACCCGGTCGTCAGGCCGCGGGCCGTAGTGTTCGCGCAGCCGCGCCGGGGCATTGATGCCAGTAAGAATGGCGGCCTGCCCCGTGGCGCTTTGCGGGCGTCCCGGCACGCCAAGCTGCGCGTCGGTCGGGACCATTTCTGCCAACGGCCCTGAGTGGCGCACGGGCCGCGTCAGCGCCGCCGCATCCCCCAATACGCGCGCCAACGTCGGATACGCGCTCGCCGCCAACGGGTTAACCGCCGCATCGTCACGCCCGATCCCCACACCATCCAAAAAGAGATAAATCACACGCCGCACAAGCGAATCTTTCATTTTACAGATCAACAAACCATTAACCGATACTGCGTTCGCTGCACATCCCCCATTATACGGCATTGCTGCGCTGTGACCACTTACGCCATGAAGCAGCAACCTGTTCCTGTGGATTCAATTCGTGCATGGGGACTTGTGGTACAATTGACACAAAGGTCCACAAACGGCCACGGCCCAGCAATAAAGGAGAAAGCAACCGTGCCACCATCCAACTGTGCAGTGATGGAAGGAATCCTCTTCACGGACCACTATCAACTGACAATGGCCCAACTCTACTATCGCATGGGCCTGCACGAAACCGAGGTGCTCTTCGACCACTTCTTCCGCCGCTACCCCAACTATGGCAGCCATCAGGCGGGCTACTGCATCAATGCCGGGCTTGCCTGGCTGCTCGATTGGATGCAGGAGACGCGGTTCGAACAGAATGATCTCGACTATCTTGCTTCCCTGCGCTCCCCCACCGGCAGGCGTATCTTTGCCGACGACTTCCTAGGCTGGCTTGGTCAACATGGCAACTTCGACGGCATCTCGCTGCGGGCCATCCCTGAAGGCCGCGTCGTACACCCCAACGAGCCGCTTACGTCAGTTCGGGGGCCGTTGGTCATGGCCCAGATTCTAGAGACATCGCTGCTGGCGCAGCTCAACTATCAGACCTTGATCGCCACCAAAGCGGCGCGCATCACCGAAAGCGGCCGCGGCCGCCCGATGTTAGAGTTTGGGCTGCGCCGCGCGCATGATCGAGGGGCGAATGCAGGCGCACGCGCCGCGTTGATCGGCGGCGCCGTGTTCACCTCCAATGTTGCCGTCTCGCGCGCGATGGGCCTGCCGCCCAAAGGGACCCACGCGCACAGCATGGTGCAGCTCTTTATGAGCATGGGCGAAGGCGAACTCGGCGCGTTCCGCGCCTATGCGGATATCTATCCCGATGACTGCATGTTGCTGGTCGATACGGTCGATACGCTGCAAAGCGGCGTGCCCAATGCCATCAAAGTCTTTGAAGAACTGCGCCGCAAGGGGCATGAGCCGGTGGGCATCCGCTTGGATTCAGGCGACCTGGCCTATCTCAGCATCCAAGCAGCCAAGATGCTCGACGATGCAGGCTTCCCCAATACCTCGATTGTCCTGTCGGGCGACCTGGACGAACTGGTCATCTGGCAGATTCTCACCCAGATCAGCGAGGAGGCCCCTCGCTCCGGCGTCGATGCCGACCAACTCATCAACCGTCTCGTCTATGGCGTCGGCACACGGCTGATCACTTCCTGGGGCGAACCCGCGTTGGGCGGCGTCTACAAGCTGGTCGCCGTGCGCGAACATGGCGAATGGAACTCGGCCATCAAAATTTCCGACACCCCCGCCAAAGTGCCCAATCCAGGCGTCAAACGCGTCTGGCGCATCTATGATCGCCGCGACAAAGCCACAGCCGATCTGCTCTGCCTAGAGGATGAAGACCCGCGCGCCATGCCCGTGCTGACCTTGCGCCACCCCAGCGACCACACCAAATATCGCACCATCGCGCAAGAGGAGATCGCGTCGCTTGAAGAGCTGCAGGTAGAGGTGCTGCGCGAGGGCAAGCTGGTCTATGACTTGCCCCCGCTCGAAGAACTGCGCGCCCAGCGTAGCGCGGACATCGAGCGGCTCGATACAGGCGTTACCCGCCTGGTCAACCCCCACATCTACCATGTATCGCTCACCCCCACATTGTGGGATCTCAAGCAGCGGCTGATCATGGAAGAGCGCCAGAACAACGGCGTCATCCCTTAGCCCTGGCAGCCGCCGGGTGGTAGACGAAAAAGGGCCGGGAGTAGCAATTTTCTGCCCCCGGCCTGTTTGTTTTACGCGGATCCGCGGTGGGTTACGCGCCGGCTATTGCTGGATTGTCTGACCTGCCTAGGCCATAGGCTCAAGCCGCGGCCTCTGTCCAAGACTCGACGACCAGGCGGAAGATGTCCGACTCGGTGATGATGCCGACGAGGCGACCGCCGCTTATCACCGGCAGCCCGCTCACCTTATGCTCCAGCATACGCTCCGCGGCTTCCTGGATGCTATCTTCGGGGTCAACCGTGATCGGGTCGTAGGTCATGACGGTGCCTACCTGCCGCGAGATCATGAGCAGGCGCCTGGTGGTGTTATCCTCTTCCTCCAGGAGGCTGGGCAGCGCACGCAAGATATCACTGAGCGTGATGATGCCCACCAAATCCCTGTCGTTGTCGACAACAGGCAAACGGCGAATCTCATGTTCGAGCATCAATTCATAGGCTCGGGCCAGGCTGGTTCGCGGCGTGACTGTGACCGGATTGCGTGTCATCCAATCACTAACCTGCATTTGCGTGCGTCGCAT
>CAZZNG010000351.1:0-5144 GCA_964655505.1 uncultured Litorilinea sp. | reverse complement strand
GGAAGAAGTGGGGCATCACCAATCAAGAGATGGACTTTAACCTGGATGCCATCCGCCTGCGTGCTTGCGACCCCGTAGGCCCCAACATGGGCGGCCCTGACAAGGACGGCCCCAATAAGGGCGGGCCGAACATGGGCGGGCAGCCTGAAAAACCGGCAGGCGGAATCGGCGGGCCGGTGGGCGCGAGTTGTCTCTACATCGTCAAGCCCGGTGATACATTGAGCCAGATTGCCCAGAAATTCGGCGTCGACGGCGCAGCCATCATGCGCGCCAATGGCATTCAGGACGCGAACCTCATCTACGTAGGCCAGAAGTTTGAGATTCCCGGATGTGACGACGGCAAGGGGAGCAAGAGCGGTATGGATGAGTCGGTGCGAATGCCGCAAGAGCGTACGCCCGAACGACCTCAAGGCGGCGAGATGGGCCGGCCAACGCCCCAGGAGCCTACGCCGGATGAGCGCAAGGGCAGCGAACCGATGATGATGCAGCCTGAACAGCGCCCTATGCCGCGCATAGGCCAATCGCCCGACGTCCGTTTAGCAGAACGCAGCGGTGAGCCAATGCCCGCCATGCGACAAGAAACGCCGGTGGCGGCCCATGTGGAGCCGTCGCGCAGCTATATGGTGGAAGAAGGCGACATGCTCAGCCAGATTGCGCTGGAGTATGACGTGAACGTCTATGACCTGGCGATGCACAACGGACTGGACAACATGAATCATATCTACGCCGGTCAGGTCCTGCTGATTCCCTAAGCAAATAACTTCCTAAGCTCCTTCCTATGTGTCTGCGTAACGGGGCGGCGTCACTTGACGCCGCCCCGTTACGCGTCTGCTTTCCGGTGTGCAAACTCGGCGCATAGACCAGCCTGACAAACCCGTTTCACAAAAACGTCCGGAAAGGTTCAAACCCTCCCGGACGTGCGATCCTGTCTTGGGGCGTGGCCCCTTTGTGATTATGTGGTGTGCCGCGCCCAGCGGTGGGCCGATCTTCCCGGAAATTCGATGTACGCTGAGGAATTAACAGGGTGATCTTCCGGGACGCTCGGAGATTCAGGCCCATCTGCTCGTGAGATGGCATGTTGCTTCATGCCCATCTGCTCGCGAGATGGGCGCAGCGTCCCGGAAGGTACATCCCTGACTGGGTGGGATCACCCTATTTGTTTCTTCACGTTCACTATTCTAATGGACTCAGCCAGCGGGAGGTTCCGTCGCCCTCCGCGGCCCACCCTTCAAGTGAGCCGTCGTCCGTGCGGATCTGATACCAGTTGAAGCCGTTGGCGCTCTGGGGACCGGCCAAGACCGTGAACTGCGCGCCGGGGTCAACACGGGTCAACAGCGTGCCGTTTGTGCTGGGCACAGCGCGAATGCTCAACTGTCCGCCCTGGCCCATGGTGACTTGCACGCGGTCGCCGACGCGCGGCGGCCTGTCCACCGGGCGAGCCTCGCCCAGTTGGGGGCTGATCCAAGTGGTTTCCCCATCCCCTTGGGCAGCCCAACCGGAGTTGCCTTGCCCGTCGTCAATGCGCCACCAAGTATAGTTGTCGGCGCTGACCGGCCCTTCGAGGATCGTCACCAACTGGCCTGTGCCGAAGTTGCCCACCAGGTTGGCGCGCGTGCTCGGCGCATCGCGATAGTTCAGGCCTGCGGGCGCGGTGATGCGGGCCGGTTGGCCTGGGGCCAGCGCGCTGCCCGACTGCACAGTGGGGGGAGGGGGCGGCTCCTCCACCGGGACCGGCGTATCGGTCGGCACTTCAGGGATGGGCGTTGCCACCGGGTTGCCGCCTGTGCCCGTGATTGGGTCAGTGGGCGGGATGTTGACTTGTGGTTGCGTCGGTTGGGGGGTAGGCGTCGGTGTGGGCCGCGGTGCAAAGCTGCCGCAGGCCAGCGAGGGACCCAGCCAAATCAATGATACCAGCAGCAAGGCCCGGAGTTGCCAGAGCCGACGAAGCGTAGATTCGGTTGTAGCGTTCATCGTTGCCTCAGTCATGCTGCCCGGTAGTTGTGTGGCTTGCGAAGGCGGCAGCGTGTCTAGCATACTCCGAATTATAAGGTTACCGCCTGGAGCCAGTTGATATCTGCAATCGAAACCAGCTTTTCCATGACATCGGGCGGGGTCAGTTCATCCGTGCCCAGCACCATGATGGCGTCGGTACGCGGGCCGCGACGTCCTACATGCATAAAGCTGATGTTGATGTCCGACTCGCCCAGCACCGAGCCGATCCGGCCAATGATGCCGGGGCGATCCCGGTGCGAAGACAAGAGCATGTTGCCGCTTGCCGGGAAATCGACCCACAGATCGTTGACGCCGACAATATAGGGTTCGTCCTGTATCACGCTGCCGCGCACTGTCCAGGTTTCTGTGGGTGTGGTCACGCTCAGGGCCAGCATATTTTCGTAGCGTGCCTCGTGCTGGTGCAGTTTGCGCTCAACCAATTCGATGTCGCGCCGCTCCGCCAGCAGCGTCGCGTTGACAAGGTTGACACGGATGTCCACCACGTCGCTCAACAACCCCTTGATGGCAGCCGCCTTGATATAGGCCAGGTCAAAATCGGCCAGTTGCCCGTGGGCGGTAATCTCGACGCGGTTTAGCCCGCCTTTGCCGCCCAACTGCTGGATGAAGCGCCCCATGCGCTCGGTCAGGTCGATGTAAGGAATGAGGAAATCCAGGTCTTGGGGCGGGATGATGGGCGCGTTGACCGCGTAGCGCGCGGGCCGATCGTTGAGCACGTCGATCACCTGCAGCGCCACGTCTTCGGCGACCTGTTCTTGCGCCTCGTGGGTGCTGCCGCCCAAGTGCGGGGTCAAGATGACTTTGTCGTTCTTGCACAGCGGGCTGTCCGCGGGCAGCGGCTCATCGGCAAAGACATCCAGCGCGGCCCCGGCGATTTCGCCTGCGTCAAGCGCCTCGCACAGGGCTTGCTCGTTGATCACGCCCCCGCGCGCCACATTCAAAATGCGCGCTGTGGGCTTCATCTGCTGGAGCCGGGCGCGATCGATGAGGTTGGTCGTCTGCGGCGTGAGCGGCACATGCACGGTCATGAAATCACTTTCGGCCAGCACCGTGTCAAGATCGACCAGGCGCACCCCGCGCTGCGCGGCATATTCGGTGGTGACATAGGGATCATACGCAATCACCGTCATGCCCAAGCCTTGCGCCCGGCGCGCCACTTCTTGGGCCACGCGCCCCAGGCCAACGCTGCCCAACACTTTGTTGCGTACCTCAACGCCGATGAACTTGTTGCGCTTCCACTGGCCGGAGCGCACATGCGCGTCGGCTTGGGGAATGTTGCGCGCCAGCGCCAACAGCATGGCGACGGTATGCTCGGCCGCGGCAACCACGTTGCCGGTGGGCGCGTTCACGACGATGATGCCTGCTTGCGTTGCGGCGGCTACGTCGATGTTGTCCACGCCAACCCCGGCGCGAGCAATCACGCGCAGTTGTTTCCCCGCTTGGATCACGTCGGCGGTGACGGTTGTGCTGCTGCGTACCAGCAAGGCATCATAGGCTGGAATGACTTCCAGCAGTTGTGCAGGGGTCAGATCGGTCCGCACATCTACGTCGATGTTGGGAGCCGAGCGCAGGGGGGCAAGACCGGCTTCGGAGAGCGGATCGCTGACCAAGACACGATACGAATCAGTCATAGGGTCATTTCACTTCATTGTCCCGGCTCGATGCGGTTGGCGTCGTGCCGGGCGAATTATCCAGTTGCACAAGTGCTTATCTGCTTTACATGGACGCGGGCGCGGTGACGCCGAGCAGCCCCAATACTTTCGCCAGCACCAGCCGGCACGCGCCGCAGAGCATGAGGCGCGCCTGGCTCAACTGCGGCTCGGCAGGGTCCACGACCTTGCAGTCTCGATAGAACGCGTTGAACGCGCGGGCAATCTCAATGGCGTAATGGGTGAGATTGTGCGGCGACAGCTTGTCGACGGCGATTTCGATCTCCTCCTCCAACTCCAAGAGTTTGCGGATCAACGCCAACTCGGAGGGGTGGGAGAGTTGACCAAGCCACTCGGCGGCCTCAGCAGGCAGCGTGTCGATTGCCATGTCCTCTTGTTTGGCCCGGTCGAAGATCGAGCAGATACGCGCATGGCTGTATTGGACATAGTAGACCGGGTTCTCGTTGCTCTGGGCCACGGCTAGGTCGAGATCAAATTCGATGGTGCTTTCGGGCGCACGCGAGAGCAGGTTGAAGCGCACGGCGTCGGCCCCGACCTCCTCCACCACATCGTTGATGGTGATCAGGTTCCCGGCGCGCTTGCTCAACTTCACCTCTTGCCCGTCGCGCACCAGCTTGACCAGGTCGTACATTAAAATCGTCAGCCGCGCGGGGTCGAGTCCAAAGGCTTGCATCATGGCCGCCATGCGCGGTACATGGCCTTGGTGATCGACAGCCCACACATTCACCACTTGATCAAAGCCGCGGCGGATGAACTTGTCGTAGTGATAGGCAATGTCCGAGGCAAAATAGGTGGGCAGCCCATTCGAGCGCACCACGACCTCGTCTTTGTCGTTCTTGGGGTATTTCGATGCCAGGAACCAGATTGCGCCATCGCGTTCGACTAATTCGCCGCGCTGCTGGAGGTAGTCAAGCGCCTGTTCGACCAATCCTTCGTCATAGAGGCTTTGTTCGCTGAACCAGTTGTCAAAGGTGACGCCCATGCCCGCCAACTCGTCTTGCAGGTCGGCCAAGACGATCTCCCGGCCAAGCGGCTTGATGCGAGCAATCGCCTCTTGGCGCGGCAGCGCGAGCAAGCTGTCGCCCACCTGGTCGATGACCCGCTGGGCATAGTCGATCATGTACTCGCCGGGATAGCCGTTCTCCGGCAGCGGCTCATCTTTGCCCAATGCTTGGGCATAGCGGGCATAGAGGCTTTCGGCAAAGTATTGGAACTGATTGCCTGCGTCGTTGACATAAAACTCGGTCTGCACCTGGTAGCCTGCCGCGGTCAAGACCTTTGCCAGGGAATCGCCTAAGGCTGCATTGCGCGCGCCGCCATAGTGGATCGGGCCGGTCGGGTTGGCGCTGACGAATTCGACTTGCCAGCGCTGGCCCGTGCCGCGCTCAATGTTGCCGAACGCCTCGCCTGTTTCGAGGATAGTCTGCACTTGGCGTTGCAGCCAGGAATCGGCCAGATGAATAT
>CAZZNG010000350.1:0-5190 GCA_964655505.1 uncultured Litorilinea sp. | reverse complement strand
GCCGGTGCGCCGCAGGGTGACGTGGCTCAGCACGTCCTCTTCCACCTGGTCGCCCAATAGCCGCGGCGAGGCTGCGGCATAGATCGCGGCGATCTCATCATTGAAGAGATAGCGCAGCAGGTCGCCGCTGTGGCTTGTGCGGTCGATCAGCACACCGCCCGCGGGTTGCTGGAGCCGCCAGGTCTGGCGCGCCGGCGGCAGGAGCGTGGTGTGGCTGATGCGCCCGCCGAGGATGTCGCCGATGGTATGGTCGCCGAGCAGTTCGCGCATCATCTGGATGGCCGGATCGCCGCGGCGCACGAAATTAACGGCCAGATGCAGCCCGCGGCTCAGGGCGGTATGCGCCACACGCTGCGCCTCCTCCACGCTCAAAGCCAGCGGCGGTTCGCAAAAGACATGCTTGCCCGCGGCCAAGGCGGCTAGGACGGTCGGGGCATGGTGGCGCGGATGGTTGCCCACGTAGACACACTGGATGGCAGGGTGGGCAAGCATGTCGGCCAGGTTGAGAAAGACATGGGGAATGGCGTGGTCAACGGCAAAGGCGCGGGCGCGGTGTTCGCTGTGGCTAAAGATGCCCACGGGCACGTTGTCTTGCAGCGGCGTGCGCGCGCGGCGCAAGACGGGCAAAAGGCGCTGGGCAGCAGCATGGCTGGCCCCGACAATGCCCCAACCGAGCGCGTTGGGGCCAAGGGGCGAGGCGAGCGGGCTGATCGAAGACCAAGTTGCGTGGTTCAGGTTCACGGCAGAGGGTTGGGCAAGCAGCCAAGAGCACAGCCGGAAATGGCGTTACAGCTCGTCATCCACACCGACGATCAATTGATAGAGACTGGCGAGATCTTCTTCGTTGTAGAAATGTACGGTGAGCCGACCGCTGCCGTCGCGGCCGCGGCTCAGGCTGACGCGCGTGCCCAGGGCCTCGCGGAAACGGGCCTCTAGGTGCGCCATATATTCGCTCATGGGATCGGCTGCATCTTCCTCGGCTGCCGCTTCGTCGTCGGGGTCGCCGTCTGTCTGGGTGGCTTGGAGCAACATGCGCTTGACCAGTTCTTCGGTCTGGCGCACGGTCAAGTCGTTTTTGAGCACCGTATCCAGCGCCTGGAGAATGCTGTCGTCATCGGAGAGCGCCAACAGCGCGCGACCGTGGCCCGCGCTGATCTGTTCCGCGCCTAGCGCCTCTTGCACGGGCCGCGGCAGTTGCAGAAGCCGGATGGTGTTGGCAATGGCCGAGCGGCTCTTGCCCACGCGCTGGCCGATCTCCGCCTGGGTCAGTGCAAATTCTTCGACCAGGGTCTGATAGGCCGCGGCCTCTTCCAGCGGGTTGAGGTCGGCGCGCTGTAGATTCTCGACCAGCGCCCATTCGACCAGTTGCAGCGGCGAGGCTTCGCGCACGATGGCCGGTGCATGGTCCAACAGCGCCAGCCGCGCCGCGCGCCAACGCCGTTCACCGGCGATCAGCCAGTAGCGCCCCGGCACTTCGGGGTGACTGGTGACAATCAGCGGTTGAATGATGCCGTGGGTGCGGATTGAGGCGGCCAACTCTTCCAGCGCCTCCGGGTCAAAGACCGCGCGCGGCTGCTGTGGGTTGGGTTCGATCTGGTCCAGCGCGATCAGGCGCACCCCGTCCGTCATATCCAGGGCCGGATCAGTGGCTGGATTGGCGGTTGGATCTGTGGCAATCGTCTGTTGGGTTTGGTCAAGCTCTGGGGCGGGTGCGTGCTGCGTGTTGACGATCAACGCGCCCAAGCCGCGCCCCAAACCGCGCCGCCGGTTGCCGGAAGTGGCGCTGCCAGGATTCGTGCTTCCCATGCTGCTGCCGCTATCCATAGCGTTCCCCCATTTCTCCTACCCTACTTCAACCGATCGGGCCATTTGGCCTGGTATTGACTGCACTTAATTGACCGCACTGACGAGATTGGTCGACGGGTTTTCCTCCCGCTGCAGGAACTCCTGCGCCAACGCTTGATAGGCCAACGCGCCTGCGCTGGACGGCGCATAGCTCAGAATCGTCTGGCCGAAGCTGGGCGCTTCGCTCAGGCGCACGTTGCGCGGGATGACGGTCTGAAATACCTCGTCGGGAAAAAAGTCGCGTACCTCTTGGACAACCTGCTGGCCCAGGTTGGTGCGCCCGTCGTACATGGTCAGCACAACGCCCGCAATGTGCAGCCGGTCATTCAACACCTCGCGCACCTGGCTAATTGTCTGGAGCAGGAAGCTAAGCCCTTCCAGCGCCAGATACTCGCACTGTACGGGAATGATGACGCCGTGAGTCGCCGCGGTCAGCCCGTTGATGGTGAGCAGGCCCAAACTGGGCGGCTCGTCGATCAAGATGTAGTCGTAGAGCGGCGTCAGCGGGCGCAGCGCACGCTCCAACAGCCGTTCACGCGCCATCAGGCGCGCCATCTCCACTTCGGCCCCGGCCAAGTCCGTGGTGGCGGGAACCAGATCAAGCCCCACGCGGTCGGTCAAGGTGACTGCCTGCTGGATCGGCACTTGATCGATGAGAACGTTGTACAAACTCACGGATAGGCCGCGCGGGTCAACGCCGAGGCTGGTGGTGGCGTTGCCCTGCGGGTCGGTGTCGACCACCAGCACACGCCGTCCCGCGGCGGCTAAGTAAGCCCCCAGGTTGATGGTGGTCGTGGTCTTGGCTACGCCACCCTTTTGATTGGCAAAGGCGTATATTCGCGCCGTCATATCTTCTCTTGTGGGTCAGACAGCATCCGGGTGCACACGTTATGCGCGCTGTGGCAGGTCCACCGGATGCTCGGCCATGTAGGCCATCACTTGCTCGCGCGTAGGGATTCCTTTGACGCCGACGTGTTCCACCCCAAACGATGCGGTCACATTGGCAAAGCGAGCGGCTTCAAACGGATTCCCTGTCTCCTGGTGCCGGATCAAAAACGCCGTCGCAAAGATATCGCCTGCGCCGGTTGGGTCTTGTTCCGCGGCAGGTCGCGGCGGGATTTTGGTCTCGACAATCTGTCCATCGTCTTGGCGCTGATAGACTGTGCTGCCATCACGATACTCGGTTACGACGATCAGCGCAACGTGGGCGAAGTACGGGTCGAGCCGCGTCAGGTCATAGTCGATATCCTCAAGCGATAGGATGAGCAGGTCGAGATGGGGCAGGATCGCTGGGGCGCTTTCCCAGGGCTTTGCATGAATACGCCCATCGGGGTCCCAGCGACGCATCCATCCTTGGGGGACAGCGGCCACGCGCGTGGTGGGGGCGAAGATGGCAGCAACGGCGGGATCGATCTCGTCGACCAGCGGCCCCAACAGCACAGCACGCGGGTTGCGCCAGACCGGCAAGATGTCGTCAGGCGTGATCGGCAGCGCCTGCGCGTAGGTGTATTGAATGCGACCTTGGGGCGTATAGACGTTGGCGAAGGTAGTGGTCTGCGGTGAAGGCAGCACATGAAGGTCCACGCCGCTCGGCAGTTCCGACAGATCCGTCGTCGGGGCTGCTCTTGTCACGATTGTGGGCCGTCGCCCCAACTGTAGCGCCGTCACAGCGGCGAAGCTGACTGTACCGCCCAGCCGACAAGCGCTGTGGGGATCGGCCGTCGCCAGGTCACACGTCACATGGCCGATCAAGAGGATATCCGGTTGGTTCTGTTCCCCATGCACCGCGTCGGATTGTAGCATGTCTCCCCTCCTTGGTCAAAGCAGTTCAATTGCACCCACACGGGGCCTACGGCTCAAACAAAAGCCCCGCCCAGAGGCAGGCGGGGCCGGAAATGTTGGTTCGAGCCAAGTGCCGATTGCTATGTGGTCAATTGCAGTCGTTCAGCTGCAGTTGTTCAATGGTAGGTAGATCGTCAAGATCCTTGCTTGTTTAGACGGATTCCAGCCCGTTGGATCCGTTAATCTTTGGCGACGATGTGGACCTTGCGCCGGTCGCCTTCCCCAGAGCTTTGGGTGTAGACCGTGGCGTGATCGCGCAGCGCCAGGTGAACAATGCGCCGCTCGTGGGGGGGCATTGGCTCAAGCGATACGGCCCGCCCCGATTGGGTTACCTGATCGGCCATGCGGTGAGCAAGCTGCGTCAACTGGACGACGCGACGCTCCTTGTACTGGTCGACATCGACCACGATGTTCTTCCACTGTTTGACACGCTGGTTAACCATCAGCCGCAGCAGGTATTGCAGGCTGGCGAGGGTTTCGCCGCGGCGGCCGATCAACGGGCTGACATCAGCGCCGTTGATGTCGACGCGCAAATAGCGCCCGTTGTCTTCGGCTTCGTCGTCATCGTCGTGCCAGGTCGCCGTGACTTGGGCCTCAAAACCCATCCGCTCGACAAGCCCTTGCAGGAGTTCGACGGCCATGGTTGCTAGGTCGTCGTCGCTGATGGCTACGGCTTCGCTGCTGCTCTCCGCTGTCTCAGCCGCTTCGTCTGTTTCCTCTTCCTCGACTTGAGCGGTGGATGCCGCAGGCGTGCCGGTTGCCGATGTGCCGGTCGTTACTGCTTCGCTCGTTGTTTGGGGCGTTGCTTCGGTCGTCTCGTCCTCGACCGGCTCGGTGGGGCGCGGCGCTTCCGCTGCGCGGGCCGGTGGGCGTGTGGACGTCTCTTCTGTGGCAACCTGGCTTGCAGCGTCGGATGCGGATGGCGAGGCAGCAGCACTGGACCGGCGCCGGATGAGAACACGAGCCGGTTCACTGCCCAGCCCAAAAATGCCCCGACTTCCCTTGCTTATGACTTCGATCTCGGCCTGTTCACGGGTCAGCCTGAGTGCAGCAAGCCCTTCGGCGATGGCTTCGTCGACGCTCTTGCCGCTAAATTCTTGTCCAGTATCTGTACTTGCTGCCATAGGTGGTTATCTCCGTTTCGCACGACGGCGGCGTGGTTCTCTGGCTTTGGCCGCCTTTTCTTCGCTAGGGCGCGTCGCGATGGTTTCATCGGGCTCCGCGCCATTGGTCGATTTCGTGCCGTTGGTCGATGAGGTCTGTTTGGCAGGCAGGTCGGTCGTGCCCGCTCCGGCTGTGGTCGCTGCCAGCTTTGGATTTGCGCCAAGGCCGAAGCGTTCGCCCATAATGAGCCACTGTTGCAGCATCTGCAGCAGGTTGCTGGTAACCCAGTAGAGGGTCAAGCCTGCCGGAACTTGCAGCGTAAAGAAGCCAAACATGAACGTCATCATGAGGGTGAGTTGTTTGGTCATGCCGCCCATGGGGTTGTCGCTGTCGCTGCTC
>CAZZNG010000349.1:0-5240 GCA_964655505.1 uncultured Litorilinea sp. | reverse complement strand
GCCGGGATCGTTATAGCATCAAGCCCAGCAGTTGGCGCGAGGCGTCGTTGGCCCAGTTGATGATGTTGGGCGGGTAAAGCCCCAGCCAAACCGTGACGCCCACGCAGACCAGCACGGTCACCTGCACCGAAACCGGCACAGCCAGGCGCACCGACGCAGACTGGCCGCTTGTGTCAGCAAAGAACATGCTGCGCACAACGTTCAGATAGTAGAACGCTGCGATACCCGCGTTGATCAGGCCGACGCCCGCCAGCCAGAAGTATTGGTGCTGCACCGCAGCCCCAAAGACGTAGAACTTGCCGATGAAGCCGCCTGTCAGCGGAATCCCTGTCAGACTGAGCAGGAAGATAAACATCCCCCAGGACAGGGCGGGCGCACGTTGGCCCAAGGCGTTGAACGCGCTGATGTCTGTGCTGCCGCTTGTCTCCTCCACCGCCAAGACGACCATAAAAGCGCCAATATTGGTGAAGAGATAGGCGAACAGGTAAAGCAGCAGCCCATTCAACCCGTTCATCCCCAACAGGCCGATGTCCGCGGTATCGGTCCCCACGATGGCGGTCATCCCCATGAGGACATAACCCGCCTGCGCCACCGAGCTATAGGCCAGCATACGCTTGACGCTCGACTGGCGCAAAGCAACCAGGTTGCCCACGGTCATGGTCAAGATGCTCAGACCGGCCAAGACCGGCACCCAATCCACCCGGTACGCGCCCAGCCCCACGATCAGCGTGCGGGCGATGACGGCGAAACCGACTGCCTTGGACGCGGTGGAGAGATAGGCAGTGATGGGCGTCGGCGCGCCATCATAGATGTCCGGCGCCCACTGGTAGAAGGGCGCAAGGCTTGCCTTGAAGCCAAAGCCGACCAGCGCCAACAACGCCGCGGGCAGGATGATGTTGGTCAGCTCCGGGTTTTCCGCCAACGCCTGGCCGATATTGGTCAGGTAGATCGAGCCGGTCGCGCCGTAGAGCAAGCTCATCCCATAGAGCATGAGCGCGGATGCCACCGAGCCATAGAGGAAGTACTTCACCCCGGCTTCGGCGCTGCGCCGATTCTCACGCAGGAACCCGGCCAGAATATAGCTGGTAATCGACAAGAACTCGATGCCCAAGAAGAGCAGCAGCAAATTATTGGCGCTGACCGTAATGCTCATGGCGAGCGTGACGAAGATAAACAGCGTCCAAAATTCACCGCGTGACGCGGCGCGGCGGTTCATATAGCTGCCGCCGCCAAGCGCCACCAAGATCATGCCGGTGTAGATGGTAATCTTCAAGAACGTGGCAAAGGCGTCGATGTCGACCATCCCCACTGCCACATAGGGACTTATGTCCAGTTGGAGTACGACGCCCACCAGGGCCACGGAGAGAAACAGCACCGTGACCGCCATAAACCCCCACCCCGAATCCTTCTGGCGGGCCTGGGCCATATCCAGGATGATAACCAACAGGCCGCCGATCAGAAGGATGATCTCAGGGAGGATTCCCCCCAGTGAACCAATTCCGATCTCGTTCAAGTTTCGCCCCCTTGCTTAGAGCAGTTCTTGGATGAACTGCAGCAATTCGACGGCGGAGAGGTTGAAATAATCCAACACCAGGGGTGGATAGATGCCCAGGATAAACATCCCCGCAATCAAGGGCCACAGCGTTACCTTCTCGAAAGTCGCCATGTCGGTCGGCCCATCGGTCTCGCGACCTTCCACCGTCGTCCAGTGGTGCACCTTGCTTGCATCGTAGGAGCCAAAGAACATGCTCTGGAAGATGCGCCACAGGATGTAAACCGCGGTCAGAATCAGGCCGATGACGCCGAACGCCGCCCACAGCGGAACCAGGGCAAACGCACCGCGGAAGGTGAAGAACTCGGCCCAGAAGCCCGCCAGCCCCGGCAGGCCGAGCGACGCAAAGCCCGCCACCATCATCATGCCGTAATAATAGGGCGTCATGGTGCCCAAGCCGCCAAACTTTGCCAACTCACGCGTGTGCGCCCGCTCGTAGATCACGCCGACCAACAAGAAGAGCGCGCCGGTGATGATGCCGTGATTGAACATCTGCAACGTGGCCCCGTTGAGCGCCATCGCCGCGCTGTTCATCACAGCCTCGGTGCTGACGTTGAAGGTCTCGGCGGCTCGCTCCACGCCTTCCGGCGAGAGCACAGAAGCAGCCGCACCAATGCCCAACATGACATAGCCCATGTGGCTGACCGAGCTATACGCAATCAGGCGCTTGAGATCGGTTTGAGCGATGCAGACAAAAGCCCCATAGACAATCGCAATCGCGCCCACAGCCACCACCCACATCGACCAGAACTCGCTGGCGGTCGGGTAGGTCGGCAGCACAATGCGCAGGAAGCCATACGCACCCAGCTTCAGCATGACACCGGCCAGGATGACGCTGCCTGCGGTCGGCGCCTCCGTGTGGGCATCGGGCAGCCAGGTGTGGAAGGGGAAGCTAGGCACTTTGAAGGCAAAGCCCAGGAAGAAGCCCCAGAAGGCCAAACTCGTGAAGAGCAGCGCCCGATCCGCGGGCAGGTCGGCAAATGGCCGCAGCGCCGCCGCGTCGATGATGTCGAACGTCCCCACAGAGAAGTAGGTCAAGAGAATCGCCAGGAGCATCGCCACCGAGCCGACCAAGGTGTAGACAAAGAACTTGATCGAGGCGTAGTTGCGGTCTTCCCCACCCCAAATGCCAATCAGGAGGTACATCGGCACGAGGCTGATCTCCCAAAAGACGTAGAAGAGGATGTAGTCCAGCGCAACAAAAACGCCCAACATGCTCAGTTCCATCAGATGGAACATGACGAAGTATTCCTTGACCCGCGTGCGAATCGTGCCCGCGCTGTAGTAGATGCTCAAGGTCGAGAGCAGCGCGGTCAAGAAGATCAGCGGCACGCTCAGGCCGTCCGCGCCCAGGTGGACGCTGGCCCCCAACGACTCGATCCACGGAATACGCAGTTCGAACTGCATGCCGCCGGCCTGAAAGTCATAGGCAAACAGCATATAAATGCTGAGGCCCAGCGGCAGCGTGCTCGCCGCAATCGACCCCCACTTGATGGTCTTCTCGTCATTGGCGAGTAAAGCCAATATGGCCGAGAGCAGCGGCCAGATCAATATGATCGGCAAAATCCATTGGTTCAGGAGTTCCATCGAATTATCCTCCGCAGATCCCTGTTCCGGCGTTTAGCGTTGCAACAGGTAAGGACATTGAGATCGTCTTCATTTCGGTTGTATAAACTGATTCCCTCGCCCACACCGCCAAGCCCGTTAACACAGAGGCCCGGCGTGTGGGCGCTTATAGACCAAGACTAGGCGAAACGCACTAGACCAGCGTCAAGATGATGGGCATGGCCTTGAGCAGCAGCCACACCGTCACCGTCACGACAGCCACCAACAAGTAGACCTGAACATGACCGTCCTGGGTCTGGCGCAGCACACGGCCCATGCGGTCGCTCATCCAACCAAAGCCGTTGACTGCGCCGTCCACCACCAGCCGGTCGAATGCGGCAGCGAATTTCGCCACCCCGACCGCGGCGCGGGCGATGCCGTCCACAATCGGATCGATCACCCAGCGATCATCGAACCAGTAGAGGAACTTGCTCGCGCCCCGCGTGAACGGGATGATGGTGTACCCATAGAATTCATCCACAAAATACTTGCGATGGAAGAGCACCCAGATCGGCCCCAGCACCGTGCGCAAGGGATCGACCTGCCCTTCGCGCAGCCCGCGGCCATAGATGAGGAACCCAACCGCCAAACCGCCCAACGCCACGACCAACGAGGTCAACAGCGGCATCCAGTCAAAGTCTGGATGGGCGACATGGAAGCCCTGGAGGCCGATGTAAGGCTCCAGGAAATGTTCCAGCCAGTTGGGAACCATCCCGCCGACCATCGGGAAGTGTGCGGGGATGCCGAACCAGCCCAAGCCGATTGCAAACGGCGTGATCAGGATCAGCGGCCACGTCATGCTGCCCACGCTCTCCGGCGCGTGCACCGCGCCTTCGCTGCGCGGCTTGCCAAAGAAGGTCAGCCCGATCTGGCGTGCCGTGTAGAAGGCAGTCAGGAAAGCCGCCACCGCCAACGTCCAGAAAACGACCGTGTTGCCGCCCGACCAGGCAAAGGCCAAAATCTCATCCTTTGACCAGAAACCGGCTGTGATGAGCGGGAAACCACTCAACGCCAACCCGCCGATGAGGAAGGTCCAGCCGGTGCGCGGCATACGACCCAACAGGCCGCCCATATTGCGCATGTCTTGTGGATCGTTCGGGTCGAGCACGCCATCGGGGCGCTGAATCGCTGCCGCATGTTCGTGCTCCCCGTGCGCGCTATGTTCGTGGGCATGATGGAACCCATGCTCCACACCGTGGATCACGCTACCCGAACCGAGGAACAAGAGCGCCTTGAAGAACGCATGGGTAATCAGATGGAAGAGCGCCGCAGGCCAAGCGCCGATGCCGATAGCCGCCACCATGTAGCCAAGCTGGCTGATGGTGGAATAGGCCAGGACACGCTTGATGTCCCACTGGGCCACGGCGATGGTCGAGGCAAAGAGCGCGGTGAAAGCCCCGATGAAGGCGACAAAGGTCATGACGCCCGGCGAGGTTTCGCCCGCCACATAGTAGAGCGGGAACATGCGCACCAGCAGGAAGACACCGGCGGAAACCATGGTCGCGGCATGAATCATGGCGCTGACAGGCGTGGGGCCTTCCATGGCGTCGGGCAGCCAGACGTGCAGCGGGAACTGGGCGCTCTTGCCCACCGTTCCGAAGAAGATCAGGACCGCAATCAGCGAAATCGCAGGCATCGAAATGCCCAACAGCGGCAGCGGGATCGTGATGCCAGCCAACTGCTCCAGGTTCTCCATCTGCAGAATCTGGTTGAACTCCAAGGTGGAGGGCTTGCTCATCAGATAGAGCAGCAGCATACCGACCAGCATGATCGTGTCGCCAACGCGCGTGGTCAAAAACGCCTTGACCGACGCGGCCTGCGCCGTCTTCTTCTCATACCAGAAGCCGATGAGCATGTACGAACACAGGCCCATGATCTCCCAGAAGATGAAGAAGGTAAGCAGGCTGTTGGAGACGATCAGCCCTAACATGCCTGTGGCAAAAAGGCTGATGTAAGCCATGAAGCGGCTGTAGCGCGGGTCCTTCCCTTGCGCGTAAGAGACGGGGTAGAGTTCCGGGTCCAAGTGCGACGGGAAAGTCATGTACCCACTTGCATAGATGAAGATCATCACCAGCAAGAAAGA
>CAZZNG010000348.1:0-5249 GCA_964655505.1 uncultured Litorilinea sp. | reverse complement strand
TCATACCAGCCGCGCGACGTGTCGTTGTCATGTGTGCCCGAATAGACCGCAAAGTTGGGCTTGTAGTTGTGGGGCAAGAACTTGTCGCTGGCATCCGTGCTAAAGGCAAATTGCAGGATCTTCATGCCCGGCAGATTGAACTGGTTGCGCAACTCGATGACATCGGGCGTGATCTCGCCCAGGTCTTCGGCAATGATGGGCAGATCGCCCAAGGCCGCACCGACCTTCTCGAAGAAGTCGGCCCCTGGCCCTGGAACCCAACGGCCATTTTCGGCTGTCTCCGCGCCCGCGGGTACTTCCCAATAGCCTGCAAAGCCGCGGAAATGGTCGATCCGCACCAGATCATAGAGCTGCAGCGCGGCCTGGATGCGGCGCAGCCACCAAGCATATCCATCCTCGCGCATGGCCTCCCAGCGATAGAGCGGGTTGCCCCACAACTGGCCCGTTGCGCTGAAATAGTCGGGCGGCACACCCGCCACCACCGTTGGCTGATATTCCTCGTCGAGGAAAAATTCCTGCGGACTTGTCCAGGTGTCAGAACTGTCCATCGCCACGAAGATGGGAATGTCACCCATGATGCGGATGCCGCGTTCATTGGCATAGGCTTTGAGCCGCCGCCACTGGCGAAAGAAAAGCCACTGGTTGAATTTGTGGCTAAAGACCTTGCCTGCATGTTGCTTGGCGACCTCGGCCAGCGCCGATGGCTGGCGGCTGCGCAAGGGCATATCCCACTGGTTCCACGGCGCGCCGTCATGGATGTCTTTCAGCGCCATAAAGAGCGCATAATCGTCGAGCCAAGCGGCCTGCTCGCTGCAAAACGCGTCGAACTCGGCGCGCAACTCCCCTTTGGTGAACGCGGCGAACCGATCCGCGGCCGCGCGCAGCACCGGCAGCTTCCAGTAGTAGAGCGCCCCGTAATCCACACGTTCGGGCGAAAAATCGGGCACGTTGCCCAGCATCGCCTCGTCCGCCAGCCCGTCTTGGATCATATCCTCGATGCTGATCAAGTAGGGATTCCCGGCAAAAGAGCTAAAGCTCTGATAGGGGCTGTCGCCATAGCCGGTCGGCCCCAACGGCAGCACCTGCCAAATGCTTTGGCGCGTGGTCGCCAAGAAATCGACCCATGTATACGCGGCCTGGTTGAATGTGCCAATGCCATAGTTGCCCGGCAGTGAGGTGGGATGTAACAGGATGCCGCTCTGTCGCTCAAATTCCATGGTGCATCTCCCGATCATTCAACCCTGGTTGGCGGATGGTGGATACGCTGTCGGCAAGCGCAAGGGCTTGCCCCGCTGGACTTCTCCCCATTATAGCGCGTCTTCGCAACGCCACTGTTAGGTTCTACACCGTTAAGTTTTACGCCATTACGATCTACACGGTGAAGCGCTATCACACCCCAGGGGCCGTTCCGGCTTAGAACATGCCTAGCCACCGGCTCGTGGCGGCTTGGAGGCCCGCCACCAATAGACCCACGCAAAACACGACCCACAGCGTATAGAACCCGCTGCGGTTCTCTTCCTCCAGCGGATAGCGACCTGGGCCGGTCACCATCGGCGCACGGTAGCGGGGGAGCAGCCCCCAAGTGACCAGCGCGCCGCCCACCAAACCGCCCACATGGCCCCAGTTGTCGATGCCCGCCATTGCCATGCCAAAGACCAAGTTGATCCCGATCACGACCAGCATATTCTGCAGGATGGCGCGGCCGCGCGCGCCAAAGTTCTCCCGATAGCGCAGGAAATAGATTGTCACCGCACCGGCCAAGCCAAAGATCGCGCCCGATGCCCCGGCGGAAGGCACGGGCGAAAAAGCATAGCTTGCCAAGCTGCCGAACAGCCCGCCCAGGATATAGATGATCGCGAAGCGCAGATGCCCAAAGTAGCCTTCCACCAGCGGCCCCAACGCGTTGAGCGCGTACAGATTGAAGAGCAGATGCAGCACGCCGATGTGCAAGAACATGGCGGTAAAGAGCCGCCACACCTGCCCGGCCATGATGAATTCGTTGATCTTGGCCCCAAAGTCGGCCAGTACGCGGATGTCCTGCGTGCCGTCCACCGTGCCATAGGCAAAGTAGCCATAGACGATCATCGCCACAAAGACCACAACGTTCGCGGCCAGCAGAAAGCGGGTGACGTGGGGCGGCACGATGCGTAGGTAAAACGTCGGGCGCGCAATGCCGAACGGTGGGGGCAGTCCCACGCCGCCGGGCATATGCGCTGACTCAGTTGGGTGTGGGATAGTCACGCGTGGGCTTCTCGCTTAAATCCGTATTGGTTTCCAATCCACCCGGCTCTTCTCTGCGGTGATGATGCTCAAGACAGTGTTCACCGTTTCTTCGAGGTGGCTGTCGCGGTTGACCACCACATAGTCGAATTCGGTGTAGCGCTTGAGTTCTTCGCGCGCGGTGGCAATCCGCATCTTCAGCTTTTCCGGCGTCTCGGTCTTGCGTTCGTGCAGCCGCCGCACCAATTCCTCTTCGCTCTCCGCGGTGAGAAAGATGGTGACCGCTTCGGGGATCAGCTTGCGTATTGTTTCGGCCCCCTGTACGTCGATGCGCATGATCACATCTTTGCCGCTGGCAAGCGCCTCGCGCACATGCTTCTTGGGGATACCCTTATAGTCGCCATAGACCGTGGCATGTTCCAACAACTCGCCGTTGGTGATCATCTCGGCGAATTCGCCCATGCTCACGAAATGATAATCGACCCCATCCACCTCGTTGGGGCGTTTGGGCCGCGTCGTGGCGGTAACGACAAAATAGAACGGTGTGTTACGCCGCTGCATGGCCTGCAATGTGGCATCCTTGCCAACGCCGCTCGGTCCTGATAGAACGACCAACACCGGCCGTGGATGGCTCAATTTGCTGTAAAGTGCCTCAATATCCTTGTCAATTCCCGTGTGTTGGCTCATCTATTGCCTCTGCAACCAAAGCTCCCTATAGTATAATCCGCAACAAACTTGCCTGGAAGTATACGTGAATCTAGGCGGCGCGGCGAAATTCATCGGGGCAAGCACAGCCTGTCGGCAGTTGCCGGCGCGCCGATCTGCCTCGATCCGGGCCTCTTTTTTGGGGGTGAATGTCATTTGTGGATGTTGTTTGCGGGTGCCGTTGAATACAATGCCATTTAATAGAAGGAATTAGCGTGTGTTGATAGCGCAGTGTTGATAGCGCATTGATAGAAAGTACGGAGCAATCAAGATGCCGATTTACGAATATGCGTGTCTCGACTGTCGTAAGCGCGTGAGCGTCTTTTTTCGCAACTTCAGCGAGGCAGACACGGGCGAAGCGCGCTGTCCCATTTGCAATGGAACCAACTTGCGCCGGTTGGTCAGCCGTGTCGCCGTGCTCAAATCGGAAGAAGGACGTCTGGAGGACCTGGCCGATTCTTCCTTCATGGAAGGGTTGGAGCAGGAAGACCCGCGCGCCTTGGCGGGCTTCATGCGGCGCATGAGCGATGAGATGGGCGAGCCGCTCGACGATGAGATGAGCGAGGTCATCGACCGGCTGGAGGCAGGCGAAAGCCCCGAAGCCATCGACGAGTCGCTAGGCGATATGGGGGGGGACTTTGGCGATGATCTAGGCGGCGGTAATCTAGGTGGGGGCGATGATTTTGGCTCTGCCTTGACCGACAGCGCCCCAGCCTAGCACGGGCAGCATTTAAACGAGAGGGAAACGGCCATGTTATGCGCGTGATCAAGACCTTTGACAGCCTCGACAGCTTGGGCGAACGCTTTGGCGGCGAGGTGTTCCAAGAGATCAGCAGCGAAAATCTCTTTGTCTACAACAAGAGCGACAACCGCTGGTATCAATACCGTTGGGCATCGGGCCGCCGCGAGATCATGCTCGTCGGCCCCACAACCGGCGAATTGCCCCTAGTGGTTCAAGTCTACCCCTGAGCAAACCTTTTCGGAGCGCTTCACAGCAGGTCTTGAGTATGATCTTCCGGGGCGTTCCATGAAGGTTAAGGAATGAATGTGGGTATCCGGTTTGCAGCGCAGGCTTGAGCCTGTTTCCCACCACTAGCCTGGAGATTGATCCCCTGGCGACCAGCGATCACCCTGTTAATTCCTACAAATTCACAGCGAGTTACCTTCCGGGACGCTTTGAGATTCAGACCCATCTGCTCGCGAGATGGGCGTAGCGTCCCGGAAGATCCGCCTTTCGGATCGATTTTGCCAGCGCTCCTGATTGCCCAATTGATTTCTTCGCCTTCATCCAGCTTCCCGACACGTTCGGGCGCTGACTAGACCTTCTCGAAGTGTTCCACGTCGATGACAAAGATCGTCGCGCCGCCCATGCGCTTCTCCACCGGCGTAGGGATGTGCACCTCGCCCGGCTCCATCACCGGCGGCAGCGGCGTCACATATTGGATGCGGTCCGGGCAGCTTTCGCGGATCAGGCCGAGGACCTCCTCCACCTTCCCATCTTCGACACCCACAAAGACCGTCGTATTGCCAATGCGCAAAAAGCCGCCGGACGAGGCGGTCACCGTGGCTGAATAGCCGCGCCGCGCCAGCCGATCCAACAAGTTGCGGCTGTCGTCGCTGTTGATGATCGCGATGACGAGTTTCACAGAGACTTCCTTTCTACTACGCGCCCGCTCTGTTACAAATCCCCTCTGCTACACATCCGCTCAAGCGCTGCCGCGTGCGTCAGGCACAGCGATTAGACAGCAGTCAGGCCGACTGGGGCAGGACCAGGGGCATCACCCGGCCGCGGATGATCTGGTGAATGGTCTCGATGGGCTGCGCGGCATCTACCCGCAGCCAGCGCGCCGGTTCGGCCGCGGCCAGCGCCAAATAGCCCTGGCGCACCCGCTCATGATAGGCCAGCGTCTTGGCCTCCATGCGGTTCCATTCCTCTGCCGCGCCACGCTGCTTGCGCATCAGCCCGGTCTGCACATCGATGTCTAGATAGATGGTGAGATGGGGCTGTAACCCCGCGGTGGCATAGGCTGCCAGTTGGCGCAGCGGCGCCAAGTCCGCGCCATGCCCATAGCCTTGATAGGCCAGTGTGCTGTCGGCATAGCGGTCGCACAGCACCACCTTGCCCGCGTCCAGCGCCGGTTGGATCACCTCGTCGACGATCTGGGCGCGCGCGGCGTTGAAAAGCAGCGCCTCGGCGCGGGGACTCATGGTCTTGTGGCGCAGGTTGAGCACGATCTCGCGCACAGCATTGCCGATCTCGGTTCCCCCTGGCTCGCGCGTGGCGACGACTGCCAACCCTTGCGCTTCCAACGCCTCGGCCAAGA
>CAZZNG010000347.1:0-5252 GCA_964655505.1 uncultured Litorilinea sp. | reverse complement strand
TGTGTTGGTGATCCAGTGGGTGAAGAAGACCGTGCTGTCCGGGTTGGCCGATTGGAGCGTGCCCGCAGAGAGTTGCAGCCCCACGGTGCGCGGAACGGTTGTGGTGTTGACAACCTGGTCACTGGTCGTGCCTATCGCGGCAGAGGAGTAGGCTGTCACGGTCGTCGTGTCAACCTGGCCGCCTGCGTCGGCAGGAACGTTCACAATCACCTGCACGTCAGCCGAAGCACCCGGGGCCAGCGTGACCGCAGCGGGCACCACCGCGACGGCCCAGCCCTGGTCGGAAACGCCGATCAGGGTAATGGTGTCGGTGAAGTTCCCCTGGTTGGTCAGGGTATGGGTGTAGCTTGCCTGGCTGTCGCTGGCGGCTTCGCTGCTGTGATCCGGCGAGAGGCTCACCCCCGCGATATTGGCAGCGACGACGGTCACCTCGGCCTGGCCGACTACGGTGTTATCGCGCTCGCTTTGTGCTTGGAAGCGCAGCGTATTCGCCGTGCCGCCGATGGTCCCATCGGGCACGGTGGCGTGCACCTCAAAGGTCGCGCTCTCACCCGGTCCCAGATCAATCGAGAACGGGTCGGTGCTGCTGGCTTGCAGCCCGAACGACACCGGCCAGCCCAACTGGTTCTCTGTCAGATAGACCAGGAAGGTTTCCGGGATGTTGCCGTTGTTGGTCGCCGTGAACAAGAAGGTTGTGCCGAGTGGCCCCGGCTCAACGTCCGGCAGGCTGGGCGGAGCGAGGGCTGCGACGCCAGCTACATGCCATTCATAGGCGCCGCGATCGGCTTCCCCGCCCATCGGGACCGGGCGCGCGATCTTGTCCAGGTCGAGCATCGGCGCGGCTGCGGTCAAAGCCGAGTTGACAGCAGGCGAGCCTGCCTGCAGCCGGTAGTTGCCCCCTGCAGCGTCCACAAAGAGCGGGTCGAGGTCCAGGTTCTCCGTGCCGGGGAGCGCCCCACCCTGAATGATGCTGTAATTGGCTGTGAACGATTGCTTGCTGGGATTCTCCAAAACGTAGGCTGGGCCGTTGTTGCCCCAGAGGATGGTGTTGGTCAGATGCACAGACGCAGTCACCACGCCCTGGACCGAAATACCGTAAAAGTCATTGTGGGCAATCGTGTCGTTGATGCTGTAGAAGGGCACCCCCTCGACCGTAAGCCCCTGTTGGTTGTCGACAATGAGGTTATTGGCCGAATACGCATAGGGTTCATTGGTGAAGATCGGGTCTACACCATCCCCAATGTCCAAGATCGTCAATGCCGGGTTGATTAAGGTCAGACTTGCCCATTGTCCAGCGTCATTTTCCCGAATCTCGTTATTCAGGATGATGGCTTCGCTGTTGACGGTCATTTCGACGAACAGGCCGCTGCCGACCCCTGGCCCCATCACCTCATTCCGGGCAATGATGTTGTCCTCGGCGACCAACCGTGCCGAGTCCAGCGTAATCGTCGCGCCGGCCATGGCCGCAGCCGCGCGATTGTCCTCGATGACATTGCCTTTCATCTGGATCACAGAACCCCTGCCGAAGCCGTCCAGATAGGGGCCGGCATACATGCCACCCACATCGCCGCTGGCAAAGGCCCAATTATCCTTGAAAACGTTGTCGATCAAGCGCACATGGCTGCCGCCGCTCTCAAACATGGGACCCGCAAAGATGCTGAGCGAGGCATAGTTGCCGCCGGTGAAGAAATTCTCCTGATAGCCAACCTTGTTCGTCTCGAAGGTGTTGCGCTGGATATTCAGCGTCGTTCCCCACCAAACCGTATCGATCATCAGCGCGCCGATATCATGCCAAGCGCTATTGCCGACAAACTGGTTGTCATACATGTTGAGTATCGCGCCGAAGCCGATCCCACTGAAGTAGCAGCCGCCAATCTCATCGCTGCTGACATTCTGGGCAATGGTGTTGCGCCGGAAGCTCACAGTCGCGCTGGAGCCAACTGCGGGCGTGCTGGGATCAAGTAGATTGCCGAAGAAGCAAGCCGCGCCTCTGGCCCATCCACTGGCTATCGTGTTTTCGCTGATGATGTTGTCATGCAGGTAGAGATGGGAGTTGTTTGCAACCGTTCCCAAGAAGAGACCGCCCCCTGCTGCCATGACCGTGCCGGTGAGGATCTGGTTGCCGGTGATGACATTGCCGGTGAGCCAAGCGGCATCCCCCTCGTTAATCCCCCCGATGTAAACGCCGCCGCCTGTGGCCGGGCCGGGGGCGACTGTATAACTAATGACGTTGCTGCTGACGGTGTTGTTTTCAAAATAAAGCTTGTTACCGCCGAACGTAGCCGGGCCAAAGTACAGCCCGCCGCCGTCGAAGCTGGCGGTGTTGCTGATTACATCGTTGTGGGTAAAGCGCAAGGTCGCGCTCCCACCAAGCCCCATGGAACTAAAGAGCGCTCCCCCAAACAACTGCGTCGTGTTGCCCACAAAGCGGTTATCGCTCATGGTGATCGATCCGCCGCCGCTAGCATTCTCACCAATGCCCACCATGTACAGCGCACCCCCACCGTCTCTACTGTGGTTGTCAGTGAACTCATTGCCGGTAAAGGTGAGATGCGCGCCGTTAGCTGTTAAGAAAGCGAACATGGCCGCACCACCGGGGCCGCCGGTAATCCCATCGGGGCCGAGGGAACTGTTGGACCGGAAGAGGTTGTCCTTGAACTCACCGTGGCAGCCGGAGACAAATCCTAGGCCGATGCTCTGGAGACCGCCACCACCGCCCGTAGCACGGTTACCAATGAACTGATTGCGGTTGAAGCGGGCCTCGGCACACTGTGCGGCGTAATTGGCCGAGATAAAGAGGCCACCGCCGACCATTGCTGTATTGCTGATGAAGCGGCTGTCTTCGATGATCGTGGAGACGCCAAACCTGGTATCCGTCAGATACAAGCCGCCGCCTGCCTCTGCCGTGTTGGAGATGAAGTCGGTATTGGACACCTGTAGGCGCGTGCCAAACATGGCTGGTGCGACATAAAGCCCCCCACCCGTACCGGCGATATTCTCCTCAAAACTCCCCCCGTGCAAGATAAACGAGGAGTTATTGAAGAAGTTGACAAAGCCGCCACCACCGGCGGCGCCCGGGATGATATTGGAGATTACGGTGGCATTGCCGATCTCGAAGCTGCTGTAATTCATCATGCTGTCGACAGCGAAGCCACCCCCGGCGCATGAGGCACAGGGGCCAGCAATGGTATTGCTAATGACCTGCAGGTCGGCCAGATAGACGTGGCTGTTGTGGTTGACCGAGAAGCTTGCGCCAGCGTAAGCCGCCCCGTCATCAACAGCCGCCACATTGAACGAAGCGTCCAACTGCTGGGTCAGCGTCAGGAAGCTGTTGTGCGCCAGGTTGATGTTGGCCCCGCCGGCTCCTGTACCGATGTTGTGCTGGACGGTGAGCGTTTCCCCCTCGAGCCGGACATTGCGATTGGCCGTCAGCCGCAGCCCACCTGTGCCCCATTCACCCGTATTGCCGGTGATCTCATTGCCGTCGAAGCGCAGGGTTACGTTGTCATCCAGGTAGAGGTACGCGCCCCCAACGTAGTCAGCGTAGTTCCCGTTGATCAGATTGTTGCTGAAGGAACCGCTGCTGTTGTTGCCCAGGCGCAGGTAAATGCCACCAGCATAATCAGAATCCTCGACAATAGCGTCTTCGAAGCCGTTGCCGTAGATGTAGTTCTCATTGATCTCGACATTGGTCATCCGACCCAGATTCACATAAATGCCACCAACGCTGTTGGCGGCGTTGGCGTGGATCTCGTTGTCGAAAATGACAACTTTGGTGGAGATGGAAAGCCCCCCGTCGGAGTCGAGTTGCTCGCCATAGACCCAGACACCGCCACCTTTGTCAGCCCTGTTATGGCTGATCACATTACCGGTCATGATCAAGGTTGCACGGTCATCCAGGCGCACACGCACCCCACCGCCGTATTCACCAGCGTTTTCCTCGATCGTGTTGTCAATGAGCGAGATCACGCTGTCTTGCGGCGCACGCACCACGATGCCGCTGTCACCACCACCCTTTATGGTCAAGCCGTCTAACGTGACATGGACGGCATTGGGCGAGGTAGGCGGGGTGAAAGCAGCCTGGAAGCCTGCCGCGCAGATCCAGCTATAGTTCACCGCGACAGTGGGCAGGTCTTCGCACTCGCTAGCACTGCCGTCGATGGTGGTATCAGTCTGAGTTCGACTGCTAAAGTCGTTGCTATAACCACCCAGCAGCGTCAGGCTCTTCCCAATAATGGATATATTCTCATCATATTTCCCACGCTGAATCCAGATGGTAGCGCCATCCTCCGCGGCATCGATCGCCGCTTGGATGGTCGTATAGTCCTGATGCCCCCCCCGTCTTACCAACCTTTATGATCTGGGAGGATTGAGGGGCAGGGTTCAACAATGCCTCGGCCTTTGCCGACTGTACTGTGATGGCAAAGAACGCGAGCACAGCAAAGAAGAGAGTCGCTGTAAATTTCAAGGGGATATTATTGTGACAGTTCATCTTTCTGCTTCAACTAGTTCAGTGACGAGTTTCAGGATGCGTTGAAGAGCTTCATGCGGTGGGGCTGCATGAACCAGATCACACGTGAATGGGGTTACCAGAGCAGGATCACACGAGGATATCCCTCCAGACTGTGATGAGAGCTTCCTTGCAAGGGATACTTGCCAGAGTCAATGAAGAAAGTAGGTTAAATTAGATGGAAGTTGAATTGAGTTGAATGGGTGATAGGCAGTAGACGGTAGATGATACAGATTAGAAGGAATTTGTTAACTAGAGCCTGTGTTCGGCCCACTTCGTCTGCAGACCCGAACAGTATAAAGAAGCTGGAGGGAAAGCACTAGCGACATTTGTCGTAGTCTGCGCACGAATTGACCCAAATTAGCCAAATCCATGTTGACGAACTGGGCGCCGCGGCAACCGATGCCAAAGCCAATCGGCACAGCCCGGCAGCACATGCATAGAGGCGCTATATGGGCTATATAGGCGAGTAAATTGTATGGAAAGGTATTGGAATCTAAGTAAATCTTATGTTATGCTAAGGTCATGAACTGGCGTCGAATCATTCAACTCTCTGCGATCCACGTTGGCGTGTCGATCACCGTCGTCCCCATCACCGGAACGCTCAACCGCGTCATGATCGCCGATCTACAGTGGTCGGCCTTGTGGGTGAGCCTGTTGGTGTCGCTGCCCTATCTGCTGTCGCCGCTGCAAGTTGCGGTCGGCAGTTGGGCCGACCATCACCCGCTAGCCGGGCGGCGTC
>CAZZNG010000346.1:0-5255 GCA_964655505.1 uncultured Litorilinea sp. | reverse complement strand
ATCTCGCGAGCAGATGGGGATTGAGCAACATGCCATCTCGCGAGCAGATGGGCATCGAGCAACATGCCATCTCGCGAGCAGATGAGCATTAAGCACCATGCCATCTCGCGAGCAGATGGGCATTAAGCTGCGAGCGTCCGGGAAGATTAAACTATCACAACAAAGGACGCTTCCATGACAGATTACGGGCACGACCTGCTCTTTGGCACATTCATCACCCCGGTCGCCCAGCCGCCCACACATGCCGTCGACATGGCCGTGGTGGCGGATCAAGCGGGCCTCGATTTGGTCACCTTCCAAGACCACCCCTACCAGCCCGCCTTTTACGACACATGGACGCTGCTCGCCTACGTCGCCGCGCGCACCACACAAGTGCGCCTCAGCCCCAATGTGCTCAACCTCCCCTTGCGCCAGCCCGCGGTGATCGCGCGCAGCGCCGCCAGTTTGGACCGCTTGAGCGGCGGGCGTCTGGAGTTGGGCATCGGGGCCGGTACGTTCTGGGATGCCATCGAGGCCAACGGGGGACGGCGCTTGCGGCCAGGGCAGGCAGTCACCGCGCTGGAAGAAGCCATTCAGATCATCCGCCAGATTTGGGCGGTTGGCCAGCGCGGCGGCGCGCGCGTCCAGGGGAAATACTACCAAGTCAACGGAGCCAAGCGCGGCCCGGCCCCGGCCCACGACATGGGCATCTGGGTCGGCGCGTACAAGCCGCGCATGTTAGCCTTAACCGGGCGGGTGGCGGATGGCTGGCTGCCCAGCCTGGGCTACTTGCAGGGCGGCCCGGCCGCGCTGGCCGAGATGAACCAACACATCGACGCGGCCGCGCACGCCGCGGGGCGCGCCCCCTCGGCTGTCCGCAGGCTGCTGAACATTGCAGGCCAGTTTGCGCCAACAGGCCGATCGCTGCTCAACGGGCCGCCCCAGCAGTGGGCCGAAGACCTGGCCGGACTCGCGCTTGAATATGGCATCAGCGGCTTCATCCTGGCCGCGGACGACGCGCCCACCATCCAGCGCTTTGCCGCCGAAGTCGCGCCCGCCACGCGCCAACTGGTTGCCGCCGAGCGCCAGCCCTGAGCGGGGAAATTGCTGCTTGACAAGTCTCCCGCGGGAATGATAAAGTCCGGCTAGTTGCACACTGTTCGCCACAGGTGTCCTCTGGTGCAACACTTGCAGCGCCCAGTCCCTTTACACGCGCGATCCCTTTTTAACCGTCGAATGTCGGTCTTCCGATTATCGCTCTTCCAATGCCTGTGTACGCGCACCTGCATGGCGCGTCGTCACCTGTTCCTCTCGCCTATCTCAATTTACACAACAACTGTTCATTGACTATTTCATTGACTATTTCATTGACTGTCTCACCGACTGTTTCACTCGTTGACTACTTCATTGGATCCGTAGCCAGTGCATCTGCACGATCACTGCCCTAGTGAAACGACCCAGCCCATATGAACCAACGCCCCCCTTCCCCACCGCGTGAAGAACCGCGCGAAGACCTGTCCCAATCCAGCAAGCCGCCACAACTGATTCTGCCCACCGCCGACCAATTGCTCCCGCCGAGCCTCCCCAGACGCGCATTGATGTTCGCTAGCCTGCTCTTTGTGGGTTTTGGCGTCGGCTGGCTGCTGGGCCTGTCCACCTCCCCGGTGGTACACATCGTCATCAGTGCCGTTACCGGGGCCATTGCAGCGGTCGTGGCCGCGATGAGCGGCGTACAGGGCAGGGCGCAGTGGAGCGTCAGCCCTGTGCCCACAGCCATCTTGGTGGCAGGCGTTTTGATCGGCTCTCTCCTCGGCATGAAGGCTCGCATTGACGATTGGCTGGGCAGGGACGTGGGCATCGACATGGGGCGTGAGGCCGACGCCTGGATCCAGGCCGGGCTGCCCCTTGACCGGGGAACCATCGTTCACCGGCTCTTTGAAAGCCAGTACCCCCCGCCGGGCAGCGACGCCGCGCCGCAACCAGCGCCAGCACCAGAGATTCGTACTGGGCTGTTTGGCGTAAGCAGTGATGAATGCCGCCGAATGCGCGGCTTGATGGACGACGCTTTGCGCCGGGAGGTCCGCGTACTGACCGATGAACGAGCCAGGCGCTTGGCGGAGATCGTGCCTGACGCCGAGGTATTGCAACAAATTATCGAGGAGGTTCTATGCGCCGCTGCCCCCTAAGCCTTCTGCTGCTCCTTGTGTTCCTGTTGACCTCGAGCCAAGTCATGGCGCAGTCGCCGGATTTTCAATTCTCCCCCGCGATCTACCGGCTCATCATCAGCAACTGCCGGTATGAACCCAACGTCCGTGTCCAAACCGCCTTTCACGTGGAGGGGGTGGACGGTCTAGTGACTGCCCTGCACGGCATTGTCGGCTGCAGCGACATCACCGCGCTATCTGACGCGGGGCCGGAAACGAGAGGGCTGACCATTACATGGGTGGATGTGCAGCGCGATGTGGCGGTGGTCGCAGCGCCGGGCTTGCAAACGAGCGGCGGGCTGAAGGTCGCCGCAACCTACGACCCGGAAAGGCTCCAGGTGATCGGTTACCCGCGTGGGCGCACGTCCCAGATCCCGACCCCAAGCGTTATTGAGACTGTCAAGGAGCCGCTTATTAACATGGTGAGCGAGGAGCCGGAGAAAGACATCTTGCTGGAGCGAGCAAGCCCCAGCGTCTATATTGATGTGCTCAATCTCCATGCCGATGTCGTACCTGGACACTCAGGCGCGCCGATCCTCACCGCAGATAGACAAGTGGTGGGTGTCGTGGACGGGGGTCTGGAGGAAGGAGCAGTGAGCATTGCCTGGGCGATCCCCTGGTCTGATATCGAGTGGGTTGCCGCTGAGGAGGCCGAAGCCGAATTGCTGCGCCTGGCGGCACTTAACCCGGAACTCGCCCTTAGTTTCTCCAGCACCCTCTACACCCGCGCAGACGTCAAGGAAATCCCGCTGCCAGAGCTATCGGAACAGTCGCTTGATTCCTACCGCTTCCGCATGCAAGCCTCGGTCGATAGCCTGGGGGGCGTGCCCAACATGAGCGGCGATGTGATCTTTGAAGGCAGCTACAGCAAGCAGGAAATCTCGGCTCCAGTACTCGGCAGGCGTGGCACCAACGGCTTCATAAAGGAGATACGCTCCCTCAAGGCGACAGGCAGTCTGCTAAACGCCTTCTCCGGCGGCCTCTTCCCCATGGGCGAGTATGGCTATGTGGTCGACGGCAATGACACCTACTTCTTGATGAACGGCATATGCTTCTTGCCTAACCAATCTACCGCCGCGCTGAGCGAACAAGTCGATGGCATCTATTCGACGCTTCGCCAACTGCTGACGCTGCCCACCACCTCCGGCATGCTCGAAGGGACGCTCTTGGGCGAGGAGAGAATCCACGGCATCAAAACACGCCACTATTTGGCAGACCCAGAGAGCATGGCAAACGCGGGGGCCGCGTCCGGGATGACCCTGAATCGGGCTGAATTCTGGATCTCGACCAGCGGCAACTATCTGGTCAAGGCGTTGATGGACGTTGAGGCCGGATCCCCCCCTGCACCCTCCCTCTTTACACCTGCCACGCCCGCGCCTTCGATTGTGGCGAAGCGGCTGATCATCAGTTTGGAATTCTACGACATCGGCGCTGATATTGGCCTGGAATTACCGGGTGAGTGTGTCGCGATGGATGATGGGGAGACGCCGCCTTTAAGCAGCACACCGGTTTCACCCCTTGTGCCGACAGCACCGGCGCGCCCCACGATACCTGCTGCACCGGCTGTACCCAGCGGCATGATTCAGAATGTTTGGCTGGAGTTTGATGTGGATCTATCCGGGCAGCGCGGCATGATCATCCATACCGACTTCACGATTGACAACTTGCAAGGCGGATCGGCTACGGCAGCCGCCTATTTTGGCGATGCCAATGGGCTGCCGCTGTGGGATATGAATGAGCGTTACGTGGCGCAAGATGGAACCGTGATGGTGAGCCGGGTGGTGGATTTACCCTATGTCTCGACCCGCTATGAGGATCTGCAACTGTTCATCCCCTACGCAGAGTTCCACCTAACGACCGGGCGGCACGATCTGCAACTGATCGTCGTTCTATACGAGACAGCCACCAACCAAGTTCTTGTTCAGTCCGCGCCCACCAGCTTTTATGTCAACTGGGCGGAGCCATCCGCCCCGGCTGCACCGGCAGCCCAGATCCAGGATGTGCGGTTTACGCATAACACGTCTGTCAACGGGGAAAGGGGGCTGGGCATCACTTTGGACTTTACGATTGACGGCTATCAGGGAGTCCCCTGCCAGGCGACCGTTTACTTTGCCTTCGCCGACGGCACGCCTTTGCTGGACTACAACGACAACTACCGCACAACCGACGGGCAGGTCGCCACTGGACTCGATTTCACGCCATCCTATGCCTCGACGGTCTACGAGGACTTTCAAATGTTCATCCCCTATTCAGAACTGCACATGGCCCCAGGCGCGCATGAACTGCAGTTGTACATAGAGATCCATGAGGCGGTGCAGGGCAGCGCCCTCGCCACCTCATCTCTTTACAACTTCACCTACACGGAATAAGGCTGGATACTGAACAGACTGGACAGAGATGTCAGACGGGGTTGTCAGGGGAGGGCCTACCCGCTGGTGTCGCCTGTTCCGCGCTTGGTCGTAGTGATGAAGTAGGCGATGGCTCCGAGAATCGGCACAAGCAAAATCACCGCCACCCACAACACGCGTGCCACATCCTGCATCGCTCGTTGGCGCAGGTGCAGGAGGGCGATGAGGTCAAGCAGCAGCGGCACAACGAACAGCAGGAGAAGCAAGAACAGGTTGGCAACGTGTACAGACAATAGGCACTCCTTACAGTTCGTTGCGGTTCACAAGCGGATCTTCCGGGACGCTCGGAAGGTTGATTCTGTAGAAATTCACAGGGTCATCAGCATCGCTGGCAAAATCGATCCAGAAGGCGGAGCTTCCGGGAAGGTATGCGGGGTAATCGCCGGTCGCCTGGGGATCGAATCCCCAGGCTAGTGGTGGGAAACAGGCTCAAAGCCTGTTCACCAGAGAAAACGTGCTTGAGCACGTTTCCCATCGCTAGGTGCAGGCTTGAGCCTGCGCCGCAGACTCACCGGGTGATCTTCCGGGACGCTCGGAGATTCAGGCCCATCTGCTCGCGAGATGGCATGTTGTTTAATGCCCATCTGCTCGCGAGATGGCATGTTGTTTAATGCCCATCTGCTCGCGAGATGGCATGTTGCTCAATGCCCATCTGCTCGCGAGA
>CAZZNG010000345.1:0-5255 GCA_964655505.1 uncultured Litorilinea sp. | reverse complement strand
GGCACGGTCGGCGACATCGAAGGGCTGCCCTTTCTCGAAGCCATCCGCCAGATGCGTAAGGATGTGGGCCGCCGCAACACGCTCTATGTGCATGTCACCTGGCTGCCCTATCTCGCCGCCAGCAAGGAGCTCAAGACCAAGCCGACCCAGCACAGCGTGCGCGAACTGCGCGGCATCGGCATCCAGCCCGATGTGATTGTGCTGCGCAGCGACCATCCGGTCGACAGCGATGTCTGCGCCAAGATTGCCCTCTTCTGCGATGTGGAGCAAGAAGCGGTCATTCCGCTGGTTACCAGCGACACCATCTATCAAGTGCCTCTGAGCCTAGAGGACGCGGGGCTGGGTGACTGGCTGGTGAGCCATTTAAGCCTGCCCTCGACGCGCGACCCGCAGGAAGGTTTGGCCGAATGGCAGCACTTTGTCGAGGACGTGCGCCAAGACAAGCCGGTTCTGCGTGTTGGCCTGGTTGGTAAATATGTCGAGTTGGAAGATGCTTACCTGAGTGTCAAAGAATCGCTTATCCATGCCGGGCTAGCCATCGATCACCACGTTGAAATCGAATGGATCAGTTCCGAGGATTTGGAGAAGGGGCGCAACCTGCAACTGCTCGCCACAGTCGATGCCATCGTCGTACCCGGCGGCTTTGGCTATCGCGGCATTGAGGGCAAGATCGTCGCCGCGCGCTACGCGCGCGAAAACAATATCCCCTATCTGGGCCTCTGTCTTGGCATGCAGGTGATGTGCATTGAACTGGCGCGCGCGGTCTTTAACAGCGACGAGCCGAACAGCACAGAATTTGATATTGCCACCGAATACCCTATCATCGACCTGATGCCCGACCAACGTGATATCGCGGATATGGGCGGGACCATGCGCCTGGGGATCTATCCCTGCCATCTGAAGCCGGGCACGCGCGCCGCCGAGGCGTATCAGTCCCTGGGCCATGGCTTGATCATCCATGAGCGCCATCGCCACCGCTTCGAGTTCAACAATCACTATCGAGCGGATCTCGAGCGGGCCGGCATGGTCTTTAGCGGCCTATCGCCCGATAGTCGTTTAGTCGAAATTGCGGAGTTGGCTGATCATCCCTATATGGTAGGCAGCCAATTCCACCCGGAATTCAAGAGCCGGCCCACACGCCCCCATCCACTCTTTTATGGGTTGGTGAAGGCGGCCAAGGGCCGGACCGAACAGCGGCTGGCGCAAGCCAACGGTGCGAGGACAAACGCCGAGCATCCGGCGGCAAACCCAGCCGCAAAACCAGCCTAGGCAAGCCCTGGGCTGCCGCGCCGCAGCCACACTCCGTGTGAGTGCTTGGCACGCGCCAAATAGGTGTGCGATAATAGATAGACGCACGATGAACGAAGGGATGGCGCACGTTCTGCCACAAAAATAGGCAAGACGAGGCGCCATCTACATGCTTGACGTTGCGGAAGGAAGAAACCAATGGCAGGACATTCAAAATGGTCAACCATTAAGCGCAAAAAGGGCGCTAACGACGCCGCGCGTGGCAAGGTCTTTACACGCCTCGCCCGCGAGATCCAAATTGCCGCGCGCCAGGGAGCCGATCCGGCGACCAACTTTGCGCTGCGGCTGGCGGTTGAACGAGCACGCGCTGAAAATATGCCCAAAGACAACATCGAACGCGCCATTCGCCGCGGGGCTGGGCTTGAAAAAGATGCCGCCGAGATCGAAGAAGTCAGCTATGAAGGGTATGGGCCGCATGGCATCGCCATGATTGTCGAGTGCTTGACCGACAACCGCAATCGCACCATTGCCGACGTGCGCCGCTGCTTTAACCGCGCCAACGGCAGTTTGGGCGAACCGGGGTCAGTCGCCTGGCAGTTCACCGAGAGCGGCTATATCCTCTATAATCTGGTCGATGATGAGGGCCAGAGCAAGGGGCTGGACCCGGAAGAGATCTTCATGGCTGCGCTGGATGCCGGTGCGGTCGACGTGGTGACCGAGGACGACGCGGTCGAGGTCTACACCGAACGCAATGAGTTGGCCCAGGTTGCCCAGAACCTCACCGATGCCGGGTATGAGCCGGACGAGTACCGCTTGCTCCTCAAGCCCAACAGCACCATGACGTTGGAGCCGGAGCAGGCGACGGCTGTGCTCAATTTGATCGAAGCGCTGGAAGAGTTGGATGACGTGAACAACGTCTATCACAACCTGGAGTTGACCGACGAAGTCGTGGCACAGTTCGCCTAGGGGCAGCCGCCGGATCGATCCGGCGGTTTAACTTCCCGGAAAATCCCAGAACAACGGTGATGAACCTGCGTGATGATGAGTGAAGCGGTGGAAGATATTGTGCTGGGGATTGACCCTGGCACCGCCACCACCGGCTATGGGGTGGTCGGGCGTGACGCCGCAGGCGACTTTGTCCTGTTGGCCTGCGGCGTCATTCGCACCGCCCCCCGCACCCCTATGCACTTGCGGCTGCGTGAACTCTTCGAGGACTTGCAGCGCATCATCGCCGAGTTTCAACCGGGTTCATTAGCCGTGGAGAAGCTCTTTTTTGGCCGCAACGTCACAACGGCCATTTCTGTGGGCCAAGCACGGGGAGCCGTGCTGCTGGCCGCGGCGCTCGCCGAACTCGACGTAGCCGAGTACACGCCTGCGGAGGTCAAGCAGGCAATCGCCGGGTATGGCAATGCAGACAAGCGCCAAGTCCAGCAGATGGTCCAACGGCTCCTACAGCTAGACGATATCCCGCGCCCCGACGACGCAGCAGACGGCGTGGCAATTGCCGTTTGCCACCTCCAATCACTGCACTACCACCGACGCATAGCTGGAGCCTAATCATATCGGATAACCACCCTTCACAGGCCATCTAATCCCACCATGATGCAAGTAAGCGATCAGTCGCCTCGTTCCTCTGGACCCGCTCAATGGCATGTGCATGTCTTGGTGGTCGAAGACGATGTTGCCATCCAGAAAATGCTGAGATTAGCACTGGAGAAGATCGGGCATCGCGTTTCGACCGCGGGGGACGGCGCGACCGCCATCGAGATCATTCGCAATGACTCGATTGAGCTAGTGCTGCTCGATATTGTACTCCCCGAAGTCGATGGCTTTGAAGTCTGCCGCAGAATCCGCACCTTTTCCGAAGTGCCGGTTTTGATGGTTACCGCGCTCAACCGCACCGAGGACATTGTCCGTGGCTTTGAAGTCGGGGCCGACGACTATATCACCAAGCCGTTCAGCCTGCGCGAGATCCAGGGACGCATTCACGCCATCCTGCGCCGCATCCACTGGCTCGAACAGCGCCCCTTGAGCGAGATCATCACCAACGGGGGAGTGCTTCTCAACACGCGCTCGCAGCGCGCCACTGTGCGCGGCAAAGACGTTCACCTTACGCCAATCGAGTTTCGCCTCTTGCGCCAGCTTATGCTGCGCCCCGACCAGCCGATCAGCAAGCAAGAACTCTTTCAACAGGTGTGGGGCTATGACGTGGAAGGCGGGGCCAATCTGGTCGAAGTGGCGATCCGCCGCTTGCGCAGCAAAATCGAAGAAGAGCCGTCCCACCCCAAGCTGATTGCAACAGTTCACGCCATTGGCTATAAGTATGTTAGTAAGCCGTCAAACGGCAAGCGGTAAGTTGTCCACAAATAGGTGAATTCATGATACGTTTGGTACGCGGAACGGTTGTCAGCCGTGCAAAAGATCACGTCGTCGTCGATGTGGGCGGCGGCGCGGGCGGGATTGGCGTCAAAGTCTTTGTGGCGGATGCCCTGGCGCTTTCCGTCAACCCTGGCGATCCGGTGGCCTATCACACCTATTTGCAGGTGCGCGAAGACGTGCTGAACCTCTACGGCTTTGCCACTGAGGACGAATTGAGCATGTTCGAGCTGCTGTTGGGGGTCAGCGGCGTGGGGCCAAAGGTTGCGCTGGCCGCGCTCAGCGTGTTGACGCCCGATGCGCTGCGCCAGGCGATTGCCAATGACGAGCCGGGCCTGATTTCACGCGTCCCCGGCATTGGCAAACGCACAGCCCAAAAGATCGTGCTGGAACTGCGCGACAAGGTCAAGGGGATCAGCGGGCTTGCCGCCATGCCCCAAAGCGGCAACGTCGACGTCGAAGTTGTGGACGCGCTGGTTGCGCTGGGCTACAGCGTGATCGAAGCACAGCGAGCCGTGCAGAAGCTGCCCAAGGACGTGGAAGGCGTCGAGGAACGGCTGCGTGTGGCATTGAGCCAATTCACCTCATAGCGCCGGGGACCCGTCATTTTGACATGACTGCCCTGCCTCCATATAATGGGCGCGTTTGAGTGTACATAATTTGGCAAAAATCATGCTCTTTAGGACAAAACATTATGGCGGAAGTACAAACCCTGCGCAGGGGCAATATTTACGAAGAAGATAACCAGCTCTGGCGTGTGCTGGATTATCAACACATCAAGATGGCGCGCGGCGGCGCGACCATTCGCCTCAAGGTTCGCAATGTACGCACCGGCGCGACCGTTGAAAAGACCTACAACAACGGCGCGCGCCTCAAGGACGTGCGGCTGGATTCGCGCGATGTGCAATATCTGTACAACGATGGCGAATTCTATCACTTCATGGATACCGAAACCTTCGAGCAGATTATGCTGTCGCCCGACGCGCTGGAAGGCGTGACCGATTATCTGCTGGATAACATGGTGGTGACGTTGGAATCCTACGAAGGCGAACCGCTGAATGTGAGCCTGCCCACCACTGTCGACCTCAAGGTGACTTGGGCCGAAGCAGCCGTGGCCGGCGACACAGCCAACGCGCCCACCAAGCAGATAGAGTTGGAAACAGGGCTGCGCATGAACGTGCCCATGTTTGTCAACGAAGGGGATGTGATTCGCGTGGACACGCGCGATGGCAGCTACGTCACCCGCGTGCAAAAGTAAGCACAAGGCCGCAGCCAATCTTCCGGGGAGTTCCAAACTTCCCGGAAGGTTTGCAGGAAGGGATACGAGCAGCCAGGCCCCAAACTTGCCAAATTGCCTACTTTTGGGTAAACTATAGGTGTACGGACATCGTTACGTACACCTGTCTAAAATCACACATGTTTAATATGCCGTTGTAGCTCAGTCGGTAGAGCAGCGCCCTCGTAATGCGCAGGTCATCGGTTCAAGTCCGATCAACGGCTCCAAGCAGAGAGGTCGTCCCCGCGGGGACGACCTCTCTGCTTGGAGTGTTTTTGTGTTATTTAAGTCTATTTTTCCGGCCCCGGTGGGTCTTTTGCCGCCGCAACGCCGCGAACCAAACGGGCAGGAGCGA
>CAZZNG010000344.1:0-5262 GCA_964655505.1 uncultured Litorilinea sp. | reverse complement strand
TCTGGGCGGTTGACACCGAGGGGAACCAGTTGCCCTACTTCGATGGGATCGCCCTAGAGTTGGTGGAAGAACTGGAAGTGCTCAACTTGCGCGCCATCGCGGGCAACTACACCATTCAGGGCCGCCACATTGACTTTGCCAAGCTGCCCGTGCTGCGCGAGAACCAGGCACAAGGCGATTTCTTCGTGGACTTCTGGCTCAGCGGCACACGTCACCCAGTCGCCGTGATGTTTAACATGGACTGGAATGCAGACCCGGAACTTGCCGAGTACACGGTACATAACGTCGAGTTTCGCCGCGCGCTGTCCCTGGCAATCGAACGTGAAGAGATCAACGAGACATTCTTCCTCGGCGTCGGAACCCCGGCCTCAAACTGTCCTGCCAACAAGCCGCCCTATTACAATTCGGACCGTTGGGATGAGCAGTGGGGCCGCTTTGACCCAGAGGAAGCCAACCGGATCCTCGACGAGATCGGCCTGGATCAGAGAGACGCCGAGGGCTTCCGCCTGTTGCCCAGCGGCAAGCGGCTGGAGCTAATCATCGACGCGGTCAGCGGCGCATTCCTCGACTATCCAAGCATAGGCGAGCGTATCGCACAGATGTGGGCCGAGGAAGTCGGCATCTACATGACCGTGAATCCGGTCGAACGCAGCCTGTGGACTGCGCGCTCTGAGGCAAACCAGACCATGATGAGCATCTTTGAGACAGGCGAGTTCAACCCGGAGGCGCTGCCTCGCCTGCTACCCAGCAACGACTATGCGCCTGTCGCTGCGATTTGGGCCAACAATCCCAACCCTGATCCAGATGCGTATAGCGGGCCGCAGTGGGTCAAGGATGTGGTCTTTAAGCACTGGGAAGCGACCAAAGAACCCGACCCGGCAAAGCGGCGGCAGTTGTTCATCGAAGGGACCGAACTTCGCTGTGACAACCAGCCTCGCCTCGGCATTGTGGTGGATGGGCCGGTCTACACAGCGGTTATCAAGAACAACGTGCGCAATGTGCCCAAGCCATTCGAGTGGGTTGTCTATGCCCAGACGCCCGGCAATGGCTTGCCTGAACAGATCTTCATGATCCAGGAATAGATCATTGCGTTGGTGGTTGGCTCGATCAACCGAGCAATAAGCGGCATGTACCACTGGCAGGTTTGCCGGTGGTACATGCCGCGCCTTCTTTAGGGCTTGTCGATTTTACGGCTTGTCGATATGTCCGCCAGCATCAAGCTTGAGCCAATCGCTTGAACCCATTGAAAGCCATGCAAGACAAGGAATCGACCATGATCATTGAGTGGAACGCGCATATGTTCAGCGCAGATACAGCGCGCTATCCCATTCATCCAAGAGCCACCTACGATCCCGGCCCAGCGCGATCCAGCCCCGATCCATTGGGTGACTACCTAACACGCATGCAAGAACACGGGATCGACCGCGCAGTGTTGGTCCACCCTGAACCCTACGGCGACGATCACCGGCTGGTCTTGGACTGTCTAGAGCGAGAACCGGAACGATTTAGGGCGACCGCATTGTACTACCCAAGGGACGCAGATGCACCGGACAGGCTGCGCGACCTGGTTGCCCAGCAGCCCAAGATCGTTGCACTGCGCTTTCATGCAACCCGCCGCGACAACAACTACTACCTAGATAGCTTTAACGACCCTGGCGTCGTGGCGCTGTGGAAAACAGCCGCAGACCTAGGGTTGATCGTCGAGTTGCACATCGGCCCCTATTACGCACGCCAGGTGGTTCCCCTGGTCACAGAATATGCGGAGACGCCTGTCATCATTGATCACTTGGCGGAGCCACGCGTAGGCAATGCCGTTGAATACGCCGATGTGCTTGATCTGGCACGCTTTGACCATGTGTACATGAAGCTGTCAGGACTCGATCACTTTGCCCAGGATGCACCGCTCTACACAAGTGCGCGCCCCTTCACACGGCGAGTCATTGAAGCATTTGGCCCAGCCCACATGGTATGGGGTAGCGGCACACCAGACATTGTAGATGCCCACCTGCCGGACTATTCGCAGGAGGAGCGGGCCTTGGTCAAGGGCAAGAACCTAGCCCGCTTGCTCAATTGGCAGTAGCCCGATCAGCAGTAGCCCGATCAGCAGTAGTCCGATCAGCAGTAGTCCGATCAAATGACAAACCATTCACCAATCAAGCGTACATTACGCCAGAGAAGGAATCGACCATGATCATTGAGTGGGGACGGCATGTGTTCAGCTCGGACACGGCACGCTATCCAATCCACCCAAGAGCAACCTATGTGCCCGGCCCGGAACGGTTCAGCCCAGACCCGTTGAGCGACTATCTGGCAGACATGCAAGAGCACAACATTGACCGCGCAGTGCTGGTCCATCCTGAACCTTATGGCGACGATCACCGGCTAGTCTTGGACTGTCTGGAGCGGGAACCAGAACGATTTAGGGCGACCGCGTTGTACTACCCAAGAGACAAAGACGCACCGGACAGGCTGCGCGACTTGGTTGCCCAGCAGCCCAAGATCGTGGGCATTCGCTTCCACGCCACCAGCCGCGACAGAAAGGCCTACCTGGACAGCTTCGACGACCCCGGCGTGGTGGCGCTGTGGAAAACGGCAGCAGAGTTGGGGCTGATTGTCGAACTGCACATCGGTCCCTACTATGCGCGCCAGGTGGTTCCCCTGATCACAGAGTACGCAGAGACACCTGTGATTATCGATCACTTAGCCGTGCCGCGCGCGGGCAATGCTGTGGAATACGCGGACGTGCTCGACCTGGCGCGTTTTGACCATGTGTATATGAAGCTGTCCGCGCTGGGACAAATTGCCGAGGATCCGCCGCTCTTTACAAGCGTGCGCCCCTTCACGCGGCGGGTGATTGAAGCGTTTGGCCCGGCCCACATGGTGTGGGGCAACGGGATTCCGGCAATGGTTGACGCCCATATGCAGGACTACAGCGAAGCGGATCGCGCCTTGGTCAAGGGCAAGAACCTCGCTCGTCTGCTCAACTGGTCCTAGCAGCGTGTGATCTCCTGGTGGCAGAGTTCGCTTGTATCGCTCTCCCTATCGCCTCCCTGTAGATCAATCGATTGCGCTGCCTTGTTTCAGTTGTACACTGCTTCATGAAGGATTCCGGTACACGAGGCGCAGTGCGCGCCAAGTCGAACGCTGGTGGATCGCCATGAAGACAAAAAACTGGATCGGGCTTGCATTGGCCGGGGCCGCGGCAATACTGGTACTCAAAAAGCTGCGCGCCGCGCCGGTTGACCTAAAGGGGCAAGTGGTGTTGATTACCGGCAGTTCGCGCGGACTCGGCTTCATCCTCGCGCGCGAGTTGGCGCGGGAGGGGTGTGACCTTGTGATCTGCGCACGCGACCCAGACGAATTGGAGCAGGCGCGCGCCAAACTGGCCCAGATCACACCGCGTGTCTTGGCTGTGCCCTGCGATGTCTCGGACCCGCAGCAGGTGAGCCAACTCGTCGATGCGGCCACCGCGCACTTTGGCCGCATCGATATGCTCATCAACAACGCAGGCATCATTCAGGCCGCGCCCCTCCAAGCGACCACCATACAGGACTTCGTGGACAGCCATGCCGTCATGTTCTGGGGCACGCTCTACCCGACGTTCGCCGTCCTGCCCCAGATGCGGGCGCGGCGCAGCGGGCGAATCGTGAACATCACCTCGATTGGCGGCAAGGTGAGCATCCCCCATCTTTTGCCCTATAGCAGCGCCAAATTTGCCGCGGCTGGGTTTTCCTCGGGCTTGCGCGCCGAACTACGGCGCGAGGGCATCACGGTCACCACCATCGCGCCGGGCTTGATGCGCACTGGTTCGTATCTCAAAGCCCTCTTCAAGGGGAAAGAGGCCGATGAATTCACCTGGTTTGCATTGAGCGACAACCTCCCCATCCTCTCCATGGATGCAGAACGAGCCGCCCGCCAGATCATCGCGGCGGCCCGGCGCGGTGAAGCGGAACGGGTGCTGACCGTGCCGGCCACGCTGCTCGCCCGCCTTTATGGGCTGTTCCCCGGATTCGCAACCGACCTGATTGGCCTCGCCACCTGGTTGCTGCCCACCGCAGAGCATCCCGACGCGCAAGCGCTGCCGGGGGAGGTAGCCCGGCTGCAGATGCCGCCGCGCCGCCGCAAAATCGTGGATTCACTGACGACCCTGGGCCGCCGCGCCGCGGCGCGCTTTCAGCACTAGCTTCGCAAAACAACAGATTTCCCCTATACTGACTCTCTCGCACTATCTCGCTAACCGCCCCATTCAATGATCATCAAGTTGGTTGCTCAAATGGCCCAAGCAGCCAACGAAACCGCCGCGCAGAAAGGAGCGCCCCGATGTCCACCATCTATCCCACAGCCGATTGGCTCTCGCGCTCGCCGGAGGAAGCAGGCTTCAACCCGGAGAAGCTAGCCGCGGCCAAGCAGTGGCTCGACGATCGCGCCCAACGGCGCGCGGATGGTCGCTACCGCGCGGTCATCGTGCGCGGCGGCGCGCTGATTGCCGAGTGGAATCAGGGCGTGGCGCGCGATGAACAGTTGAACTTGGCGTCGGCAACCAAATCGATCTTCTCCTCCATCCTTGGCATTGCGATCGACGAAGGCATCATTCCCTCTGCCGACGCCAAAGTGGTGGACTTCTACCCCGAAATGATGGATGTGCCCGACGGCACAGGCCCCAAGCCGGGCCGCTACGCCTTTGAGAAAGATCGCGACATCACCTTCCGCCAACTCATCTCCAATACCTCCGGTTATATGAAGCCCGGCGAAGAACCAGGAAAGGTCTTCCACTACCAGACCTATGGCATGAACATTCTCACCCATGCTATCGCCAAAGCCTATGGCCTCTATGATAGTTCCGATCCAGAAGGATCGCCGGGGCTGAAGGAACTGATCGACAGCCGCATCCGGCAGCCCATCGGCGCGAGTTGGGGCTACTACCTAAGCAACTTCCCGCTGCACGAGCAGGCGCGCATCCACATTTTTGGCTACTACGACGGGGTCAAGGCATCGGCGCTCGACATGGCACGGCTGGGCTGGCTGTGGCGCAATTGGGGCTGCTGGCAGACGCAGCAGGTAATCCCAGAGGCATGGCTGCGCGAGGCTGTGCAGGTCAACCCGGATATCCAGCAGCACGCGCCGGCAGAGGAATGGCAATACGGCTATGGCTTTTGGACCAACCAACACGGTCTACTCTGGCCCAACCTGCCGCGCGATGCCTATGCCGCGTCGGGCGCGGGCAGCCAGCACATTTGGGTCTGCCCCAGCCTGGACCTAGTG
>CAZZNG010000343.1:0-5263 GCA_964655505.1 uncultured Litorilinea sp. | reverse complement strand
GCCATGTTCGCGTCGTTCGGGCTGGGCATCGCGTGCGGTCTCGTCATCGTCGCCGCCGTCGGGTGGCCCATTCTGGCGGCCGGTGTGGCCAGCGTCGCGGCTGCCTACTTCTACAGCGCGGGGCCGCTGCTGCTTTGGTGGGTGGCGGCGCTGCTCGTCCCCGCGCCAAACGAGCCGATCAATCCTATTGTCAAAGGCGCGCTGCTGCTGGGGATGCTGCTGGCGATCCTCGCGGTGGCGCTTTGGCAAAGCGGCCTGCTGCCTTCCTACGTGGCCTATGCCCTCTTGATCATCACCTATACGCTGTACGCCAGCGCCCTGGCCGCCGCGCCCGCTTCCCGCACAACCCTTTGGGCGCTGCTTCTCCTCATTCCCGCCGCGCTGCTCGCCTACTGGTTGCGCAACAGCCTGGCCGAACTCTGGTGGTCGGCCCTCATCTTTGCGCTGGCGCTTGGCCTCGCCTTTTGGCACGCCTTCAGTTGGGTAACCGCCGCGCCCACGCAGCCAAGCGCGTGGTTGGCGCTCTTGGGCGTGGGTCTGCTCGCCATTACCCACCTCGGCCAAGCCGCTGTCGCCTTTCGCTCCTGGCGCGTCGACTGGAACAAAGCCATCTTGCCGCTGTTCGGTCTCGGCCATGTCGCCCTGGTCTGGATGCTCTGGCTCTTGGTCTTGCCCGTCGGCTAGCCGCAGCCTGCCCTACACCGCTCGCGCATCACCTCCTCGATGCGGTTGGCCCCTAACCAGTCTAAACACATCCGAGCGACCCTGCCAGCCTACTCTGACTGTGGCTCGGCAGCGGTCGTCAACAACAAGCCATAGACCAGCACCTTGCCGCCTTCGCCCCGGCTGCTGCGCGTGAGCACGGCATACTCTTGGCTGAGCCGCTCGGTCAACACCTGCGGCGGCATGCCCGTCGGCGGCAGCGCCACGCTGCTAATGCGCGCAATCCCGCCCAGGTCATTGACCAACAGCAGCACATTCGCATTGCCCAACAAGGCCACCGTCCACGGCACATCATAGCGCCGCGGCTGCGGGCTGCCCGGCGCGGGCTGGAAGAACGCGGCGCGGTTCGGCACATCGCTAAAGTCCACCACCGGCGTTGCCGTGTCTGCCGCCGTGTCCACTGTGGGATCGACATAGTACGCGGTCAGCAGCGGCAGTCGCAGGTCGTTGCTCAATGCCGCCACGACGATCCCGGCGTTGTCCGCTGTCCACGCCAACCCATGCGCCACAGCCGGCTGCGCCCACCAGCTAGGCAGCGCCGCTTGCCACGCCAAACTCGTTGCCACTTGCACCGGCGCGGCATCGGCATCAGCCAGATCGATCAGCCACAGCCCGTTGCTGGGTGAAAGATTCATCTCTTGTGACGGCGCGGTGACCACTGCCAGCCGCGCGCCGTCGGGCGAAATTGCGGACGGGCCATCCAAGTAAAAACGCTGCACACCATAGGGGATCAGCCCTGTGCCCAATTTCTGCTCCAGCGTGCGCACGCGCACCGGCGCAGCATCCAGCGCGGGGTCAAGCCGCATCAGTTCCAACCCAAGCTGCTCCAACCCAATCGGCGTGCTGCGCCAGAAATAAAGTTCGCCGCTGATCGGATGCCACATAGGCAAATAGTCGAGCGTATAGGTCCCCGGCTCCAGCCCGTCGATCGCGCCGCCAACCCCGTCGTCCGTGCGGTTGGCCCAATCGCCCGTCTCCACGTTGAACAGCCAGATGTCCGACTCCACAGCCTGGGCAGCCGGATCTTCGCTAAACGCTATCCAACGGCTGTCCGGCGACCAGGCCAGCCGGTAGGGCAAACCGAGATAGTCGGGAATATCCACACACTGGCTCTGCCCGGTCTCCAACGCCCCAACAGGCTCAACACACAACTGGGCTGCCTGCCGCCCTAGGGCCGGTACGAGCCAGGCAATCGACTGCCCATCCGGCGACAGTTCCGCGCTCTCCACGCCTTGGCTCAGATCGCCCTCATAGATCTTACGAACGTCGGTGATACGCACCCGCGTGGGCAGCGCCTCGGTCAAGGCCGTGGTCGCGGGGATGGCCGTTGCCGCTGCTGTAGCAGTTGCTATAGGAGTAGGAGTTATTGTTGCTGTTGCTGTCGCCGTGGCTGTAACCGTCTCTGTCACAGCATCCGTCACAGTCTCCGTCACTGTAGCCGTGGCAGCAGCAGTCGCGTCTGGCGTCACGCTAGCAGTTACAGGGGCCGTCGCGGTCAGGTCTTCGGTAGCAGTAGGCGTAACAGTTTCCCGCACAGCCTCACCCCCGGTCACAGTCCGGGTCACAGCCGCGGTCGCAGTCACCACGTCTGTTCCTGTGAGTGCCTCTGTGGCAGCCGGTGAGGCGGTTTCTTCAGCAGCAGCCTCTTCAGTAGCAACCTCGGTGGCAGTGGGTGTTTCTGTCGCCGTGAGGGTCGCTGTCACCGTGGGCTGCAGCGTGCCGGTGGGCGTCACCGTCTCTGTCATCGTTGCGATCGCTGCCACCTCCGCCCCCGCAGTGACTGCAGGCGACGCGGTGACCGTGGGGGTCAGTTCTTCGCTAGAGGCCGGTGTAGCCGTCTCTGTAATAGCCTCTGTAATTGTGTCTGTGATTGTGTCTGTAGCTGTAACGCCCTGTGTTGGCGTCACGCTCAATGTAGGCGTGAGCGCCGCGGTCATCGTGAGCGCGGCGGTTGCCGCCGATGTGACCGTGGGGCTAACTTCACTCGCGACCGTCGCCGTTGGGGCCTCCGTTTCAACCGGCGTCTCGGCTGCGACCGGCGTCACAGTTGGCTCCTGCGGCGTGGAGGCTTGCGTGGCAGGAGCCGGCTGCGTGGCGGCCGCGACGTCAGTCGCCGGTGGTGTGGACTCGGCAGCACGGTTGCGGCCACAGCCCGCGATCAACAACCCCACACAGCAGCAACATAGAATGAACCAGGCGGCGCGCGTCATAAGACCCCCAGTCTGATAGATGGCGAGTGAGAAGGTACGAGTTAGAAGGAACTGGTCAATGCAGAGAGTGCGCATCGGCACGCAAGCGGGGAGCGCACCTGACGAAAGCGTGTAACAACAAGAGTATAACGCCTTTTGAGCGATCCGCAACCGCCCGTCACAGCCCCCACTCAGATAGGTCAACCATACCGCGCTAAACAAGCAAATAGACGCTGGGCGCGATGTGGGGTATCCTCATAGCAGCCTAGATGCCAATCCATTAAGCCAAAACAAATCCTCTACCTCTTACCCAACTTCATCCGTTGTCTTGCGCTGGCAGGCCCACCGTGACGCGCCACAGCGGTGCACCACAATGGCGCTGCAGGCGCGCAACGGCAGTAAGGAGTTCCTGTCACATGGCTGAGAGCCGACCCAACCTTGTGCTGATCATGACCGACCAGCAGCGTTTTGACACCATCGCCGCCTGGGGCGCCTCCCACATGATTACGCCCCACATGGACCGCATCGCGGCCGCAGGCACCTCCTTTCGCCAGGCCTACTGTCCCGGCGCCACCTGCATCGCCTCCCGCGCCGCCCTCTTCACCGGCATGTATCCCCACAACACCGGCGTCTACACCTTTCAGCACTGGGCCAACCATCGCACCTGGGTGCAAGACCTGGCCGACGCAGGCTATCACTGCGTCAACATGGGCAAGATGCACTTCAGCCCGCGCGACGTGTCCGGCGGCTTCCACGAGCGCGTCATCGTCGAAAACCCCACCAATACCGCCCAATCCAACGGCCTGCCCGACGACGACTGGGGCCGCTTCCTACGCCTGCACGGCCAACAGCGCCCCAACTTCCGCCACCAGACCGACCCCGACTGGATCGCCAAAGCCCAGGGCGTCCCCTGGCATCTCGAAGAGCGCTTCCACAGCGACGTCTTCATCGGCGACTCGGCCGTCACCTGGATCCGTGATTTCAAAGGCACCGGCCCCTTCTTCCTCCAAGTCGGCTTGACCGGCCCCCATGAACCGTGGGATCCCCTGCCGCGTCACCTGGCGCTCTACGAGGGCCGCCCCCTGCCCAAGCCCGTCAAGGCCGAAGGCGAACTCGAGCGCAAGCCGCCCCAGCACCGCACCCACCTCAAGATGCACGCCGAGACGAACCACGAATCACGCATCGACCTGCGCCACGCCGATGAGGCCACCATTGACCACATGCGCCGCCACTACTACGCCAAGATCACCACCGTGGACGAGCAGATAGGCAAAGTGCTGGACGCACTCGACGCGCGCGGCTTCCTCGCCAACAGTTGGGTCATCTTCTGCTCGGACCACGGCGAACTGCTGGGCGACCACGGGCTGGCCTACAAGTGGCTCATGTACGACCCCATCGTCCACGTCCCGCTGATCATCTGCCCGCCTGGGAGCTTTGCCCACCCGCAGCCGAGCCAGACCCAAGACCTGGTCTCGCTCATGGATCTGGCTCCCACGATCTTGAGCCTGGCCGGTCTCGATGTCCCCGCCTACATCGAAGGGCGTTCGCTCCTGCCCTATGTACAAGGCGAGCCAGTCGAGCCGCGCGCCGCGGTCTATGCCGAAGACAACTACCAGATCATGCTGCGCACGCCGCGACACAAGCTGATCTACTACATCGGCCAAGAGGCTGCCGACCTCTATGACCTGGAGGACGACCCCCATGAACTGGTCAACCAGTGGGACAATCCAGCCTATGCCCCCGTGCGCCACCAACTCTTGGCCCAGTTGCTGCAATGGCTTGCCACCAGCGTCTACTACAATTCCGGCTACCGCACCGAGCGCGCCCGCGACGTGCGCCTGCGTTGGCCTGGTGACGGCGATGCCTATCTGCACGGGCCTAACATGCGCCCCAAACAAGTCCCCTGGCTGTAGCTGGCGATTTTCGCACCGTTGCCGGTGACAGAGGAATCGAGTATAGTTGTTGACGAGCAACCAAGCGCAATCTAACCAATCACACCCCAACAAAACCCAACCAAGCCAATCGTCCAAGCCAATCGTCCAAGCCAATCATCCAAACCAATCGTAAGGAATGATGAGATGCCTAAGATTGCCATGATCGGGGCGGGAAGCACTGTCTTTGCCTACCGGCTTTCATGCGACATACTTTCCTTCCCCGAGTTGGAAGAGAGTACGCTGGCTTTTGTGGATGTCAACCCAACCAACCTTGACCTGTCAACCCAGTTGGTCCGCAAGGCCATTCAGCAAGAAGGATTGCCCGCGCAGGTGATCCCCACAGCAGATCGCCGCGAGGCGCTTGACGGTGCAGACTATGTCATTACCATGTTCCGGGTGGGGGGGATGGAGGCGGTC
>CAZZNG010000342.1:3932-5271 GCA_964655505.1 uncultured Litorilinea sp. | reverse complement strand
CGCCGCAAGCTGACACGCCGCAAGTTGACACGCCAAGGTTGCGCGCGCCGGGCGATCAGATCGCACGCAGTGAGGAGGCGGCGTCATCCGATAGCCCTTTGCGCGCGCGGCCCGTCTCGCCAACCGGAGCGGATGCGGAAGGCGCGGCAAGCACGCCGCTTGACGTGCGCCAGCAGCAAACGGACGAGGCCGCGCAGCGTGATGTGCCAGCCGATATATCATCCGCTGCACCGTCGAGTGCACCATCGGATGTGCAGCGCGCCGCGGTGGATGATGTGCGGTCAGAAGCACCGTCACAATCTACCCCTTCAGCGGGGTTGGATGCGCCCGCGATCCAGCGGCGCGCCGACGTGCCTGCAACACCAACCACAGAGGAATCTGCTGCACCCCGCACGCCAGGGCGCGACCGCGGCAGCGGGAACCCCGCGCAGGCCGCGCCGGATGTGCAGCGTTCTCATGCAGCGGCCCCATCGCCTGAGCAGCCTTCGCCTGCACCGCCGCGCCGCCCGCGCGCGGATGGCGCGGCAGCGTTGCGTGTGCAGCGCAGCCCGGATACAGGGGCATCTGCCGGGGGGCGGGGGGCCGATGGTCAGGCTGCGCGCGGCCAGGTTGCCGCGACAGGCGCGGAGCCTAAGGCTGCGCCGGGGGAAAGCAGCGTGGAAAGGGTGCAGCGTGCAGCCGCGGTCCCTACAGATGCGCCGGATCCTGGCACGGATGAGCCGAGCGTGTTGCGTGGGACCGGTGCGAGCGAATCTGCTCCGCAGGGGGTACAGCGTGCAGCCGACGATGATGCGGTGAGGCCGGTTGTCGAGCAGGGTGCAGACCGAGAAATCGATCGAGATGTGGATGCTCAAGGCGTGGATCAAGGCGGTAGCCAAGCGGCGCATCTGCCGGAGATGCCAACGGTCGAGCAGGCCGGGGCTGCGCCGGTGCAACGGATTCAGCGGCAGGCGACAGGGCATGATGCGCCGGAGGGGACGTTGCCCACGTCAGCAGATGCCGTGGATGCCATGCCTGACGCGGAGACGGATGCAGGGACGTCTGCTTCTGGCCCAGCCACTTCTACACCGGTGCAGCGCGCGGCCAAGCCGCTGGATCGTGGATCGTCGGGCAATAGAGTACAGCGCAAGCCCGCGCGCGACGCATCCACTCCGATGCAAGCGACGCAAGCGCCGGATCAGGCGTCTGATGCGCGGTCTGGGGCTGTGCAGCGCAGCGTAGATGACGCGCAGCCAGCATCATCAGCGTCACGCGCATCAACACCGCAGGTATCAGCACCGCGGCCATCAACGCAGTCGCCAGGAGAGCCAGCATTGCCGCCGCCCGCCCAAGCGGAGAC
>CAZZNG010000342.1:0-3832 GCA_964655505.1 uncultured Litorilinea sp. | reverse complement strand
GAGACAACAGCGCCAAGAGGCAGCGAAACCACGATCCAGCGAGCGCAGGATGAAGCTGTGCAGCGGGATACCGATGGGCAAACTGATGCACAGCCAGATAGGTTGCAGGATGATGCGCCGGGTGGTGATGCGCCGCAAGCGAGTGCAGTACAAACGAATGCAGTGCAAGAAAATGTAGTGCAAGAGAATGTCGTGCAGGATACGGCGCAGCGTGCCGCTGTACAGGGGGACACTGCCGCACAAGAACCACAACAAGAACCACGGGCTGTGCAGGGGGAGCCGCCGCTTTCGGCATCCCCTTCGTCGCCATCGTCGCCAATCGAGCAGCACCAGCCGGGCGATGACCGGGCAATCCAGCGCGAGGCAGTCCAGCGTGAGCCAGACACGCGGGCAGACCGTACAGCAGCGCAGACGATGCCCCAAGGTGATACAGACCGTTCTCGTTCACCTGTTGTCGAGCCGCGGCGCGGGGATGCCGGTGATTTGCCCGCGGCAAGTTCCCCCGCGACCATCCAGCGCACGCCGCGCGTGGAGCCAGCGGATGATACGCCGCCTGCTGCCGCGCGATCGGGGGCTGGGCGCGGTGAGGCCGCGATCCAGCGTCAACGCGATGGGGATATGGGGGGCGACACCCCGACATTGGCTCATGCGCAGCCGCCGCCGCTTGTGCAGCGGCGTTTACCAGGGCCGATCTTGAGCCGAGTTTCTTCACCGGCTGTGCTGCCGCAGGCAAAGGCCGAGGCTGTCGCGACCCTGTCTGCGAGCAGCGCGCCCGCGGGGGGTGTATTGGGCCTGTTCGCCAACGCAGACGTGACGGTGGGCAGCGCGGCTCCTGCGGTGCAGCGCACGGTGGAGCCGCTGCCGGTTGCGCCCGCGGAAACATCCGCGCCGCGGCGGCGTAGCCCTGCCAAACAGGCGATGCCTTTGGCCGCCCCGCGCAAGGCTACCGCACAGGAGGGAACGGTCCGGCAAACGTCCAGCAAGCAAGGTGCGACTGTGCAGCGCACTGCAGCGCGTGATGCTGTGAGACGGCAACCTGCCGCGCCGAGCAGGGTTATTCAACGCGATGACGACGAGCGCGATTTAGACGAGGAGGTCCGCGAGGCAGAAATGCCGCGCGTGCACGACGACGCGATAGACGGGGTGCACAGTCCGGCAGTGGATGCAGAGGGCGCTCCTGGAAGTGGTGACAGCACCGGATCGAGCGCTGAATCAAGCGGCGGATCGAACACGGTGGCTGACGACGAACAAGTTGCTGAGATGGGACGGCAGAAGGGGCGACCAAGCGCGGATCTGGACACGCTGGCGCGGGCGCTGCTGCCGATCATCAAGCGCATGTTGGTGATCGAGCGCGAGCGCAGGCCGGTGCGCTAGCCAGGCGCATGGGGCGGACTGCTGGTTGTGTAGGTGTGGGGGCGGAGAAAGGAGATAGGGCATGGCGATAGATTCGCTGGGCGGGGTTGCGAAATTGACGATTATCCCGCTGAAAAAGAATTTGACCGAGAAAGATACGACTGTCTCGCTGGACGAGTCGAGAAAGCTTGAATGCCAGTTCAACCCGGAGACGTTGACGCTGAATAAGATGAATGAGTGGTCTTTCCGGCGCGACATGGGCGACGATGTGCCGGAGGTGATCTTTAGCGGCGGCCTTTCGGGGTCGCTGCGGGTCAGCCTGCTCTTTGACAGCACGGATACGGGCGAGGATGTGCGCGAGAGGTATATGAACCTGCTGGCGATGTCGCTGGTTAAGCCGTCGAACGCGCGTGACAAGAAGGGACAGCCCCACCAAGTGATGGTGCAGTGGGGTAAGTTCATGAGCTTTGTGGCAGTGATCCAGAGTATTCGCCAGAGTTTTTCGCTCTTCAAGGAGGATGGCACGCCGCTGCGCGCCCAGCTAGACGTGCACTTCCGGCAGGCGTGGGACGAGAAGAAGAAGGGCGGGCAGAACCCCACCTCGCGCACCGAGGTGCGCAGTACGTGGGTGGTGGAGCAGGGGCAGCGACTGGATTGGATTGCCTATCAGATTTACCACGATTCGTCGGCGTGGCGTCACTTGGCGGAGACCAACGGTCTGTTGAAGCCCAATGAGTTGGTTCCTGGGCAAATTTTGAAGATTGTGCCGCTGCCATAGAGAGTGCAACGTGCATGACGGGCGTGAAGAATAGGGTTCACGATGAGTGAGCAAGCGTTTACCAATTTAGCAAGCGTTCGGATCAAGGTTGGCGGCCAGGCGGCTGACGACTACGAACACAATTTGGAAGAGGTGGTCGTCGAGACGGTTTTCAATTTACCGGCGATGGCGACGATCCGGCTGCACGATCCCGAGGTGGAACTGATCGACGACCCAATATTTGATGTGGGCAAGGCGATCGAGATTGAGATGGTTCCACCGGCTAGCTTTGGCACAGAGGGGGGAACTGTTTTCAAAGGCGAGATTGTGGCGCTGGAACCCTATTTCTCGGCATCTGGGCAGCATATTTTCGAGATACGTGCGTATGACAAACTGCACCGCTTGTTAGTGGGACGTCGCACGCAGACGTATACGAAGATGACGGACGCCGCTATCGTCAAGAAGATTGTGCAGGATGCAGGGTTGCAGGCTGATGTCGATGCGACTCCGTATGAATACGAATACGTGTTGCAGTACAACCAGACCGATATGGAGTTTCTGTCAGAGCGGGCACGACGCCTAGGCTACTTGCTTTATGTGCAGGATGAGAAGCTCTATTTTAAGAAGCCTTCCACGCGCACGCCTGGGCCGGAGTTGGTATTGGGCGAGGCGTTACGCAGTTTCCGCCCGCGCCTGTCCGCGGCCCAACAGCCCGCGACCTATGAGACGCGCGGGTGGGACCCGCTCCGGAAGGAGGTGATCAGCGGGAAATATAATGCCACGCCATCCGTCTGGGTGCAGAACGGCTATGACGAAGCAGGCGGTCAGGCGGCAAGGGCAGTTTTTTCTGCTAGTAAAACGAGCTATTCGTTTGAGGCAAATTTGCACAGTTCGGGCCACGCCCAGGCAATGGCGGAGGCGGACGCACAGGCGCGCGAAGGGGATTTTGTGGAGGGGGAAGGGGTCGCCTTCCTCGCACCCAAGATCCAGGCGGGCGTCGAATTGAAGTTAACAGGGCTAGGCTCGCGCTTCAGCGGCAAGTATTTTGTGACCTCTGCGACTCACTACTACAACGCGCATGGTGGGGAAACGCACTTCTCTGTGACAGGACGCTATCCCCACACAGTGACAGATTTGATCCGGCCTGACGGGAAACAAGCGAGCAGCTACGGGCGCATTGACGGCGTGGTGGTGGGGATTGTGACAAACAACAACGATCCCGAGGGATTGCTGCGCGTGCGGGTGAAGTTTCCCTGGATGCCGTTGTACGGGGGCTCAGGAGGCGCTGAGATTGAAAGCGCCTGGGCCAAGATTGCTGCGCCGGACGCGGGCCAGGGTCGCGGGTTCGTATATATGCCGGAGATCAACGACGAGGTGCTGGTGGCGTTTGAGCATGGGGATGTGAACCGGCCCTATGTTGTGGGCATGTTGTGGAACCAAAAGGATAAGCCGCCTGAAAAGACCAATCAGGTTTCGAGCAATGGCAAGGTGCAGCGGCGGGTGCTCTATTCGCGGACGGGGCACATCATTATCCTGGATGATTCCGACAACGCGCCGCAAGTGCTGATCCAAGATAAGAAGAAAAATCAGCTTTTGATCGACACCAAGACGGACTCGATCACGATTAAGGCGGCTAAAGATATCACCATCGACGCGGGGGGGAATCTGACGCTCAAGGCAGGGCAGAATATCACGTTGGATGCGCGGGCCAATATCACTGGC
>CAZZNG010000341.1:0-5335 GCA_964655505.1 uncultured Litorilinea sp. | reverse complement strand
TCTGGCTCATCGCCGCCACACTCCTGTGGCTTTGACTTTGCATACACGCCCTAGGCCGTACCCCCTCGCGGCCTCCCTATGCCTTGCGCCCGATGATCAGCCCTTCTTGCAAGCTAAAGACCAGATCCCCATCCGCTTCGCCCAGTTTGAAGTAGGCTGTGGCCGCGGGCGGCGCTTGGCGCAGCAGCCGTCGCAGTTCTTCAATCGTCTCCTCGCTCGCGCCCATGCGCTTGGCCCACGGCGTAAAGGTCATGGGCTTGTCTGCGACCTCATAATGTTCGACAGTCAGCCCCGCGGCGGCAAAGGCATCCAGCCATTCGGCCAAACTCAGCGCGCGCACATGGCTCGGATCGCGCAGCTTCTCAAATGCATTGACATACGCGCCCGCGGCGTCGCTTTCCGCATCGCCGCCCGGAACCACATTGTCGACCACTGCCAGCCGCCCGCCGGGGCGCAGCACGCGCACGGCTTGGGCGATGAAGCGGTCAATGTGGGGGAAATGGTGGGGGGCAATGCGACAGGTGACTAGATCAAAAGAAGCATCGGTAAAAGGCAGTTCTTCCGCGTCGGCTGTCTCTAGGGTCACATTGGTGATGCCTTTTTCTTCGGCCAGCTTGGCGGCAACGGGCAGCATCTCCGGCGTGATGTCGGTCGCGGTCACATGCGCCACATGGGGCGCTAGGGCATAGGCTGTGTGCCCTGCGGCTGTGGCGACGTCCAGCACCTGCCAGGTTGGCTGCGGCTGGAGCAGTTCGACCAAACGGGCAAGGCTTGCGCCTTCGGCATGGACTTTGCTGGTGGCATAGGCAGCAGCGTTGGCCCCGAATTGGCGCTGGACAAGATCTTTGCTCATGGTGGTTTACCCTCTATCCTCTCGCTTCGAATTAACTTTGAGCCGGGCGGCGTGTGGGAGATTCCGCTAGAGTATACATCCAAACCCACCGGAGGCTGGCGCGCAGTGTGAGTCAATTTGCTATAGTCAGTTTGCTATCATCGTATAATCGGCCCAGGTGATCGATGCGGCGTGACGATGCGCGTTTGTTGGACATGTTAATCGCAGCGCGCAAGATTCAACGTTTCGTCGCTGGGATAAAGCTTGTTCCCCCCGACACAGAAGCATGGTAACCCTATGTCTATCCCCGTAGTCCTCGTTACAGGCCATCCCGCTACTGGCAAAACGACGCTTGCAAGTGTTCTCGCCAAGGCACTTCGACTGCCCTTGATCGCTAAGGATGCGATTAAGGAAACGCTCTTTGTTGCGCTTGACGGGTCTGGCGCGATCCCGTCCAACAAAGTGGCTGTCGCAACATGGGACTTGTTGTATCAGCAGGTAGAAGCGTTAGTGGGCGCAGGCGTTCCCTTGATTGTAGAGGGCAATTTTGATCCTCGATTTGCCAATGCCCAGTGGCAGAAGTTCAGCAGGCAATTTTCTTTACGGATCATTCAGATACGGTGCGAATGCGAGCCAGATGTGCTGTTGGCAAGATATCGCCACCGTATTGAGCGGGGTGTGCGTCACCCCGGCCACGTCAACCAGAGTGATGACCCGAATTTTCATCGGCTTATTCGCAGCGGGCCGCTGGATTGGGTTGATGTGCCTAGTGAGCGAATCGTGGTGAACACAACGCTGATCAAAATTGAGGATTATACACAGGTTGTGGCGCAGGTTCTGGAGATAATGGGCGGGACGAAGCCGCGGCTTTGAGCGCATTGCCGATTTTGAATCGGATAACAACCTACTTGACATTCTACAGAGTACAAACTATACTACATGCATCCCCCCCCCAGGGGGTGGGGGTAAGCGGGTATGGAGGAGAGGGAGCTATGGACGACCAGACACGCAAGGCAGTCACACAGCGGTTGGCGAGTGCCGCCGGACATATCAAGGGCATCGAGCGCATGGTGCAGGATGACACCTACTGTATCGATGTGATCAAGCAGATCCAGGCGGTGCAAGCTGCGTTGAACAAGGTGAGCGCCCTGATCCTGGATAACCATCTCCACACCTGCGTCACCACTGCCATCCAGGGGGATGACCCCGAAGAGCGCGAGGCCGTTTTGGCCGAGGTGACCAGTGTGTTTGAAATGGCGAACAAGCTGTAGCGCCCCTGTGACGTTTGTCACGGCCAAGCAGCCGTTTGCGCTGTATGCTTGTCGCATATGCTATCGACTTCAACTGTTACAGGGTTCATTTGCTGAGGAGGCAACATGACGAGCAAGACCTTTGTCGTTCCCAACATTAGCTGCAGCCACTGCACCCATACCATCGAGATGGAACTGGGTGACTTGGTCGGCGTCGAGCAGGTAAAGGCGGACGAGGCGACCAAACAGGTCACGGTCACCTATGACGAGCCTGCCACTTGGGAACAGATCGTGGCGACGTTGGAAGAGATCAACTATCCGCCCGCCAATGAGGTTGCATTGCAGTAAACGGCTGTGACGGTTGCCGGGGCCATACGGCCGCACCGGCAGGGCGCAGCGATTTGCAACAGCATGTTTGTCATATGGTTGGCAGCCGGAAACGACGCGCGCTTGTGCCGTTTCCGGCTGCGTACATCTAAAGGCTAGGGGGCAGCAATGTCCACAACGACCGTAACAGGTTCAAATCAAACCAATCAAAAAGAGCGGGAATCCGCCGCGCCGCAAAAGCCGCTGCAGCAGTTGACCTTGCCTGTGGTGGGAATGACCTGCGCCAATTGTGTGGCGTCGGTCGAGCGTAACGCCAAGAAGGTGGCGGGCGTGACGGATGCCTCGGTCAACTTTGCCAATGAGAAGGTCACCGTTCACTTTGACCCGGCTGTGGTCAACCAAAAAGAGGTGGCGACCGATGTCATTGCGCGGGTGCAGCGGGCTGGGTATGACATTCCCACCGCGACCGTCGAACTGCCGCTGTTGGGCATGACGTGCGCCAACTGCGCCAACACCATCCAGCGCCGTCTAAACAAGGTGGATGGGGTGTTGGAGGCCGAGGTCAACTATGCGGCGGAGCGCGCCTCTGTGCGCTACATCCCCGGCGCGGTGACGCGCGATGATCTAGTGGCCGCTGTCCGCAAGGCAGGCTATGACGTGGTGCAAGCCGCGGAGAGCGACGACCCCGAAGATGCCGAAGCGGCCGCGCGCGAGGCAGAATTGCGCCACCAGCAGCGGCGTCTCTTGGTTGGCGTCGTCTTCACGCTGCCTCTCTTCCTCTTGAGCATGGCGCGTGACTTTGGCTTGGTCGGCGCATGGGCACATGCCGCGTGGGTCAATTGGCTTTTCTTTGTGCTGGCAACGCCGGTGCAATTCTATGTCGGCTGGGACTATTACACCGGCGCATACAAGAGCCTGCGCAACGGCAGCGCCAACATGGATGTGCTGGTGGCAATGGGTTCGTCTGTGGCCTATTTCTACAGCGTCGCGGTGTTGATCGCCCTAACGCTGGGCATTCACACGCTGGGCCACCATGTCTATTTTGAAACCTCCGCGGTCATCATCACCCTGATCGTGCTGGGCAAACTGTTGGAGGTGCGCGCCAAGGGGCGCACCAGCGAGGCGATCAAGAAGCTGATCGGCTTGCAGCCCAAAACCGCCCGCGTGATCCGCAACGGCGCGGAAGTCGATGTGCCCATTGCCGAGGTGGTGCAGGGCGATATGGTTCTGGTGCGCCCCGGCGAGAAGATCCCGGTGGATGGCATCGTGGTCGAGGGCCGCTCCGCGGTGGATGAAAGCATGATCACCGGCGAGAGCCTGCCCGTGGACAAGGGCGTGGGCGATACAGTGATCGGCGCGACGATCAACAAGCAAGGGCTGCTCAAATTCGAGGCGACCAAGGTCGGCAAGGAAACCGCGCTGGCCCAGATCATTCGCCTGGTCGAGCAGGCCCAGGGCAGTCGCGCACCGATCCAGCGCGTGGTGGATCAAGTGGCGGCCTACTTTGTGCCCGCGGTGATCGTGATTGCCCTGGTGACCTTTGGCGTCTGGCTGCTGAGCGGAGCCGGGTTTGTCCCCGCGCTGATCCGCTTGGTCGCGGTGCTGGTCATTGCCTGTCCGTGTGCCATGGGGCTGGCGACGCCGACCTCCATTATGGTGGGCGTGGGCAAGGGCGCGGAAGCGGGCATTCTCTTTAAGAACAGCGCGGCACTGGAGCAGGCGCAGAAGTTGACCGCGATTGTGCTGGACAAGACGGGCACGATCACGCGCGGCGAACCCGCGGTGACCGATGTGGTGGTGAGCAAGACCGCGACGCAGGATCGGGACGCGCTGCTGCAGTTGGCTGCATCGGCGGAGCGCGGTTCTGAGCATCCGCTGGGCGAGGCCATTGTGCGCCAGGCCCAAGCAGAAGGCTTGGCCTTGAGCGACCCGGCCCGCTTCGAGGGCATCGCCGGACACGGCATCCGCGCCGAGGTGGACGGTCGCCAGGTGCTATTGGGCAACCTGCGCTTGATGGAGCGTGAGCAAGTGGCGCTCAATGGGTTGGAGCCTGAAGCCGAGCGGCTACAAGCCGAAGCCAAAACCGCCATGTGGCTGGCGGTTGACGGCCAAGCCAGCGCGCTGGTGGGCGTGGCCGACGTGATCAAGGAAGGCTCGCGCGAGGCAGTGGAGGCGTTGAAGCGCCAAGGGTTGTTGGTGGTCATGATGACCGGCGACAACGCGGCCACAGCCCAAGCCATTGCCGCCGAAGCAGGCATTGACCGGGTCTTGGCCGAGGTGCTGCCCGGCGACAAGGCCGACCAAGTGGCACAGTTGCAGGCCGAAGGCTACCGCGTCGGCATGGTGGGCGACGGCATCAACGATGCGCCCGCGCTGGCCCAAGCCGATGTCGGCTTTGCAATCGGCACGGGCACAGACGTAGCGATGGAGACGGCTGATGTGACCCTGATGCGCGGCGATCTGCGCAGCGTGCCCCAGGCCATCAAGCTCTCGCGCGCGACCATGCGCAACATTCGCGAGAATCTGGTCTGGGCCTTTGGCTACAACGTGGCGCTGATCCCGATTGCCGCGGGCGTGCTGGCTCCCTTTGCCTGGGCGCCGGATTTCCTGCGCCAGTTGCACCCGATCTTGGCCGCGGGCGCGATGGCCTTTTCCAGCATCAGCGTCGTGAGCAATGCGCTGCGCCTGCGCCGCGTCAAGTTGTAATTGCCTCTTGAATAAGTAGAACGAATGTGCTTAAATGGGCGCGCGTGTAAAAACGCCGGCCCTAGGTGAAGGTTCAGGAATGAATCGGGTAGTCCCACTCATGCTGGGATTCGCCTTCCCGGACGCTACGCCCATCTCGCGAGCAGATGGGCATTGAGCAACATGCCATCTCGCGAGCAGATGGGCATTGAGCAACATGCCATCTCGCGAGCAGATGGGC